>CP016211.1:13717500-14022500 GCA_001931535.1 Minicystis rosea
TGATCCGGTGGTTCTGCATGGAAGGGCCATCGCTTATCGGATAAAAGGTACTCTGGGGATAACAGGCTGATCGCGCCTGAGAGTTCATATCGGCGGCGCGGTTTGGCACCTCGATGTCGGCCCATCGCATCCTGGGGCTGGAGCAGGTCCCAAGGGTTCGGCTGTTCGCCGATTAAAGCGGTACGCGAGCTGGGTTTAAAACGTCGTGAGACAGTTTGGTCCCTATCTGCCGTGGGCGTAGGACACTTGAGAGGAGCTGCCCATAGTACGAGAGGACCTGGGTGGACGTACCTCTGGTGCTCCGGTTGTTCTGCCAAGAGCATAGCCGGGTAGCCATGTACGGAACGGATAACCGCTGAAAGCATCTAAGCGGGAAGCCGGCCTCAAGACTAGGTGTCCCGGACCGCAAGGTCCCTAAAGACCCCTTGTAGACCACGAGGTTGATAGGCTGGGTGTGGAAGCCGAGCAATTGGCGGAGCTAACCAGTACTAATCGGTCGTGCGGCTTGATCATACTTCTAAGGCAACCGTTGAGTTGGCGCCCAGAGCTCGGGTGACGAGCGCTGGAGAGCGCAGTGCGGATTCGCAGCCACAGGCGCGAAACGAGACATGCACACACACCCACAATTTTCCGGTGGTGATATCGAGGAGGCCACACCCGATCCCATCCCGAACTCGGAAGTTAAGCTCCTTGGAGCCGATGGTACTGCTAGGGCAACCTAGTGGGAGAGTAGGACGCCGCCGGGATTTTTTATGGGCCAGCAAGCTGTAACGGCTTGCTGGCCTTTTTTCTTTTGTCCTTCGGCCTTGGCCTTCAGGCCTCGGCAGCCAAACGCTCTGAGCCATCGGCGACCAGGCGCGTCCGCGCGCCATCGCGGTGTCTCAGCGCCCGCGGAGCTCCGCATGGCTCGCGACCGGCCGCGCGAACCTATCCCGCAATCCGGCAACCGTCGCCCGCAGCCGTCGGGCGCTGACCCGTCCGCACCGCGCGAGCAGGTCACGGCAACCCGCAGCGGCAGCAGCAGCCGCGAGCGCCAGCGAGCGGACCCATCGAGCGCTGGCACATCCGCGCCGGGCATTCGGTCCACCAATGACTCTCGCGCAGCGGGACTCGAGCGCAGCTCATTGCCGCCCTGCGGCAGGCGCCGTGCTCTCAAAGCCCCATCGACGAAGCCGCATCAGCCCGCAGCAAACGGCTCATGGCCACTTCGTCCACGCTCGTTGCAATGCCTTCATGCTCGGCACAAGCCTCGTTGCGCGCTGTCGCCAAAGGCCTTGTTGCAAAGCACCTTGCCTTCCGGGGTGCCGCCCAGCGCAAAGGCCTTGTTGTTGCGAACCGCCTCGAAAACGAGCCGAAACACCCTCTGTCACAGAGTGCTTTAGACCCGTGCCGACGCTGGCTGCTGATCCGTCGCCGACAACTCCACTGCTCCCTTGCCCGCTTGGGCCCAGCCCATGACCTCGGGTGTTTGCCCGAGGCACTTCCCCATCTCCCAGCCCTGCCTCCAGCCGACCTCGGGTCACTTCCGTGGAGGCATGGCGAGCTCCACCTTCTGGGGCGTTCCGTGCCGCAGGATCCAGAGGGGGAGGGGGCCGAAGGGGGCGCGGGCGAGGGCGCGGCGGGCGGCAGGGACGTTTTGGTGGACGGCGAAGTCGTGGTCGACGGCGAGGATGACGTCGCCGCGCTTGAGGCCGGCCGCGTCGGCGGGGCTCTTTTCGATGACGCGATCGATGGTCGGGCCTTGGCCGCCTTCCTCGATGTCGATGCCGACCCGGCGGAGGGTGCGGTAGGCGTCGCCGGGCCAGGCGTGGAGGAGGTTGTCGCGGAGATCGAAGGCGAGGCGGAAGTAACGCATCAAGCCCATGCCCACGAGGGCGATGCCGCCGCCGATGCGGTGGCGATCGCGATCGCGGCCGATGGCGTCCATCTTCGGGAGCGTGAAGGGGCCGAGGCGCAGGCCGTCGATGGTGCTGTGGTAGTCGGGGCTGTGGCGGCTGTCGGCGCCGCCGAGGAAGGCATCGGAGCCGGGCGTTCGCTTGTGCACGACGCTCATGGCGAAGGCGTGGACGACGATGTCTTCCTCCATGCCAGTGTCGAGCATGACGCGGCCTTTGGCGACGCCGAGGACTTCGCCGTCGAGGGTCGGAATTTCGCTGCCGTAGAGGCGCACGAGGCGACGGCCGCCGCGGAAGGATTCGCGCGGCCAGAGCCGCACCATGCGCGCGGGGCTGTCGACGTCGAGGATGAAGCGGCGCAGCGTGCTTTGGCCGAGGAGGCCGGCTTTGTCGCCGAAGTCTTGGCTCTCGGCGACGAGGACGCGCTCGCCGTAGAGCGTGGCGCCCGCGAGGCTCATCTTCGGGACGACGCCGACCCAGAGATGCGTGCGCGCGAGCCACGGCGGATCGACGTGCATGCGCGTCTCGCCCGTGGGCACGACGCCGAGCGCTCTCGCGCCTTCCCGCGAGAGGATGGTGAAGAAGGCACCCGTGTCGACGATGAGGCTCACGGGATCGCGATCGCCTGCGCGCGTGGGGATCTCGAGGCGGCGCTCGTAGGTGATGGGCACCTCGACCGGACGCGTGAGCGGAGGAGGGGAGACACGCGCGCCCTCGGGGTGCGCCCACGAAGGCGCGGCGGCGACGTCGAGGGCTTGATCGGTCTCGAGGCGAACGTCTTCGTGGAGCACCTGGCCGGCGAAGCCGAAGCGATCGTTGGTGCTGCAACGAAAGGATGCGAGCACGGGGCCGGTCTCGCCGTGACCGATCGAGAGATCACCGCAGCTCACCAGGCGGCCGAAGTCGTCGACGACGTCGTACGCCGTGGGCTCGCTGCGCAACGTATCGACCGAGAAGGTGAGCGTGCGGCCGCCGGCGGGACGATACGCGAGCTCCCAGGAGCGAAAGCGCCGGCCCATGTAGGCGGCCTCGTCTTCCTGGCGGGGCTCGGCGAAATGAAGGCCGAAGAGCGCAGCGCCGGTGCGGGCTTCCTGATCCCACATCGAGGCGCTGGCTTCGATGATCTCGCCGTCGCCGATGCGTAGCCAACCCCCTTGGGGGTCGTGGCCGAATGCGTAGCGAGAGCCATCGCTGCGGGTGCGCTGCTCGGCGTAGGCCGAGGGGGTGACCACGATCTCGCGGGTCCACGCGCCGGCGTCGGAGGTGGTGGTGTAGCGGAGGTATTTCGATCGGCTGGCGTGGGAGGCGCCGAGGGCTCGGTCGATGCGGGAGATCTTCGCTTGCGTGCTTTGCCAAGCGGGCGCGCAGGCCGCGAGCGGGAGGGCCACGAGAAGGCACGAGAGCGCGGCCATCCATCCTCGGCTCTTCGCGTCGCACATGCGGGCTCCCCTGTCGTGGTGTCGATTCGCGATCCATCGCGTCATCGAGCTCGGCGCCGGGGAAGCGGTCAGCAATGGGCGCGCCACCAAGGACCGATGGGTGATCCGATGTGCGCCGAGATCACGCCGAGCGGCGTTTCGCTATGTTGGAGGCCGTGATTCGGCGGCTCTGCGGCGTGATTCGGGGCTTCGACGCGATGTCCGGCTCCAGGAAACGTGTGACCGGCGCTTCACGCGATGCCGAGGCCACACCGAATGCCCGGGTCTTGATACCCTCCGCCCTCATGCGCTTCGTCACCCTTCGTCGTGCGGCGGTGGCCGCCCTCGCGCTCACGGGAGCGTGCTCTTTCTCCGAGCCCGGGCCCAATCCCGTCCCTGTCACGCCGCCCGATGCCTCGTGCGCGACGGACGACGGCGGCGGTGTGCCGCTCCTCGGCGGCGATTGCGATCCGATGGTGCCGGCGCAGTGTGGCTTCCCGTTCCCGTCGAACGTTTATCTGATGAACGATCCGTACACCGTGACCGGCAAGCGGGTCGCGTTCGGGCGGACGACGCTGCCGGGGTACACACCGAAGTCGCATATCGATCCCATCTATTTCCGAGACTGCGACGGGTTCTCGCCGGCGCAGAACATCCTCACGCATCTGCCCGGCGCGACCGCGACGGGATTGCCTTCGCAGGATGATCTCGAGGCGTCGCTCGGAGCCGATTCACCGACGATTTTGCTCGATGCCGACACCGGCGAGCGGGTGCCGCACTTCGCCGAGATCGACGAGAGCTTGATCGGCGAGGAGCCTGCGGATCACGCGTTCATCATCCGGCCGGTGGTCCGGCTCAAGGATGCGACCCGGTACATCGTGGCCATTCGTCACGTCGTCGATGTCGACGGCAAACCCCTTGCGCCTTCGGAGACGTTTCAGGCGCTCCGCGACGGGACGCCGTCGTGCGAGCCGTCGGTCGGGCGGCGGCGCGCGCTCTACGACGACATCTTCGCGCGGCTCGAAAAGGCCGGGATCGCGAAGGACGATCTCCAGATCGCTTGGGACTACTCCACCGCGAGCCAAGAGAACAACGTGGGTCGCCTCATCCGCATGCGCGACGACGCGCTCGCCAAGGTCGGAACGAAGGGGCCCGATTACACGATCGCGTCCGTCGAGGAGAACCCGAGCCCGCACATCCGCCGGCGCGTTCACGTGCTCATGAAGGTGCCGCTCTATCTGAACCAGCCGGGGCCGCACGCGCGCATGACCGTCGATGCGCAGGGGATGCCCATCCAAAATGGATATGCCGAGTACGAGGTGCTCGTGCACATTCCCCATGCTGCTTTGGAGAAGCCCGGCGCGCTGCTCCAGAATGGACATGGGCTCCTTGGCTACAAGGAAGAAGGGCAGGACGGTTATCTGGCCGAGCTCGCCGACAAGTGGAATTACGTGGCCTTCGCCGTCGATCTCGTGGGCATGGCGCACGAGGATTTCCCCGTGCTGGCGTCCAGCGCGGCGTCGGACATCGAAGGGTTCGTGGCCTCCGTCGACCGGCAACATCAAGGCATCCTCAACAGCCTGCTCGCCATGCGCATGATGAAGGGCGGGTTCGCGACGGATCCGGTGACCATCATCGATGGCAAAACGACCATCGATCCCAATCAAGCCTTCTATCGGGGCGACAGCCAAGGCGGGATCTTCGGCACGACGTACATGACCGTCACCACCGACGTGACCCGCGGGCTGCTCGGCGAGCCCGGGATGCCATACAGTTTGCTGCTCAACCGCAGCGCGGACTTCGGGCCTTATCTCGTGCTCCTCCGGGGCGCGTTCCGCACGGGCCGCAACATGCAGCAGGTCATCGGCCTCCTGCAGATGCTCTGGGATCGCACCGAGCCGAGCGGGTATGCACCCTATCTGGCGAAGGGCGATCTGCCGGGCAATGCGACGCCGCCCCACGAGGTGCTGCTCCACGTGGCCATCGGCGATCATCAGGTGACGCCGCTCGGCGCGCACATGATCGCGCGGGCCGTGGGCGCGCAGAACCTCAAGCCGGTGAATCGATCGGTGTGGGGGATTCCGGAGGCCGAGGGGCCGTTCATGGGATCGGGGATGGTGGAATGGGAGTTCGGAAACAAGGAGTCTCCCAAGACCAATACGCCTCCGGACGATACCTACGGTCCCGATCCGCACGACGAAGTGCGCAAGCTGCCCGAGGCGATGGATCAGACCAATGCATTCTTCCGCACGGGCGAGGTAAAGGCGTTCTGCAGCGGTCCTTGCAACCCTCAGTAGCGGTACCGAGGCGCGGAAGGCGCTTGCTCCAACGTCTATTGCAACCCTCGGTAGCGATACCGAGGGCGCGCTCTTTTGTCTCGTCGTAGGCGCGCGCCTTTCGCTATCGTCGGCCGCGGAGGTCCGATGAACCAGAGCCCGTTCGTTCAAGTCCCGTGCGTCAAGTGCGGCACGACCGTGTGGATCGCACCGGCTGCGGGCATGGGCTATTGCCCCTCGTGCCAGACGCCGAACCAAATCCCGCCCGGCGCTGCTGCGGGCGCACCGATGGGCGGCGCGCCCGGTGGTTATGGCGCTCCTCCTCCGATGGGCGGAGCACCGATGGGCGGCGCGCCCGGTGGTTATGGCGCTCCTCCTCCGATGGGCGGAGCACCGATGGGCGGCGCGCCCGGTGGTTATGGCGCTCCTCCTCCGATGGGCGCTCCTGGTGGTCCTCCGATGGGCGGCGCACCGATGGGTGGTTATCCCGGCGCTCCGCCGATGGGGGCTCCCGGTGGTCCTCCGATGGGCGGCCCGCCGATGGGCGGCGCGCCCGGTGGTCCTCCGATGGGTGGTGGCTATCCCGGTGCGCCGGGGGGCCCGCCGATGGGTGGTCCCCCAATGGGTGGTGGTTATCCCGGTGCGCCGGGTGGTCCTCCGATGGGTGGTCCGCCGATGGGTGGTCCGCCGATGGGTGGGCCGACGTTTAGCAGCGGTGGGCCCGCGGGGGGCGGCAACGCGCTCAAGACGATCGGTGGTGCGGCTGGCACCATCGTGCTCATCATCATCGTCATCATCTTCAAGGTGGTGGTGCGCGGCGGGGCGCGCGCCATCAGCAACTCGGGTGGGAGCGAGAGCTTGTCGAGCCTCGGCATCGACAAGAAGAAGGGCGATCCCGACAAGATGATCGCGGCCGCCCGCGCCTATGCGCTCAAGTGGAAGAGCGACGCGGGCTTCTGGTCGGTGAACATCCAGAAGCTCGGCTCCGACGGCACCGTCGATCTCTCGAGCTCCAACGTCCTCGTGGAGTATTTCTCGCCGTCCGCCGTGTCTTCGTCGAATCAGAAGATGCGCGACGACTCCATCAAGAAGTTCAACTTCATCGGCGACGACATGACCTACCGCGACATCTGGGGCGTGCGCAAACAGTACTCCCCGGCGCCGCGGGCGACGGCGATCCCCGGCTGCACCGCCAAGCAGCTCGCGGCCAAGCTGGTGTCGCTCGGTGTGCTCAAGACGGGCGGCACCATTCACGCGCAGATCGATCCCGCCTTCGGTGACGAGTGGCTCGTCCAGATCGGCGGCGCGCCGCGTCGCTTCGATCTCCAGACCTGCGGCGAAAAGAAGTGAGTCACGATGGGGCCGCAAGCGGCCCCAAACCTCACGCCGGACGAGCCGGCGTTGATTCAGTATGGGGCCGCACGCGGCCCCAAACCCCACGCCGGATGAGCCGGCGTTGATTCACGATGGGGCCGCACGCGGCCCAAGCTCCACGCCGATCACGATGGGCCGCGCGCGGCCGCAAACCCCCGGCGCTGACTCACGCCGTCCCGGTCGCTCTCCGCCCCATGTGCGAGAGCCCCGCATGCATTCTCGTGCAAACGCGATCTCGATCCCACTCCGCGTGGTGATAGCCTCCCTTCATGTCGTTGAAGGAAGCGCCCGCCGCCGCCGAGATCGCGCACGCGATGTCCGAGTGCATGAACCTGCTCTTCCTCTTCGCTGCACCCCGTGTCTTCACGGCGGTGCGCAAGAGCGGCGGAGGCATGGACGGCCCGGCCTCGCTGGCCGCGCTGCGACACTTCCTCCGCCAAGCGAGCGGCATCCGCGCGCGCTCGCCGGAGATCACCGGCGACGTCGATCGGTTGGTGCGCGCGGCCATCCTCGTCGAAGAGATCACGGGCACCCTGGGCGCGGGGACGTTCTCCGATCCGCTGCCCGAGGGCGTCGTGGATCGCGCGCGTCGCGCGCTCACCATCCTCGGCTTCGAGGAGCCCAAGGGCGGTTGGGACGAGTTCGACGGTTTCCCCATCCCCTATCCCACGGCCCCCAAGCCGGCCTGATCTCCGCTCCAGAAATCTGATCGAGCGCGCGCCGGCGCTGCCGTGCGAAGGCGCGCTCGTGCGCACCATCGAGTCGCGCGCAGAGTCGGCGATCGTGAGCTGCTCGTCGAAGAGCGAAGATCGCGACGTCGCGATGCTGAGGGCAAGAGACGCCAACGCGTAGAGGACGGGGCTTTTCTTGCGAGGTCGCGGGCGTGTCGCGCGGTCTCGCGAATGTCGATCTCCAGGCTTCGTGGGGTCCGCGTCTCGGGGGATGGATGTCGGATCGAGCGCGTTTTCCCGGCCTCGGCGCGCGCACGGCGAGCGCTTGGGGCGTGGTAGGCTTCATGGGGGAGGGCGTCTCATGAGCATCGGATTCGCGGGATCGTGGTTCACCACGTTCGGGCACCTCGAGCTGGTCGAGACCGGGACCACGGTCACCGGCGCCTATACCCACAAGGGCGGGCGCATCGAAGGCACGCGCGAGGGCGCGCTGCTCCGCGCGCGCTGGCGCGAGACCGAGCGCGAAGGGACGTGCGAGCTCACCCTCGATCCGGGCGACAACGTGTTTCGCGGCGGCTGGTCCTACGATGGCGAGACCGAGTTCAACGGCGCCTGGGACGGCGTGCGCCTCGCGCTGCCGACCGCCGAGGATGGGGGCATGCCGGGCGCGGGCAACAGCCTCGCCGAGGGCCCGGTGCTCGCGGGGCCGATGGCGGGGGAGTGCGGCGAGACCGATGCGCGCATCTGGGCGCAGGCGCGCGACGGCTCACCGCTCACGCTGGTCGTCGACGGCGAAGACGGCCCGATTCGCCGGCTCGTATTGCCGCGCTGGGACGAGTGGCTCTGCGTGGTCTTCCACGTCGAGGGCCTGAAGCCTGGCACGACGTACACGTACACGATCGAGAGCGAGCACGGCGCCACGGCGCCGCAACGCTTCCGCACCGCGCCGCGGGCCGACGCGCGGCGGGCGCGCATCGCCTTTGGATCCTGCTTCTGGGAGCACGACAATCCTCGTCTGACGATCTTCGATTCCATCCGCCGGGAGCGGCCCGATCTCTTCCTGATGATCGGAGACAATTGCTACTACGGCGAGCCCGACTGGCAGAGCCAGCACACCATGATGCTGGCGCAGCTCCGCCATCGGAACAGTGGGCCGCTCCGCCGCCTCGCGGCCGAGACGCCCGTCCTCGGCATCTGGGACGATCACGATTTCGGCCCCAACGACAGCGATGGATCGTTCGTTTACAAGCCCACGTCGCTCGCGGTGTTTCGCCGGATGTGGGCGCAGCGTGGTTATGGCGAGAGCGACGTTCCGGGGATTTTCTCGGCGGTGCGCTTCGGGCCGGTGGAGATCTTTCTCACCGATGGTCGCTATCACCGCGAGGAGAGGCATTGCATCCTCGGCGAGGCGCAGCTCGCGTGGCTCTGCGAGAGGCTCCGGCGGAGCGACGCGCCCGTGAAGCTCCTCGTCTCGGGCTCGCAGATCTTGCCCGAGGCCGCCGTCGGTCTCGAGTGGGAGTGCTGGCGTCGCGATGCGCCCGGTGAGCTCGCGGCGCTCACGGCCTTCATCGAGCAGCACGACATCCGCGGCGTGGTCTTCGCGAGCGGCGACGTGCACCTCGGTTACCTGCTCCACGCGACGGGGCGATCGCTCGGCGGCGCGCGCCGCGGGCCCGATTTCTGGGAGCTGACCGCGAGCCCGCTCGCCAACGAGCCCTGGCACGAGACGATCACCGGGCTCGGCCTGCGCGATCCCTACCTCGTCGCGGAGCACGCCACCCACAACTATGGTCTGCTCGACGTCGATCTCGATCGCGCCGGCGCCGAGATCCGCCTCGTCCTCGCCGACGCCCACGGCCGCCCCTTGGTCTCGCAGCTCATCGCGCTCAGCGCGCTCTCGGTGCGCGACGACGACGACGTGGGTTGAGCGAAATCGTTTGAGCTCAAACGAATTGGCTCGGGTCGCATGACCTCGTGGCTTGGGGTGACGGCGCGGTCGTGAGCTGGTGAAGGCGCGTTGGAGCGATGGCAGCCATTGCGGCGCGCGCATTCTGCAATTCAATGGCGGGGCCCGGCATTGACGGCCTGCACGACTTGGTCGCGTGGGGCGACGGCGCGCCGGCGTTCTTGCCGTATCCGATCCGCCCGCGTTGATGCGGGGCTCGTGTCGTCTCGCTCGAACTGTCTTCGAGGCTTGGAGAAGATGGGGATTCCGTTGCTCGCTCGTTCGGCGGTGAGCGCTGCCGAGCGAGCGACGAGGGGACGAAGCGATGGAGGTTGCCCCGGTTGGCCCACACCTCCGATCTCGCGACGAGTGCCTCGTGCTACACATCGCTCGTGCGACGCACCGTGGTCCGCATCGCCCTCGCGCTCGGTCTCGCGACGGCTCTCACTGGCAGCCTCGGCTGCGGCCTCGATCGCCTGCTCGGTCGTGACGAGCGCGGGCATTCGGCCGAGCCCGGCCGCCGTCATCGCCACAAGCCCGAGACGCCGCCCGACGAGGACGCGCGCGACAAGCACGAGCGCAAGAAGCACCGGCACCCGGAAGAGCCGCCTCCGGTGCCCGCGTCTCCCGCGCCCACGCCGGAGGGGACGACGAGCATCCACCTCGCGCTCGGTGCGCCGACGGATGCCGATCCAACCGACGATTGGTTGGTGATCAAACCGCAGTACGCGCTCTCCTACAACCCGAAGCGCCTGGGCGCGAATTGGGTGAGCTGGGAGCTGAATGCTTCGTATTTCGGCGGCGAGCCGCGCCACAAGGGCAAGTTCATCGTCGACGACTCGCTGCCTCCGGAGTTCTACCGGGTGCATCACGAGGATTATTCGAACAGCGATTACGATCGCGGGCACATGGTGCGCTCGGAGGAGCGGACGCGATCACGCGCGGACAACAACGCGACGTTCCTCATGACCAACATCCTCCCCCAGCGGCACGATCTCAATGCCGGCCCGTGGCTGCGCCTCGAGGAGCACTGTCAGTCCCTCGCGCAGAACGATCGCAAGGAGATGTTCATCACCGCCGGGCCCATCTACGGGACGAACCCCGAGACGATCGGTCACGGCGTGGCCGTGCCGGAGTCGTTCTTCAAGATCGTGGTGGTGCTCGATCGCGGCCAAGGGCCCGCCGACGTGAGCGCGGCGACGCGGGTGATCGCGGTGATCATGCCCAACGTGATGGGCATCATGGATCAACCGTGGTGGCGCTACCGGACGAGCGTGGCCGAGATCGAGCGGCGCACGGGATACCACTTCTTGGGACGGGTGCCGGAGGACGTGCGCCGGACGCTGGAAGCCAAGGTGGATCGCGGGCCGACGCAATCGCTCGAATGACGACGTGACCGCGACGACGTGACCGCGCGCGACGCTGCGGCCACGTCGCGCGCGCTCACGGTTTGCAGCTCTGGGGATACTCCACGTAGATCTTGCCGAGCGGGGTCAGCTCGCCGTCGGCGCCGAGGAGATCGATGCTCGGCGTGTCCGGCCTTCGCCCGGTGAACCACGCGTAGCGCGCGACCCTCGGATCGGCTTCGAGGATGGCGAGCGCGGACTTCATGTACGTCTCCTGCACGGGCTCGGAGATGTCGTCCGCGTCGAGGCAGGAGAACTCGGTCAGCCAGAGCGGCTGGGTGTACTTGCTCTCGAACTGCTGGAGATACCAGGTGAGCGCGCTGTCGTTGCACGCGTACCAGTGCATCGCGATGTAATCGACTTTGCAGCTCGGGCACGCGGCGAAGAATTGATCGAGCCAGGTGAACGGATCGGTCACGTTGCAGGGGCTCCCGCAGAAGTTGACCGCGGGCGACACGATCGCGAGGTCGTGCTCTTTGGCGAAGGCTTCGACTTGGGGCCAGAGCGCGGCCGCTTGGGCCGGCGTGAGGTTCGCCTGCGAGCCGAAGTTGGGCTCGTTGAAGCCGAGGAGATGGTGCGCGTCGCTGGGCACGTCGCTGCCGAGCCCAGAGAGCGAGGCCTCGCCCCATGCCATCGGCACGTATTCCACACCGAGGCCCGCGTGCGCGGAGGCGACGTCGGTGTTGTCCGGCTTGGCGGCCCAGTTGTACCACCAGCCGATGCCCTTCGAGAGCGCGGTGAGATCGGCGACGGAGTGGTAACCATAGGCGATCCCACGTTTGCACGTGGGGGCGTCGCCGCCCGTGCCCGAGGTCGTCGAGGCGCCGCCGGTGGCGGAGCCCGTGCTCGAGCTGGTCGAGCTCGAGGCGACGCCTCCCGTCCCGCCCGTGTGCAGGACCTCGACGTTGCTCGAGCCGCACGCTGCGAGCGCGATCACGAGACCGACGGCTGCGAGGGCGCCGGCATGCATTCGATGTCGCATCGAAGAGTAGGTAGATCGAGCGCCGGAAATGGCTCGCGGGGACGACATGATCGTTCTCACTCTCTCGGAGAGGCCCACGCAATGATCATCGAAATGAGAAGGCGAGCCCGACATCCACCTTGCCACCGAAGCCTTGGATCGAGGTGACGGGCGCGCCGTTGTCGGTCGCGGCGACCGTGTGTAGGGCGGTGATCGCGCCGAGGCCCACCATCCACGAGACCGGTCCGGTCCGCGCCCAGCCGCGGACCGTGGCGCCGGCCAAGGCGGTCCATTGCGATCCATCGGTCGCCGTCGCGGAGCTCGAGGTCGAGCCGACGAGGTGGACGCGCCGCGCGTCGGCGTACGCTTCGAGGCGGATGCCGAGCGGTGCATCGTGGTCCATGAACGCGAAGGCCAATCCGAGGCCAGGACCGAAGGTGTCCGCGCGCGCCGAGCCGTGCGGGGATCGACGCGCGAGGCCCATGTCGGCCGCGAAACGAGCGTCGACCATGAGGCGCGGCAAGAACCAGAGGCCGACCCACGCCTCGCCGCCGATGCCGCCGCGGTGACCGAAGAAGTCGACCGCGGTCCCGACGAGGCCGAGCTCCACGAAGGACGAGCGCGCGGCGGGCGTGCGCGCCCGTCCACCCGCGGTGAGCGCGCGCATCACGGGCAGCGGTGGCTGGATCACGGGTGCCGGTGCGTCGGAGATCGTCAGCTCCACCCAGCTCGCGCGGAGCAGCTCGTCGGTGGACGCGGCGACCGCGAGAGGCCGACCGTCGGCGGGGATGCGGCCGAGATCGATGGTGCGCTCGACGCGCTTGTCCATGATCAGATCGCCGACCTGGATGGTCGCGAGGAACGCGCCGCCCGCGCGATGCTCGACGTGGAGGGTGACGCGGGCGATCGGTCGAACGGATGGAGACGGGCGCGCGGGCGCCGCCTGCGAGACGACGGTGACGTCGATGTCGCGGGCCTTGAGCTCGGCGCGGAGGTGCTGCTCCAGCGTGGTGCCGATGATGCGATCGGGAGGCTCGACCTCCAACACGAGCTCGACCACGGCGCGACCGCCGGCGCTCCGCGGTGCATCGGCCGCGGCGGGAACCGAGATCGCGGAGAGACCGAGCGCAAGCACGCCGATGATGCGACGACGAAGCGCGGCTCTCATGGTCCTCCGCAGAGCCTCGCCACGCGTCTTTCCTGCGGGCTCCGCGGATAGCGGGCGCGGAACGCGTCGCGCGCGCGGACGCAGGCCTCGTGATCACCGAGATCCGCGAGGGCTTCGACACGGGCTGCCTCCGCGTCCTCGCGGAAGGGCTCGTCCGTGCGCGAGAGCACGACCTCGAACGCTTCGGCCGCGCCGCGTGGATCGCGCAGCGAGCCGAGGCGGATGCGCCCGAGCTCGTAGGCGGCGAGGCCCGCGCGCGGATCGTTCGGGAAGCGGCGGCAGAAGCGCTCGAAGTCGGCCGCGGCGTCGGCATGTCGCCCGGCGAGCCGCGCCGCGTTCGCGCGCTCGAACAGCGCTTGCGGCGTGAACGCGTTGCGCGCCGCGCGGGCGCCGGCGGACGCCGAGGTTGCCGCCGTCGGCTCTGGTGAAGCCTGGCTCGCCGTTGCTTTCGGCTCGGGCAGCGACGCGTCCTCTGCTTGTGCGTGATCGCCTGCATCGAGGGCAGGCAGCGTCTCGGGGCTCTTCCAGTGCTGACCGGCCTGCAGCGTCACGTGGATGGCTCGCGCCGCGTCGTGCACCTCGACGGCGCCGTGCTCGACGCGCACCGCGACCACGTCCTCGCCCCCGCCTGGGCCGACGTCGACAGCGAACCGCGTGCCTCGATCCTCCACCTCGATGCCCCCCGCGGCGACGACGAAGCGCCGCTCGTCGCGGTGCACGACGTCGCAGATCACGCTCCCGCGCTCGAGGCGCAGGCGCACCTCGCCCGCGGTCGCGTGCACCACGCGGAGGCGCGTCGCCGCCGCGAGGCTCAAGGTGCTGCCGTCGGGGAGCGAGATCTCTTGCACCGAATGGCCGGTGTCGATCACGAGCCCCGCCATCGCCGGGCTCGACGTCGGCCGGAGACGGAGGCCGAGCACGAGCAGCGCGGCCGCGAGCGCCGCGGCCAGGATCATGATCGCCCGCTTGTGCGTGACGATGCGCCCGGCCGGCTCGCGCCGCCGCGCGCGCTCCGTCTCGGCGACGGCGGACCACATGCGCGCGATGCGTGCTTCGCTGAGCGCGGGGCTCACGAAGTCGGCAGCACGACGCCGCGACACGGATCTCATGCCCCCTCCTCGCCCGCGCGCGGGGAATGTCGAGCAAGCCCTCCGCGCGGACGAGGGCGCGCTTGACCGCGGCGAGCGACCACCCGGTCTGCTCGACGATCTCTTGCATGCTGAGCTCTTCGACGCGCCTGAGGACCAGGACCACCCGCTCTTTGACGGGGAGCTTGGCGATCAAGCGGTAGACCGCCGAGAGCTCGGCGGCGATGTCGGGCGGCGCGGTGGGCGCGATGAGCGTCTCGACGTGCACCGGCTCACCGCGCAGGAGCCCGAGGCGTGAGAGCAAGCGACGGCGGCGGATGGTGGCGATCGTGGTGCGCGTGGCGATCGCCGCGAGCCACGACGCGAAGGCCTGGGGCCGCTCCAGCTTGTCGAGCGCCGCGAAGGCCTGCGAGAAGCTCTCTTGCACGACGTCCTCGAGCTCCGCATCACGCCCGAGGAGCCGGAGGGAGAGGCCGCTCACCATCCCCACGTAGCGACGGAAGAGCGCTTCCTTCGCGCGCTCGTCGCCGTCGAGTGCGGCGGTGACGAGCGCGGCGTCGCTGCGTCGCGGATCCAATCTCGTGACGGGCTCGGCCATGGGCGATGCGTGGAGTAAGTGGTTCGAGCGCGCGAAACGGCTCACCCAGCCTGGATTTTTTTCGCCGGGAGCCTGGAACGGGCCGCCGAACGCACGTTCGCCGCGCGTTTGCGTACGCTACCGGAGCCTCGTGAAAGGCGGGTGACGTCCTCGAGGAGCGCCGCCGGATGCGGCGTTTCGGAACGATCGGCGAGCGCACGCGGAGCGCTCGGTCGGGTGTAGCCCTCAGCGGCGTCTGCTCAGGTCTCCACGGCGTGCGTGCGGAGCCCGAGCCAGGTGCCGGATGGTGTGCGGCCGAGCACGTACGCGTCCACGTCGACGCGGCCGATCCAATAGACGCGCACGTCGTCGAGCTCGCGCTGGAGCGTCATCATCAGCGCTTGCCATTGCTCGGCCTCGGTGCGCTCGGCGAAGCTCGCCTCCTCGCCGGCATCGGTGAGGCCTTCGAAGAAATCTTCCAGGGTGCGCAGCTCGACGGGCGTGCCCTCCGGCTTGCCCGCGGCCGCGAGCACGGAGGCCGAGGTCGGCGTGTCGCTCCCGGCGAATCGGCAAGGCAGGAGCGGCGCGTCGCGCTCGCTCGGGTAGCTGAGGCCGCCGCCGGCGGCGTTGATCCGATGGAGGATCGCTTCGTCGCTCTTCTGGTTCATCTCAGCGCCTCGCGGTGTCCAGCGACATCACCCGGCCCAGCGCGACCACGCGGAGCGCCTGGGGATGATTCTCGTATTGATCTTGGCTCGGGCACACCTCGGCGACCAGCCGGGCTTTCATCTGCGTCATCAAGGGCAGCTCGTCGGCGAGCGTGTCCGGCAAGTACGCCGGCACCGCGCTGCCATCGCGGCCGAGCAGCGCGCGGATGCGCGGGCCCCCGAAAATGGTGCGCCGCTGATAGCGCCGCTTCTCCAAGAGCACGCGCTCGATGTGCGCGTCGAGGTACTTCACCGGCAAGGCGCGCCGCGTCTGTTGCACCGCGCTCGTGAGATCGCGGAGCAGGCTCTCCGCCGTGCTCGGCGAGCCTTGAAGCAAGGGCGTGTCGAGGAGCTCGGCCAGCATCTCCAAGAGATCGGTGAGCCGCTTGTCGTCCTTGGCGAGCGGCTTGGCGGCGGCCGCCGCCGTCTTCAAGGTCTCGATCTCGTCGAAGGGGAAGCGCAGATCGCCGCCGATGATCACGAGCGGCGAGGTGAAGCGCCCGCGATCGCCGATGGCCTCCACCATCTCGCGGGCGACGCCGCGCGCGTCGGTCGCGTCGCCGCGGGTGAGGACGCCGAACACGTGATGGCGATCGCGCGATCGCGCCGGATCGTCGACGGGGAGATCGTGCTTCGGATCGAGCGGCTCGAAGTCGAGGTCGTCGATGATCTTCGGCCAGCGCGCGCGGATGCGCGGGACGGCCTCGGGATCGAACCAGAGCAGATCGATGATCTCTTCGGCGCCGAGCGATCGCGAAGGAGACGCCGCGGCCGCAGCCGGCGCCGTGGCCGTGACGGCCGCGATGCTGGGGACCATCGGTGTGAGCGGTGTGCCCGCGGCGCCGCCGGCCCAGGGGCTGCGCGGCTCGGCGCTCGCCGTCGTGGGATCCGCGAGCGACGGCGCGAGCTGCTGCACCGGCGGAGGGGGCTGCACCGCTGCAGGGGTGGTGGCGGCGGGCGCGGGCGGCGGCTCCGTCGGTGGCTGCTTTCCGGGCAACGTGGGCTGCACGGTTGCAGGGGGCGGTGCAGCGGGAGGGAGCTGCGCGGTGATCGGGTGCGACGGCGCCGGGCGCTGCGCGTTGGAGGCGAGCCAAGCCGGCGCGTTGTCGAAGAGCGGCGTGTGCTCGCTGATGACGAAGAGATCGGTGGCCGTCGGCTCCGAGTCGATGGGCGGACGCGGCGGCGGAGGAGGCGGAGGCTCGGCCGGCTGCACGGTGGGCCTCCGCGGAGGCGGCTGGCCCTGCAGCGTCGAGGTGCGCTTGGGCACCGGCGGCATCGCGGGGATCGGCGGAGGCGGCGGCACTGCGGCCGAGGGCATGGGCGGCGGCGGCGCCGATGCGGGCCGCGCGGCATGCACCGGCGGTGCGGACGGCGGCGATGCATGCGCGGGCGCCACCGGCTTGAGGTGGATCGTCACCGAGGTTTGAAAGCCGTCCTCCTCCTCGTCCTCGGGGCCGACACGCTCGGGATGTTCGGGTGCAAGCGCGCCGGAGGCTCGGGCGCGGGGCGGGGCAGGGAACGCGGGGCTGCGGTGCTCTGACCGCCGCGCAACGCTTCTTCGAGCCGGAGGACGTCGTCCCACGAGAGCTGCTGGCGCGCGCCCACCATCGCGATCAGCACGCGGCCCGGATCGTCGGCCTGCGCGAGCGGGATCTGCGCACGCCACGTCACCGCGCAACGACCGCGATCGGTGTCGATCCAAAGGCCGTCGGGGGACGCCTCGATCTCGAACGCGGGCGTGTTGGGACGCTCGACGAACACCTGTGGATGGAGGCCGGGCAAGCGTGTCGTCAGGCGCGCGTGCTCGGGGTGCAGGTTCTCGAGGTGCAGCGCCTGATCGTTGCGGAGGGACGGGAGCTGTTGATCCGCGGGCGCGACGTTGAAGTAGCCGGGATCGAGATCGTCGGGGAAGGCCTCTTCCGCGGACCAACGCGCGTGCTGGCGCAGGTACGCGTGCCGCTCGGGCCAATCCGAGGCGAGCGGGCCGAAGCCGATCGGAGGGATCGGGCCCTCGATGCGGCGCGCGGGCTCGAGGTTCGGCGGTCGATCCGGCGTGCCCACCGGGTTCGCCGTGCCCAGGCCGCCGGCGGCGCGCTCGTAGCGCAGGGGCATGCGCGTGAACGCGACGGGCTCCGGGTGACCGGGACGCGGGCGATCGCCGTACACCGCGATGGCCTTGTCCACCGCGCCGCAGACGAGGCGCGCGACGAGCGATCGCGCCGGCTTCCCTTGCGGCGCGAAGGCGCTGCCCACCAAGGTCACGTCGGCGCGCGGCTTGAACGGCATCAGGTCGCCGGGCGCGTGCACGCTGCGCCCGGGATCGTCCTCCCAGCGCTGATCCTGCTCGTTGATGACGTCCTGCTGCGCGGACAGGCGCATCTCTCCGGGGGTCAGATCGAACGATGCTTTGACGACGACCGTCAGCACGAACGTCCGCGCGTCTCGCCTCCACAGGAGGGGCGCGACATGGACGGGGGAGAGGGCCACGAGCTGCATCGTGCCCGACGCTATCATAGGCGGCGGGACGCGCGTTCGGCCTGGGCGCCGGTGCGGCGCGCGGCGCGTCGATCGGCGACGTCAATCGCGCGCGACCCGACGTGCGGCGGGCATCTCATCGATCGGTCGAGGTCGTCCGGTCACGCGCTTCGCTGTGCAGCGACTGCGCGCTCCACTGCAACCGAGATGCACGATCCGAC
Source organism: Minicystis rosea (assembly GCA_001931535.1). Classification (GTDB taxonomy): domain Bacteria; phylum Myxococcota_A; class Polyangia; order Polyangiales; family Polyangiaceae; genus Minicystis; species Minicystis rosea. Next base: position 13,735,683 of record CP016211.1, read on the forward strand.
GCGGGATCCGGCGCCGCCGTAGGCGCCGGCATCATGCGCACGACCGGCCCCGGGAGATGCTCTGATCGAGAATCGGTCGGCCCCGCACCGGCGAGACCAGCGGCCTCTTCATCGAAACGATCGAGGATGGACCGCCACGACGAGAACCCGCCCGATCCCGTGGACGACGGCAGCACCATGCGCCTCGTCCCGCATCAGGGCCATCCCGGGCACGTGTCGCCCGACGCTCCGCCGTCGGGACCGATCGATACCCCGCCGCAGTTCACGCTCACGCCGGCTCCGGGGTCGCCCGGTTCGGCGTCGACGGAGCCGCCGTCGGTCTCTTCGTCCGGACAGGTCACGCTTCCGGTGCTGCCCGACTACGTCGTGCTCCGGCACCTCGGGAGCGGTGGCATGGGCGACGTCTTCCTCGCGCACGAGCCGTCGCTCGATCGCTACGTCGCCCTGAAGTTCATTCGCAATGTCGACGATCGCCCGGATTTTCGGATCCGCTTCCTCGTCGAAGCGCGCGCGACCGCGCGGCTCCAGCACCCCAACGTCCTCACGGTGCACCGGGTCAGTGAGCTCGATCAACGGCCCTACCTCGTGACCGAGTACATCGAGGGCAAGGGGCTCGATCGCATCGAGAAGCCCATGCCGTGGCGGAGCGCGCTGGAGATCGGCATCGGCCTCGCGCGCGGGCTCGCCGCCGCGCATCGGCACGGCGTGCTGCACCGGGACATCAAGCCGAGCAACGCCATCGTGAGCAAGGACGGTCACGTCAAGCTCGTCGACTTCGGCCTCGCCAAGCTGGTGAAGGTGGGCTCCACGTCGTCGCGCTTCCGCGCGCTCATCAAGTCGCCGCCGACGGCGACGATCCCGCCGCCGCACCCCGTCGACGCGCCCTCGGGAGGCGCGCCGCAGCTCACCGACTCGGGCGCGATGCTGGGCACGCCGGCGTACATGGCGCCCGAGATCTGGAGCGGGGAAGGGGCGACCGAGCGGTCCGACATCTACTCGCTCGGGGCGCTGCTCTTCGAGCTCTGCACCGGCGATCCGCCGCACAAGGGCGTGCCGCCGATCGAGCGCAAGAACCGCGAGGCGCCGTCGCTCGCGGCCATCATCCCCTCCATCGATCGCCGGCTCGCCGCCATCATCGAGCGCTGCCTGCGCAAGGATCCCTCGGAGCGCTACGCCACAGGCGACGGCCTCTGCCAGGCGCTCGAAGCGCTGGCGCGAACGAGCGAACGAGCCGGCGATTTCTCGGCCTTCACGCGGACCTCGAGCGCGCGCGAGCTCGAGGGCGCCGGCACGCTCGCGCCCGAGCGCAGCGATCGCACGGTCTCCGCGCCCTTGGGCAATCCCTACCTCGGTCTGCGCACGTTCGAGGCACAACACCGCGATCTCTTCTTCGGCCGCGAGGCCGAGATCAACACGGTCCTCGGGCGGCTCCGGCAAGAGTCGCTCGTGATCGTCGTGGGCGAGTATGCCGTGGGCAAGTCCTCGCTGTGCCGCGCGGGCGTGCTGCCCGAGGTGGAGGCCGGCGCGCTCCACGAGAACCGCGCTTGGTCGGCGGTGCGCGTGGTCCCTGGATCGGCGCCGCTCAGGGCCCTGGCGATCGCCGTCGCGCCCATCCTCGAGATGGATGCGAGCCGCGTGATGCGGCAGATGCGCGCGCGGCCGAGCGTGATCGCCGAGCTGCTCCGCGAGCGCTTGGGGCACCGCGCCGGCGTCGTGATCTTCATCGATCAGCTCGAGGATCTCGTGACCGTGGGCGACACCGAGGGCGCGGCCATCGTCGACGAGGTGCTCGGCCACATCGCCCTCGGTGTGAACGGCGTGCGCCTCTTGATGACCGTGCGCAGCGCGCTCCTCGACGTGGTCGCGAACCTCCCATGGCTCGGCGATCAGATCGGGCGGGCCTCGTACCTCCTCAACCCGATGTCGCCCGAGGGCGTGCGCGAAGCCATCCTCGGCCCGGCGCGGCTCACCGGCGTCCGCTTCGATTCGGCGGCGCTCGTGGAGACGCTGGTCGAGGAGACGCTGCACGGCGAGTGGGGCCTGCCGCTGCTCCAGTTCGCGCTCTCCATGCTGTGGGAGGCGCGCGATCCGACCACCTTCGCCATCAACGACGCCGCCACCGAGCGCCTCGGCGACGGCGCCAGCGCGCTCGCGCGCCACGCGGATCAGGTGATCCGCACCATGAGCGTCGAGCAACGCGCGGCCGCGCGCCGCATCCTCACCGCGCTCTCCACCGGCGACAGGGCCCAGGCGCGCCGTCGCTGGGACGAGCTCGTGGGCACCGATCCCGTGGATCGCGTGGCCCTCCACGAGCTCGTTCGCGGCCGCCTCGTGGCCGTGCGCGGCGGCGCGGAGGCGGGCGTGACCTACGAGCTCGTGCACCTCGCGCTGCGCGAAGAATGGGACACGCTGCGCCGTTGGTTGGGCGAGCCGACCGAGGGATATCTCGTGCTCCTGCGCTTGCAGGCCGCCGCGGTGCAATGGGAGCACTATGGGCCGGGCGCGCGCCTCTGGACCGAGAGCGAGCTCAGCCAGCTCCGCGCCGTCGATCCCGCCGAGCTCTCCCCGCCGGAGCGCGCCTTCATCGAAGCCTCGCGCCGCGAGGTGCGCTGCGCCCGGCTCGCCCGCAAGGTCTCCCGAGCCCTGCTTTCGCTGGCCGGGAGCGTCGTCGGGGCCTCGCGATCCTCTCCGCGATCGAGTGGAAATCGGCGCGACGAGCGCCGCTGATTCATCGCGGCGCTGGTCGCCGGAGCGTGCCTCCCATACCCTGCGGTGGCTGTGCCGAACCTCGATCTGTCCTTCGCATCGGGCGAGTCTTCCCTCACCGTCCGCAGCTTCTCGATCGATCAGCGCATGTCGGGCCTCTTCGAGGTCTCGGTGGTCGCCGTCTCGCCGGACGACGATCTCGATCTCGACGCGCTCCTCGGCAGTGGCGCCGCGCTGCGCCTCGGATCGGCCGACGCAGGCGCTTCGTTCCGCGCGTGGACCGGCATCGTCAGCCACGCCGAGCAGGTCGACATCGACGCGGCCCACGAGGCCACGTACTACCTCCGCATCGTCCCCGCGCTGTGGCGCACCACGCGCAGGCGGAACAACCGGATCTTCCAGCACCGATCGATCCCCGAGATCGCGACCTCGCTCCTCGCCGAGTGGGGGATCGAGCCCATCGTCGAGCTCGATCTCGCCTCCTTCCCGCGCTTCGAATACCGCGTTCAATACGGCGAGACCGACTTCGCCTTCCTGAGCCGCATCCTCGAGGAGGCCGGCATCGCCTACGCGTTCCGCGATCCGGATCCCGCCGAGGAAGCGGCGCAGACCGCGCTCGTGCTCGGGACCGACGCGCACGCTGGCGCGCTGCGCGAAGGCGGTCCGCTGATCTACGTGCCCGGCAAGGACGTGCAGCACCCGCCGAGCTCCATCTGGCAGGTGCGTTTCATCGAAGACGTGCGCGCCGGCCGCCGCACGCTACGCGACTACGACTTCCGTTCGCGCCCCGATTTTCAGCTCTTCGCCGAGGCTCGCGCCCAGGTCTCCATCGAAGATCGCTTCGAGCTCTACGACTACGCGCCCGGCGCCTTCCTCGTCGAGCCCGAGGGCGGCCGCGGCGCGCGCGTCGACGAGCGCCACGCGCAGGCCCTCGCCGCGCGTCAGCTCGGCGCCGAGCGTCAGGGCAAGCGCTCCGTCTCCTTCCGCGCCAACGTCCTCGATCTCGCGCCGGGCGTCGTCTTCGCCATCGCCGGTCATCCGCGGCGCGAGCTCGGCGATGCGCGCCGCCTCCTCGCCGTTCGCCAGATCATCGAAGGCGCGCGCGACGGCGAGTGGAACATCACCGGCCACGCCGTCCTCGCCGACGAGCCCTACCGGCCGGCGCTCGTCACGCCGCGCCCGCGCATCCACGGCGTGCAGAGCGCGCTCGTCGTCGGCCCCGCGGGCGAGGAGATCCACACCGACGAGCTCGGCCGCGTGCGCGTCCAGTTCCATTGGGATCGAGAGGGCAAGCGCGATCAGAACAGCTCCTGCTTCGTGCGCGTCAGCCAAGCGTGGGCCGGCCGCGGCTTCGGCGTCGAGGCCATCCCGCGCGTCGGCGACGAGGTCCTCGTCGGCTTCTTCGAGGGCGATCCCGATCAGCCCGTCGTCGTCGGCCGCGTTCACAACAGCGCCGCGCGCGTGCCCCTCGCGCTCCCCGCGCAGAAGACGCGCACCACCTGGCGCACCGAGAGCACGCCCGGCGGCGGCGGGTGGAACGAGATCACCTTCGAAGATCAGAAGGGCAAAGAGCTCGTCTACGTGCAGGCCGAGCGCGATCTCGAGCGCCTCGTGAAGCAGCACGAGACCGTCACCATCGGCGCCTCGCTGGAGACCTCCATCGGCACCACCGAGACGCGCGCGATCGGCGCCGATCAGACCGTGCGCATCGGCGGCAGCCGCACTTCCGAGGTCAAAGGCTCGGAGACCCTCGCCGTCGGCGAGAGCTTCCGCCTCGATCTCGGCGGCGGTGCCGCGGGCGCGGCCATCACCCGCGACAAGCGCATCGTCTTCACCACCGGCGAAGCGTCCATCGTCCTCGACGGGCCCAACATCTATTTCGACGCGCAGGCCGCCGTGCACCTCAAAGGCGGTGACGTGGTCGCCATCGCCGGCGCCGAAGTTCACGTCGACGGCGGCCCCAACGTGTACCTCAACGCCGGCAGCGCCGGCGCGCCCGTCCCGCTCGCGCTCGACACCGCCATCGATCTCGAAGCCCACCTCGACCTCCCGGAGACGCCGATCGAGCAGGCCTTCTCCGCGCTCCTCTCCGTCCCGCCGGAGGAGCCCGGCGCCGCGCCCGAGGCCATTCCCCTCCCGGCCCACGTCGAGGAGCAGCTCCGCGCCCAGCGCGACAAGATCGCGCACGGCATCGAAGAGATCGAGGCCAAGGTCCTGGAGAAGGTCGAGCTCGTGAAGGCCAAGATCAAGGCCCTCGGCGAGAACATCGTGCCCCGCGTGGAGAAGGCGCGCGCCGAGATCAACGCCCGCATCGAGGCGCTGCGCGGTCAGATCGAGAAGATCAAAGCCGAGGCCGCGGCCCGCATCGCCGCGCTCAAGGCCGAGGCCGAGCGCATCCGAGCCGCGATCCAGGCTCGGATCGACAAGGCCAAGGAGATCGTCGCCCGCGCCAAGGAGGCCGTCGACAAAGTCGTCGAGCGCATCGAGGAGGCGAAGACGCGCGTCCGCGAGACCATCGCCGACATCAAGAAGCGCATCACCGATCTCCGCGACGACGTCAAAGCCCGCTTCGACGAGCTGAAGAAGCGCGCCATCGCCGTGCGGGATCAAGCGCAGCACGTCATCGACGAAGTGAAGGGCGCCATCGAGCACGCCAAGGAGCAGGCCAAGCAGCTCGTCACCGACGTGAAGACCGGCATCGAGCGCGCGAAGCAACACTTCCACGACATCGTCGCCGATCTGAAGAACGACAACGTTTCGCTCAAGCAGCGCCTGAAGGACGCCTTCGGCGACTTCCAAGAGCTCACCGCCGACGCCAAGGCCGACGCGGCCAAGGTGAGCGCCGGCGCCAAGGCGATCGTCAACGACGCCAAGGCAAACGCCGCGCAAATCAAGGCCGACGCCAAGCAGACCGTCGACGAGGCCAAGGCCCTCGCGCAGCAAGCCAAGCAGGACGTGAAGGACTCGATCGCCGAGGCCAAGCAGGCCGCGAAGGACAGCGCCGATCAGGTGAAGGCCACCGCCGACGAGCTGAAGCAGCAAGCGAAGGGCGCCGCCGCCGACGTGAAGGACGCGTACGGCGACATCAAAGGCCAGGTCAAAGACATCTTCAGCACCGACCCGACGAAGACCGCCGCGAACGCGCTCGAGCAAGGCGCCGACGCCGGCAAAGCCCCCGTGCCCTTCGCCAACAAGATCCCCGCCGGCGGCTCCGCCCCGAGCTTGCCGCTCGGCGGCGGAGGCAACACGCCTTCCGTCTCGATCCCGGGCTTTTCCTCCGGTGGATCGAGCGCATCTTCGATCTCCATCCCGAGCAGCCTCGGCGGCAACGGAGGCGCGCCCGTGCCCTTCTCGAACACCATCGCCGCCGGTGGATCGAGCCTCGGCGGCGGCGCGCCCGTGCCCTTCTCGAGCACCGTCGCAGGCGGCGCGCCGAGCCTCCCGGCGGCGCCGCAAAGCACCATCGTCACGCGCTCGGGCGCTTTCGGTGCCGACACCGTCGCGCGCTCGGTCAATGGCACCAACGGCGCGACCTTCCTCCAGAGCCCGAACGAGGGGCAGCTCATGATCGTGCCCACGCAGGGCGCGCGCCCCGTCGCCGCGAACCTGTTGAGCGCGCAGGTCGTCGAGCACCAGATGAGCGGCATGCCCTCGAGCGACGCCTTCGCCGCGGTCCTGAAGGAGCACGGCTATCTCGTTTACGAGCGCCCCTGGGACAGCCTCTCCGGCGAGTTCATCCAGAAAGCCGTCCTCTAGCCGCGACGACGAGAGCCCATGCCCCGCCACGAACAACGAGACATCACCTTCGACGTCCCGCGCCATTGGGACGACAAGACCATCGTCGCGTACGCCGCGCCTCCGCAGCCCGGCCAAGCCGTCGCGGCCAACCTGGTGATGACGCGCGACACCCTGCGCGACGGCGAGACCCTCGCGCAATACGCCGATCGCCAGCTCACCGAGATGGCCAAGCGCCTCGACGCCTTCGAGCTCGTGGGCCGCGAGGACACCGCCGTCGGCGGCTCGCCCGCGACCGTGATTCGCTTCACCGCCCGCGCGGTGAGCGGCCCGCTCGCGCAGCGCCTCGTCGTGATCCAAGGCCGCCGTCGCGGCGTCTACTGCCTCACCGCGACGAGCGCACGAGCGGACGCGGCGCAGAACGATCCGCTCTTCGATCGCATCCTCGGCAGCATTCGTTTTCCGGCCGTCGAGCCCGGCGCGGGGCCGGCATGAGCACCGCGCTGGCCGCCGCTCGCCAAGGCGATCGCCACTCGCACGCCGCGAATACGAGCGATCGCGACGCGGGTGCGCTCCTCTCGGTCGCCGCCTCCGCCCTCGTCTCCGCGGTCTCCTTGGGCGGCGTCGCCGTCTCCATGATCGGCGCAGGCGTCGCTTCGGGCGGCGGTGGCCACATCACCACGCGCGACGTCATCCCCTTCGACACGAGCGGCAGCGTCGCGAACGGCTCGGTGCGCACCTTCCTCGGCGCCGCCCGCCTCGCCGCCGCGCTCGCGGGCGCCGAGCCGCTCGACTGCTCGCATCACCGCGGCGGCCCCATTCGCATGGGCAGCGCCACCGTCTTCGTCGATGGTCGCAGCTTCGCGCGCCAAACCGATCAGACCTCGTGCGGCTCCATCCTCAGCGACGGCGACGCCACCATCCTCGTCGGCGGCGCGCCCTTCGACGGCGCTCCGCCCAACCCGCTCGCCGCCCTCACTACCGTCCCCGCCCTCGCGAGCGTCGTCGTCGGCGCCGCGCTCGCCGTCGGCGCCTCCGCGGTCGCCACCGCGCAACGCTGGGGTGAAACCCTGCTCGGCGAGGCCGCCGCCATCGCCGACGAAGCCCAAACGACCTTGCAACAAACCGCCGGCGCGCTCGCCGCCGACGTGGGCACCCTCGTGGGCACGATCGACGAAGGCGTGGACGGCGTGCTCGGCCCGCTCCTCGGCCTCGATCTCGGCGACATCGGTCACGCTCTCGAGTAACCGCGGTGCCGTCTCGCGTTGCGAGCCGTCGTGACGCTTACGAGCTCTTGTCCGGCGATCGGCTCGAAGGCGGGAGCGTCAGGAACGCCATCGCCTCGCGCTCGTCGGTGAGCACCGGGATCTCGAACCCGCGCTCGCGGAAGAGCTGCTGCGCCTGCGTCCGTCCCGTCGCGGTGCGCGCCAGCACCGCGAGCTGCGCGAACCCGAGCGCCACGAAGCGGCGCGGGTGGCTCGCGGCCGCGCTCATGAACTCCGGATCGTTGCGCAGCGGCGCCGCGCACGTATCGATGAGCAGCGCCGACGCCCTTCGATCCTGCGCAATCAGAAACGTTTCCAGCGCCTGGAACGACCCCTCCACCTCGGAGGCCGATCCGTATGGGCGCGGCGTCCGCCGCACCACGATCAGCCGGCGCACGCCGTCCCGCGACACCATCCAATGGTCGTTGTGGAAGAGGAGATGCATCGCCGATTTCAGCGCCGCCGGATGGGGCAGGTGCGGCGCCGCACCATAACAGGGCTCGATGGTCTGCCCAATCGTTTCCATCGCCGTCCCGGGCGGTTTTATCGACTGTGAGCTATATTCCAGTGGTATTGACCAATGGTCATTACCTCGACCAAGAGATTGGTAATGACCCCGAGACGCGACGCATTAGGGTTTTGCCCGAGCGACCTGGTGGGTCACCGGATAGGGGCTTATGCGACAGTGTACGATCCTCGACGGGGCGGAGGTCAGTCGCGGGATGTGTTCCTGGCTCTAGAGCGGTTTTCGCTCGAGTGCGGTACAGCCGGTCTTCGGCGAGGCGCGAGCTCGACCAAGTGGCGTGGGCGCGCGCGATTGGACCGGGCGCGGACGAGCGCGACGACGAGGTCGTCGGATGTAGCCTTTCAGCGCGAACCAGCCCTGCGCGTCCTGCCGAAAGACCTTGTCGACCCCACGGACCATCGCGTCGTAAACCGCCGGCACGGTGCGCGGAGCTGCGGCGCGAAGGGCCTCCTTGACCTTGGAGCCGCAGTTCTCCACCGGCGACAGGTCTGGCGAATACGCGGGCAGAATCCAATAGCGAACGCCTCGAGCACGGAGCGCTTGGCGCACGCCGCGCAGGCGATGCGCGCCAAGGCCGTCGGCAATGACCACGTCTCCGCGCTTCAGCTCGGGCATGAGCACTTGGCGCACGTAGACATCGAAGTGCTCACCGTTCATCGCCCCCTTAAAGGCCCACGGTGCGACGACACCTCGCAGGCCAAGCCCCATCACCAGCGTGATGTTCGGGTCCGGGTTGGCGGGGACCTTGCCATAGGCACGCCTGCCGCGAGGCGCGCGCCCATAGCGACGCGTCATGCCGAGATGAGCGCCAAATTCGTCGACGAAGATCAGCCGTCGCGCCCCCGCCGCCAACGCTCGACGGCGGAACCTGCGGCGCGCGACTTGGACATCGGGCCTGTCTTGTTCGCTTGGACAGAGCGTCTTTTTTTTCGCGGCAAACCAAGCCGCTTCAGCGTCCGGCACATCGTCGGGCGGCTCACGCGCGCACCTGTGCGGCGCTCCAGCAGCTCGATCAGCTCATCCAGGGTTCGATCGTTCTTCTCATCCACGAGCGCCTGTAGTTGCTGTGCTCCGGCCTCGTCGATCTTCGAGACCCTTCCGCCACCGTGCGGACGAGGCGCAACGCTCCCGGTTGTCCGCTCGAGACTGAGATAGTCCTGCACAGTGCTGAGAACGACGGCGAAACGCTCCGCGATCTCTCGCATGCTTCCCTCGCCGTTGCGGTAGGCGTCAACAATCCGCTGTCGCAAGTCGACACTGTACGGTCCCATGCGCGGAGCCCGCGCAGCCCGCATGCCATCACCCTGCCGGGCGTTCTCTGCTTGTACCGAACCCGAGTGGAAACCGCTCTAGGGTGTTGTATCGAGGGGCCGCCGCCGCTCCCGCGCGAGCCTCGCGCTCTTTTGAGCGGCGGCGGTGATGGTGCTTTACGCCTTCGAGGGCGCAGGCGATCTCACGGACTGTTCTCGCAACCGCTGTTGGGCGGCGCGCTCGGCGGCGTTCCGCAGGGCGTCGGCGGCACATAACCACTGAAGCTTCCCGGCGGGAGCGCCCCACCATAGCTCCCCGGCGGCACGTAACCACCGTAGCTGCCTCCATAACCGCCCGGCAGCGGATAACCACCGTAGCCACCCACGTAGCCACCCGGCGGCACGTAGCCGCCCGGCGGGGCTTGGCCGCCGTCGGAGGGCAGGTAATACACACCATTCGCCGGCGGGTAGAAGCTGCTCGAAGGCGGGTTGAAGCCGCTCGAGATCAGGTTGTAGTTCCCGAGCGGCGGGAAATAGCCATTCACGGGCGGGCGATACCCCTGATAAGGCACCGTCGGATAATAGCCGTTGAGCTGGCCATTCGCCGGCGGCTGCGAGCCCGGATACGTGCCGAAGGGATATTGCCCCGGAGACACGAAGCCGTTGGAAGGCGTGTTGTTGCCCTGCAGCATGAAGTTGCCCGGCAGCGTGCCGAACGTCGGGCCCAGCGTCTGTGCCTCGGCGATCTCGCCGGTCTTCTCCGCGCCGGCCGTCGCGTCGACATCCGTGTCATCGGGCGTCGCCAGGCAGCCGGCGGTCGCCATCGAGAGGCCGAGGGGGAACAGCCACGTGAACTTCGCAGAGATGCTCATGTCCCGAATCTCCTGGCGCCGAGCGCCGTCGGGGGTTTCGCGGAGACCGATCGTCGGGCGGCGCCGCGGCATCGCCGTGCGCGCTTTCGATCGGGCACACTCTCCGATGACGAAAGCGGCCGGTGAGGCTCATCACATTGCGCAAATGCGCGCACGCGTCCGCGACGAACACCGGCGATGCCCAGCACGCTCACGCGCCCTGATCGCCTGTCCCGAGATTCGATATCTGCGGAGATCCGATTGAGCGCCGGCCTGCGTCTCGTAGGCGCAGGCCGGCAAAGGAGATTCGCTGGGGGCTCGCTCAGCTCCGGAGGCCCGGCGCCTCGTGCCCGCTCTGCGTCACGTACTCGGTGTAGCCACCGCCGTAGACGTGCGGCCCCTCCGGCGTCAGCTCCAGCACGCGGTTGGAGAGCGCCGCCAAGAAGCGCCGATCGTGCGAGACGAACAACATCGTCCCTTCGAAATCGGCGAGCGCCTTCACCAACATCTCTTTCGTGCCCATGTCGAGATGGTTGGTCGGCTCGTCGAGCACCAGGAAGTTCGGCGGATCGTAAAGCATCTTCGCGAGCACGAGCCGCGCCTTCTCGCCGCCGGAGAGCACGCGACAGGGCTTGTCCACGTCGTCGCCGGAGAACCCGAAGCACCCGGCCAGCGTGCGGAGCTGACCTTCGGGCGCCTTGGGGAACTCGGCCTGGAGCGACTCCCAAACGGTCTTCGCCGGATCGAGCAGATCCATGGCGTGCTGCGCGAAATACCCGACCTTCACGCTGGCGCCGATGGTGAGCTTGCCCGTGTCGGGCTCGGTCGCGCCCGACACCAGCTTGAGCAGCGTCGACTTGCCGGCGCCGTTCACGCCCATCACGCACCAGCGCTCGCGACGGCGAATCAAGAGGTCGAGGCCGTCGTAAATCACCCGCTTGCCATAAGCCTTCTTCACCGTCTTGAGGCTGACCACGTCCTCACCGGACCGGGGCGCGGGGCGGAAATCGAAGTTGACCACGCGGCGGCGCTTGGGCGGCTCGACCTTCTCGATCTTCTCGAGCTTCTTCACCCGCGACTGCACCTGGGCGGCGTGGCTCGCGCGCGCCTTGAAGCGGGCGATGAACGCCTCCTCCTTGGCGAGCATGGCCTGCTGGCGCTCGTATTGAGCCTCGGCCTGGGCCTCCGCGATGGCCCGCTGCTTCTCGTAGAAATCGTAGTTGCCCGAGTAGGTGACCAGATCGCCGCCGTCGATCTCGATGATCTTTCCCACGATGCGGTTCATGAACTCGCGATCGTGGGACGTCATGAGGAGCGCGCCCTCGTAGCCTTTGAGGTAGCTCTCGAGCCAGATGATGGACTCGATGTCGAGGTGGTTGGTCGGCTCGTCGAGCAGCAGCGCGTCGGGCCGCATGAGGAGGATGCGGGCCAGCGCCACACGCATCTTCCACCCGCCGGAGAGCCCGCCCACGTCGCCGTCGATCATGTCGTTCGAGAACCCGAGCCCGGTCAGGATCTCGCGCGCCCGCGCGTCGAGCGCATAGCCGCCGAGCTCCTCGTAACGGGCCTGGGCGTGGCCGTATCGCTCGATGATGGAGTCCATCTCGTCCACGCGATTCGGATCGGCCATGGCGTGCTCGAGCTCGGCGAGCTCGGCCGCGGCGTCGGCCACCGCGCCCGCGCCGGCGATGGCCTCGGCCACCGCGCTCCGCCCCTTCATCTCGCCGACATCCTGGCTGAAGTAGCCGACGGTCGTGCCGCGATCGATCGCGACCTGTCCGACGTCCGGCGTCTCCTCGCGCATGATCATGCGGAAGATGGTCGTCTTGCCCGCGCCGTTGGGGCCGACGAGGCCCACCTTCTCGCCGCGGTTGATGGCGGCGGAGGCCTCCATGAAGAGGATCTGCCGCCCGTGCTGCTTGCCGATGGAATCGAGGCGAATCACGGGCGGGCTCCTACTACGTGACGGGCCCGCGCGCGAGCCCCGCGCGGCCCGACCGCGACGGACCTGGATCCCCGGGAGACCGCGGATTCGGCCGCCGCCGCTCGGCCGCGCGCCCATAGCGGTAATTGAAGATCTGCGCGCGCCGCACGATCACCCAGAGCTCGGCCACGAGGGCCACGCCCATGACGAGCCCCGCGATGATGCCCATGATGGCCACGCTCAACGTCACCTGCGTGGGCGCGACGGGCACGTCGATCACCGTATAAGCCACCTTCGGCGCGGCGGGCGGCGGGGTCGTGAGCGCGAGCCCGATCGAAGCCCCGAGCTCCACCAGATCACCGGCGAAGAGCAGCAGCAACGCCCACGGCGTCCGCGTGAATTCGCCGAGCCGGGCGCGCAGGAGCCGCATGCTGTCGATCTTGGCCATGCCCGCGTCGCTCCGGTCGAGCAGAGGTAAGGCTCTCCCTTCCCGCACGCAACGGCACCCTGCGCCGTGATTTCATGATTTTGCACCCTCGCGCGATCTTCGGTGATGCGGCCTCCTTTCGGAACCGCCCCCGGCTTCGGGTGTCCCTCGCCGGGCATGCGAACGCCCCTCCGCAGCCTCTTCGCTGGGCTCTCCGCTCTCGCGCTCTTCGTCCCCTCGGCCCTCTTCGCCGATGAAGTGCACGGGACCCGATCCGAAAAGCTCGTCGAGAAGAGCCATTGGGCCGCGCTTCATCTCGATCGCGGCCACGCCACGCTCGTCGTGCGCCGCACGCTGCACAACGGTGGATCGCGCCACGATCAAGCGACGATGTTCCTCAACCTCCCGGAGGACGCCGTCGCCGTCGACCTGCGCACGCTCAGCGAGAAAGACGGAAAGCCCATCTGGTACCGCGGCGATCTGATGGAGGCCGAAGCCGCCGCCGAGAAGTATCGCGAGCTCACCGGCATCGGCGGCTACTACCCCAAAGATCCAGCGCTCCTCTCCTGGCGTCATCACGGCCTGCTCGCCCTGCAGGTGTTCCCCGTCCCGCCCAGCCAACCCAAGACCGTCGAGTACACGCTCGAATTGCCCACGAAATACCGAGGCGGCCGGCATCACGTGATCCTGCCCAAGCTGGGCACCGAGCGCCTCCGCGCGCAGGTCGAGGTCGTGCCGCAGAGCGCGAGCGATCGCGTCTTCATCGACGATCGCGCGGTCCCCGCGAAGACGAGCCTCGTGCTCGCCAAGGATCAGACCGACTTCTCCCTCGCGCACCGCGCGCCCGCGATGCTCGAAGGCGCGCTCGCCTCCGTGGGCGCAGGGCCGTCCCGCGTGCTCTCGCACTTTCGCATCGACGCCGCGCCGCATCTCTCCGAGGCACCGCGCGGCGCGCACGTCGTCGTGATCATCGATGGATCGCGATCCTTCCCGGACCACGAGCGCCGCACCGGCATCGCCGCCGTCCGCGCGATGCTGCCGCATCTCCCCGACGCACGGGTGGAAGTGATCACCTTCGATCGTGAGGTGAAGCCGCGCCTCGGCGGCTTCGTGCCCGCATCCCGCGCCGTGAACGAGCTCGAAAAGCTCGCCGTCGTCCCGCGCAACGGGAGCCGCATCGACGAAGCGCTCGGTCGCGCCGATGCGCTCCTCCGCGCGCTCCCCGCGCGCACGCCGAAGCGCATCGTCGTCATCACCGATCTGCTCACCCGATCTTCGCTCACGCCCGAGCACGTCACTCCACTGTTGAAGAGCGGCGCCCTGCTCCATGTCGGCGTGATGCGCTGGGGCGAGCCCGGCATCGAGCGTAACGACGAGCACCCGTGGTCCGAGGTCGCGCGCGCCACCGGCGGCCTGTTGTGGAATGCAGCCGGCAGCATCTCGTCCGACGACGCCAAAATCATGTCGAAGGTCTACGAAGAGTGGGCGCGCCCCGTGCGCATCCACGGGCTCCACGTGAAGGCGCGCGGCATCGACGACAATGCCTTCTCCTTCCCGGCCACGCTGGACGAAGGCGAAGGCCTCGAGGACCTCCGCCTCGGCACCACGGACGTCACCGACGTCACGCTCACCGGGGAAATGTGGGCCTCGCCGGTGCGCTTCTCCGTGGCTCCCGACGACGGCGAAGCGCGCCTCTGGTCCGCGCTCGCCTTCGGCTCCGACGAGATGTTGAGCTCGCTCAGCGAGCCCGAAATGATGGTGCTCGCCAAGCGCGGCCACGCCGTCACTCCCGTGACGAGCTTGCTCGCCGTCGAGCCGGGCGTGCGCCCCTCGACGGAAGGCCTGGGGCTGACCGGCATCGGCGAAGGCGGCGGCGGCCGCGCGGAAGGCATCGGCCTCGGTAGCATCGGCACCATCGGCCATGGCGGCGGCTTCGACTTCGAAGCCTACCTGCGCGGCGAGCTCACCCGCGGCCTCAAGGCCTGCGGCGGCGCGGGCCGCAAAGCCTCCATGGTGCTCGAGTCGACGATCACCGAGATCGTCGACGTGCCCCGCGTCACCGTCGAAGGCGCCGGCAACACCGCCATCGAGCGCTGCGTGCGCGAAGCCATGTGGAACATCGATCTACCACCCTCCTTCAAAGCCCCCTTCATGAGCTTTACGATCTCGACCTGACCCATCCTCGCGAGCCCTTGGCGGGACCGCTGTAAGCTCGGAGCCCCATGCGCGGTTCTGGCACAGCGATGAAGCCTCGCCCCATCTCCCTCTTCATCCTCCTCGCCCTCGTCGTCGCGCTCGCCGCGGGATGCGGCGACAGCGTGGCGTTCTCCCCCGAGCCCAAGGTCGCTGCGGCGGAAGCCGCCCCCGCCGCTCCGCCCGAGCCACCACCTCCTGCCCTCGAGTCAGCTGCCCCCAGCGGAAAGAAGGAGGAGGAGAGACCGAAGCCCGAGCCAAAGGGCAGCGAAGCCAAGACATGGAAGCGCTCCCAGCTCGGCGCGCACACCGTGCGTGTGAAGATCGGTGATCGCGAAGAGCTCCCCATCCGATCGATGCAGGCCAACGTCTCCGTCGATGGATCCATGGCCCGCGTGGTCCTCGACCTCGTGGTGAAGAACGATCGCGATCGCGTCTACGAAGGCACGCTCCAGCTCCGTTTGCCCGAGGGCGCATCTCCGTACTTCTTCGCCTTCGGCGAGTCCGTCTTGCAGATCGCCGGCGACGCGCCTCAATTCTTTCCCGCGAGCCAAGCCCGCACCATGGGCGCGGAGCCGGCCGCCATCATGGCCGCGCGTGAACGC
This sequence comes from Minicystis rosea, assembly GCA_001931535.1. Classification (GTDB taxonomy): domain Bacteria; phylum Myxococcota_A; class Polyangia; order Polyangiales; family Polyangiaceae; genus Minicystis; species Minicystis rosea. The sequence goes on from CP016211.1 coordinate 13,751,165, forward strand.
ACGTGGCGCGGCCCGCGCGAGGCCCGCATGGTCCCGCGCGAGCAGGCGGCGCAGGCCTATCGCGACACCGTGCGGCGCGCCGTCGATCCCGCGCTCCTCGAATGGTCGGGGCCGAGCATCTTCAGCGCCCGTGTCTTCCCGCTCGCGCCTTCGCAATCGCATCGCATCGTCATCGGCTACGACGTGCCCCTCACGCGCATCGGCGGCGATCTCGAATACCGCTTCGACCTGCCCGACAACGTGGGCAGCAAGGCTGTCGACCTCGCGGTCTCCACGCTTCCCGGCGCGGTCGTCGAAGCTTCGCCGAGCGCGCCCACCGAAAAGGGCTCGAGCAAAACCTACTATCGCTTCGAGCAGCCCACCGGCAAAGACATCACCCTGCGCCTGAAGAAGCCCGCCGACGCGCACCTCGTGAGCGCCGATGGCCGGTACTTCTCCGCCGATGTCCGCCCCTCGCTCGGCGCCGCGAACGCGCCCCGCGGATCCGATGCCGCCCTCTTCCTCGTGGACACCTCGCTGTCCTCGAACCCCGATCGCATGAACATCTGGCTGTCGATGCTCGAGGCCATCCTCCGCGGCAACCGAGACAGCATCAAGCGCTTCAACGTCGTCTTCTTCAGCGTCGATCAAAGCCTCTTCAAACCCACCTTCGTCCCCAACGACGACGCCTCTCTCGCCGCGCTGCGCGCCCACGCAAACACCCTCTCGCTCGAAGGCGCCACCGATCTCGGCGCTGCGCTGCGCGCCGCCGCGACCGCTTCGGCGGGCGTGCGCAGCGATGTCTTCCTGCTCTCGGACGGCGCCGCCACCTGGGGTGAGCCCGATGCGCTCGTCATGGCCCGTAGTCTCGTCCAAAGCGGTCTCGGCGCGCTCTACGCGTACACCACGGGCCTCGCCGGCACCGACGCCGACACGCTCTCGCTCCTCGCGCGCGAGACCGGCGGCGCCGTTTTCTCGGTGAACGGCGACGCCGAGGTGAAGAGTGCAGCCATCGCGCACCGTGCCCGTCCGCTCCGCCTCCTCGAAGCCAAGATCAATGGCACGAGCGACGTGCTCCTCGCCGGCCGCCCGCGCTTCCTCTATCCCGGTCAAACGCTGCGTGTCGCGGGCCGCGGTCGCCCTGCCAAAGGCGCCGATCTCGAGCTCACCGTCGAGGCCGACGGCGGCTCGCGCACCCTCCGCGTCCCGCTCGGCGATGCGCTCTCCTCACCGCTCGCCGCGCGCGTCTATGGCCAGGTGGCCGTCGCGCAAATCGAAGAGCTGCTCCCCGTGACCGACGCCGTCGCGCCCGCCTATGCCCGCGAGTTCCGCGTCACGGGCAAGACCTGCTCGCTGCTCATGCTCGAGAGCGAAGCCGACTACCAGCGCTTCGGCATCCGCCCCGAGAACGACGCCGCCGTGATCGCACAGACCCTGGCCTCGCGCGCGGTCGCCGATGCGCTCGAAAAGCTCGCCGGTCAGCTCGGCAATCCCAAGCGCGCCTTCCTCGGTTGGATCGACGATCTCCCGAAGCGCGCCGGCGTCCCGCTCACCCTCTCACCCGATCTGCGCGCCGCGCTCGATCGCCTCCCCGAAGCGAGCTTCCGTGTCGACGCCGCACCGCTCGCCGTCACCCATCGCGAGCGCGAAGGCAGCCCCGCGCCCCTCCAAAAAGCGCTCGCCACGCATCACCTCGAATACGACGAGATCTCCGCCGAGGCCGATCGCCGCCTCCGCCAATGGGGCCCCGCCGACGCGCTCCGCGCCCTCAGCTCGCTCGTCGAAGAGAACCCCGGCGACGCCGTGCTCGCCCGCGACGTCGGCCTCACCGCGCTCACGTGGGGCCTCCCCGCGCAGGCCTTTCATCTCTTCCGTCGTGTCGCCGTCGCGCGCCCCTTCGAGCCGCCGACGTATCGCGCCCTCGCGCAGAGCCTCGTGCGTCTCGGCAAGGTCGATCTCGCCATGGCCTATTACGAGATCGGCCTCGCCGGCCAGTGGGCTCCGCGCTTCGGTGATTTCCACCGCATCGTCGCGTTCGAGTACCTCGAGCTCCTCCGCCGCATCCAGAACGGCGAGCTCAAGACGGGGCTCGCCGACATCGCCAAGGCCCGCTACGGCGCGCTCGCCTCGCAGATCAACCTCGGCCGCGCCGACCTCGTGGTCATGATCACGTGGAACACCGACGGCACCGACGTCGATCTCCACGTCCTCGAGCCCAGCCGCGAAGAGTGCTTCTACGGCCACCGCGCCACCGCGAGCGGCGGCACCCTCACGCAGGACGTGACCCAAGGCTACGGCCCCGAGATGTACGTCCTCCCCAGCGCGCCGCCCGGCAAATACCAAATCCGCGCCAAGTACTTCGCCTCCGATCGCAACCGCGCCTCCGCTCGCACGAAGGTGCAAGTCACCGTCATCGAAGGTTGGGGCACGAGCCGCCAGCGCATCGCGGAGAAGACCGTCGTGCTCGAATACAACAAGCAGATGCACGACCTCTTCGAGATCACCCGCGGCGCCTCCGCGCAGATCGCAGCGCCGTGATCATGATGGAGCCGCAATCGGCCCCAAACCCCGCGCCGGACGAGCCGGCGCTGATCACGATGGCGCCGCAAGCGGCCCCAAACCCCGCGCCGGACGAGCCGGCGCTGATCACGATGGCGCCGCTGGTCGCCCTGCCGTGATCACGCCGCGCGCCGCGCGCTCGACATCGCCTCGATCCGCGCGAGCGCGCGGGGCAGATCCACGATCCCATCGACGACCACGTGCGCGCCCGCCGCCGCGAGGTGGGCATGGCCTTCGGCGCGGAGCCGCGCGCGCTCCGCCGGATCCATGGTCTCGAGCTCGGCTGCGGTGCGCCCCATCTCGTTGCCCGTCATCACCACGCCGACGGTCCACATCCCCGCGCGGGTTCCCTCCTCGATGCCGGCCACGGTGTCGTCCACCTTCACGCAGGCCCGCACCGACGACACGCCGAGATCCATCACGTTGCGCAAACACATGTCCGGCCACGGCCGCGCGCGCGGCACCTCGTCGGCGGTCACGATCACGTCCGGCGCGAAGCCTCGCCGCGCTGCCTCCGGCGCCAGCACATCCATCATCGCGCGCGTGTAGCCCGTCGTCGATCCGATGCGCACGCCCCGCGCGCGGAGCCCGTTCACCACCTCGAGGCAGCCCGCGATCGGCTCCGCGAAATCGCGCAGCACCGCGAGCTGGAGCGGCACGAACTCCGCGAACATCGCGTCCACGTCGGCCCGCCCCGGCGCCCTCCCGTGCAGCGCCCGCCACGCCGCGATCACCTCGGGCAGCGCCGCCAGCCGCTCGATGTGCGTCCGCTTGTGCGTCCCCATCGGCCCCCGCGCGACCTCGGGCGCGATCGTGATCCCGCGCCGCCGGAACACCTCCAGAAACGGCGCCAGCGGCGACATGCATCCATGATCCACCGTCGTGCCCGCCCAGTCGAAGATCACCGCCTCGATGTGCTCCATGGCGCGCAGGGTGCCCCTCGGCCTCGCATTCGTCCAAGCAGAACGATTGACGTCGATTATAAGTTTTCCTTATGTCACCCCGCCGTCACGCCGTGCCTGCTCCGCCGCCTCCCGTGACCAGCGCCCAGCTCCGCGCCTTTCACGCCGTCGCGGATCGGAGGAGCTTCACCGCCGCCGCCGAGGCCCTCGGGGTCAGCCAGCCCGCCGTCAGCATGCAGGTCCGCGCCCTCGAAGAGGCGCACGGCGTCGAGCTCCTCGCGCGCTCGCATCGCAGCGTCGCGCCCACCGCGCTCGGCGCGTCGCTCCTCGACATCACCCGGCGCATGTTCGCCGTCGAGGCCGAGGCCGCCGAGCTGCTCGACGCCGCCTCCGCCTTGCTCCACGGCCACCTTCGCATCGGCGCCGACGCACCCTTCCTCGTCGTTCCCCTGCTGGCCGACTTCCACGCGCAACACCCGAAGGTCGAGCTCGCGCTCGTGCTCGGCAACTCCAACGACGTCCTCCGCGACCTGCTCGACGGTCGCACCGACGTCGCCGCCCTCAGCGATCGCGTCGACGATCCGCGCCTCTTCGCCATCCCCGCGGCGCGGAGCCGTCAGGTCGTCATCGTCTCGCGCGCGCACCCTTGGGCCCGCCGCACCGGCGTCCGCCTCGCCGATCTCGACGGCGCCCCCATGCTCGTCCGCGAGGAGGGATCCATCACGCGCCGCGCCTTCGAATCCGCCATCGCCCGCACCGGCGTGCGCCCCGCGGTGGTCATGGAGATCGGCAGCCGCGAAGCCTTGCAGGAGGCCGTCGCCGCCGGCCTCGGCGCCGCCGTCATCATCGAGGCCGAGCGCGGCCGTGACGATCGCATCGTCGCCCTGCCCATCACCGACGTCGTCATCGAGCACGTCGAATACGTTGCCTGCCTCCAAGATCGGCGCCGCCTCCGCGCCATCGCCGCCTTCCTCGATCGCGTGCCGCGCCTCCCTTCTCCACCGCGCGCCCGCAACAAGGCCTCGCGCTCATCGCGCAGCAACCGGCGTTGAGCGCGCTCGCGTCCTCACGGGCACGGCGCTGCTTCGGCGAGCGCCGGCGGCACCGGCAACAGTCGATCGAGCACCGCTTGTCCGTCGGGCGGCAAACGATTCACCGCCTCGACCCCACGATCCTCGTACGTCCCCGGCTTCGGAAAATCCTCGCGAAAATACGACGAATACTGCGTCGGCTTGATCACGATCCCCGTTCGATCCGAAAAGCTCCGCTCGCCTGCCTTGTTCATCAAGCTCTGTGGCAGCCGATCGTGACAGCGCCACGAACGTCGCTCGCCGCGGTTGTCGCAGCCGAGCAGTTGATGCCCAATCTCGTGCGCGAGCAGCTCACCCATCGCGCGCCCGACGATGGTCGCATAGAGCTCGGCGCTCTCCTCGTCGGAAAGCAAGCGCTCGCGGCGCTTCACGATCGCCGCCATCGTGTCCGGATGACGCGCGAAGATCGCCGGGCACGCATGCACGGGCGATCGATCGAGCCTCCGCGTCCCGTCGCCTTCGCCATAGCCGCCGAACTCGGTGTTGAGCAGGCTCGATCGCGGCGTCACGCAGCGCCGCAGATCTCCATGCAACGTCGCCTGGATGAAGCCGCCGGGCGGCAGCCCCTCGGGGATCGGCTCGCCGAAGCCGGCTTGGAGCACGAGCCGCAGGTTCACGCGTGCATAGATGGACGCGATCACCCGCCTCGCTTCCGAAAGCACCGCGCGCTCGCGTCCTCTCAACCCGAACGCATGATCGAGAACGGCCTCGAAATCCGCGTCGGCCGAGACCACGACGAACATCGGCACCGAGATCAACGCCGACGTCTCCTCCGCATCGGGCGCGCCCGGCTCTCCCACGATGAACTGCACCAGCGTCGGCCCCGGCTCTCCCGCGACCAGCGTGAGCGTTCCGTCTCGGCCTTCTTCGAGCTGCACCGCTCCCGGTCGTGACGAATGCCAGCGCCCATGGGGCACCGGCTCGCGAAAGCGAAAGGGGAGTATCGTGCGTGTCGCCGGCGCGCCCGTCATCGGTGCAAAGGATCGTTGCGCTGCCGTGGCCTTCGCGAGATCGATGCGTCGGGAGCAGGGCGCCGCGCGGAGCCCTTCGGTTCCGTCGGGGCTCACCGGCGCGCGCCCGGGGAGCGGCGTTGGTGGTGCGCTCGGTGGTGTGGGCGGCGGCGGCGACGAGCACGCGACCACGAGAGCCGTCAGCGCCGCAAGCCGTCGATGCACCGCCGAAGCATAGCGTCATCGCCCGTTCGGTCGGAGCAAGGTTCGGCGACCTTCCTCGTCGACGTCATGGCCTGTCGCAACGTCGATGCATGCAGGCTCCAAATGGCGCGAAGGCTGCGCGGCTTCATCGAAGCGGCGCAGCCTTCGGAGATCGGGATTCGCTGTTGTGATTAGCGGCGGACCCAGCGGCCGGGGATGTAGGCCCAGCGGCTGGAACGACGCTCCCAGCGCGGGCCGACGTACTCGTAACGATCACGGCGCGGCTCCCAACGGCCCGCGATCCAAACGTGGTCTCGACCGTTCCAGCGCCAGTAACCGTTCGCCCAGAAGTGCCGATCGCTCGGCGCCCGCCCCGGGGTCTCGTAGCGCGGCGCCGGCGGCTGCCGCGGAGCATAGTAGTGGAAGCGAAGCGAGTTCTGCTCGACGCCCGGCGTCGTGCTCTCCTCCGTCGGCGCGCTGGCAACGGACTCTTCGGGAGCCACCGCGTCGTCACCCTGGCCGCCACCCCTCTTGCACCCCATCGCGCTGAAAGCGCCGACCATCATCACCATCGCCACCAGGGTCTTGCCGTTGAGCTTCATTGTCGCCTCGCCTTTCCTAGCGTCGTTCCGGTTGTGTCGGCCCGCTCAGCAATGACCGGGCCATTTTGGAATCAGGCTGAAGAGCACGATTTCCGCGTCATTTCGCGGGGCGACTCCGAGGATACCGTAACGACCGGCGTAACAGGAGCCGAACTTGGCCGTCACAGCGCGCGCCTGTAGGCGTAACAACCGCGCTGGTAACCATCGAGACCAGACGAGGAGAATGGAGACGTGGGGAGCCGTGATTCGAAGAGCGCCGTGCGCGCTCACGAGGGCGCATGAAAGGTGTATGCGTGCCTCACGCGGCGCGCTGGATCCGGCGGAGATTGTCGGCGTAAAAGCTCCAGAAATCGAGCCAGGCGCGTTGGGCCACAGCGGCGTTGTCGGCGCGGGTGGTGCGCATCGAGGCGGCCAACGAGAGCACGCCGAAGAGGCCGTCGCGGAGCACGCCGCGGCCGATCACGAGCGTGCGATCGTCCTCGGGACCGATGATGAATGCCAACGTGGTGTTCTCGGCCCAGGCGCGGAGACCGGGGGCCGCGCGCAGCGTCTTGGTGCCGCGCAGCGCGAGAAGGACACCGTCTTGGCTTCGGAAGGGCAGGGTATAGCGAATGACCTGCTCGGGGGCGCCGGCGACGAAGGGGCTCCACACACCATTTTCGATGTCGGCGCCTGCGGGAGCCGTGAGCCCTTCGATGACGATGGTGCCCGTGAGGATGGCGACGTGCGCGGGATCGGCGATGAAGCGATCGACGTCGTCGATCGTGATGCGCAAGGCGCAGCGCGCGGGAGCGGCGGGTGCGGTGGATTCGGCTCTTTCCCAAGAGCCGTTCATACGCTCGCGGAAGGTGAGCCCGATGGCCGGCGTATCGGGGGGACGCGTGCCGGGAGAGGGCACGGAGACAGCGGTCAAAGGATCGATGAAGGGCACGATTCGAGAGCGCTCGGGCGGTGCCCATGCCGGCTCGCCCAGCGCACGACGGATGATGGACTCGATGTTTCGCTCGGCGACGGCAGCGATGGTGTGTGCGGGGTTCACTCCGGTGGCGCGCGGGAGAATGGCACCATCGAGGACGTAGAGACCGGGATGGCCGAACACCTCGCCGTGCGCGTCGGTCACGCCGTCTGCGGCGCTGTCGCCCATCACGCAACCACCGAGGCTGTGCACCGTGACGGGCTGACGCAGGAGGCGCCAAAAGGGGTTGGCGCGGAACGTCCCGCCGAGGTGGGCCGCGAGATCGCGCATCAGGCGCTCTTCCAAGCTGTAGATTCCGAGGTTTTCGGGGACATCCCATTTCAGATCGAGAGAGCCGTCGGCGAGCAGGGTCATTCGACCATTGGCCAGATCGCGACCCATGGCCAGGAACACGGCCGCTCCATCCATGAACCCATCGGAGAAGAGCGCGGCGGAGGGGCGGGCTGCTTCGGCGGCGGCGCGCAGCTCTCTGGCGACCTCGGATCGCACGGTGGGTGTCGATGTGCCGTTGCACTTCTGCAATCCCACGGGGAGAGGTTTGATGTGGGCGACGAGCGGCCAGAGGATGCGGGGAAAGCCGCCGTCTTCGATGAGGAACCAAGCGCCGTCGCCGTCACCACATCGGTCGTAGAGGAGCGCGGTCGTGATGGTCGGCCCTGCGTCGGGGACGACGGGAGGATCGGTGTCGAAGGCGAAGGCCAAGAGATCCCCATTGCCCGAATAGCGCTCGCCGAGCCGTTCACTCACACGGCGGAGGGCGCCGCGGGCGCGCGAGCGGAGGAGCAGCTCGGTGGAGCCGAGCGCGCCGGCGCAGACGAAGACCCAATCGGCCGAGAGCGCGCGCTCTTGGTCTTGCCCATGATCGCGATAGATCACGTGATATCCAGGGACGCCTCGGCGCGGCTCGATCCAAAGGGCTTCATGCTCGGTGAGCATGTTCGCGCCGGCGCGCTCGGCGAGCGCGAGGTAGTTGAGATCGAGGGTGTTCTTCGCGCGCTCGGGGCAACCGATGATGCACTCGCCGCAATGGGTGCAGCCGCGTTGATGGACACCGAATCGGTTGGGCCCGGGCTCGGACGCGAAGTTGACGGCGAGCGGTGGACGGATGAGCTCGGAGCCGCGATCGAGCGCAGCGGCGGCGTCGGTCATGCGCCCGGTTCGCGGGGGCACGCCGCGGGGAGAGCGGTCGATGGGTTGGATATCGAGCATGTAGGCGACGAGATCGTAATAAGGGTCGAGCGCCTCTCGACTGTAGCCGTCGGGCCACGAAGCCTCGAATACCGCGGCCGGCGCGCGCAGATGGACGTTGGCATAGATGAGCGAGCCCCCTCCGTAGCCCGCGGACTGGACCACTTGGACCTCCGAGACGGGCCGAACGTCGAAGAGCCCCCGGCTCGCGCTCCAAAGCCACTCGGTGGGCTTGCCCCGCGGGAAGCCCGGCGCCTCTCCATCGTAGCGGCGTCCCCGCTCGAGCACCGTGACCGCGAATCCCGCCTGCGCCAAACGGCACGACGCGACGGCCCCACCAAAGCCCGTACCGATGACGACCGCGTGCGGCAAAGCCATGGGATGACCTCGTTTCCTCGGACGAATGCGCCTTGGAAGCGGTTCATGAGGTCGGGCGACGGGAGCCGTCAAGTCGGCCGCTGGGGAGCCGTGCTCATCGGAGCGCGGAAAGGGCCGCTCGATTGGCTCTGACGAGCGAGCGGGCGCAGGCCAACGCGGCTTCAGCGGTGCTCGATGAAGGAGGAAGCAGGGGAGCGGCCGTGGCTTCGGTCGCAGGCCTCGTAGTCTGCGCGCGCTTTGGCCGGATCGTCGCCGAAGTAGGTGACGCGCAGCGATGGCGTGAGACAATCCTCGTTCGCGTTTTGCAGGATGTGGATCAGATCTGGTATCGACCAGGTCCACGTCTTGACCGCGTTTTCATCTGAGATGCTCATGAGCTGAAGCTGATTGGGGATGAATGTTACGGACAAGATCGAATTCGTGTGCCCGCGGAATACGTAAGCGTTGCTGGATCGCTGTCCGAACCAGAGCCGCACCGTAGAATCGTCAGAACCTGTTGCAACCTGCCTGCCATCAGGGCTGAAGACAACATTCCAGACTGTGGCGTGATGGCCGATTAGGTCGACGGATTGGCCGCTTCCGTCCGCATTCCATATGCGGGCCGTGTTGTCGGAAGATCCGGTGACGACCCTTTGACCATCCGGGCTGAATGCAGCGGACACCACTGGACTCTTGTGATTGCGAAAAGTGCTAATGGACTGGCCGCTGGTTGAATCCCACACCCTAGCGGTGCGGTCATCCGATCCGGTTGCGACTCTCCGACCATCATCGCTCCACACTGCAACCCACACCGACCTGTCGTGGCCGCGCAACGTGAGCAGTGTTTGGCCAGTTTCAGCGCTCCAAATGCGTGCCGTGGTGTCGACTGATCCGGTAACAATGCGTTTGCCATCAGGGCTGAAAGCCGCGCTACGGACGGCTCCTTCGTGGCCGCGGAGGGTGAAAAGCTCGCTGAGGTTTGAGGCGTCGAGCACTCGGGCGGTGCCATCCTCCGACGCAGTGACGATCCGCCTGCCGTTGGGGCTCCACCGTGCTGACAGGACAGGAGCGTCATGTATCTTGCGATTGGCAAGAACTCGCCCGGTGATGGACCATACTCTTACGTGGCCATTTTGGTGCGTTTCGAGGAAACGGTCGAGTTTGGGGCTGAACACGGACGAAGTGGAGGCGGGGCCATGTATGCGCGTCATGGCCTGCTGAATGTCGACGGCGGACCACACTCGCGCTGTTCGATCCACAGATGCGGTGACAATTCGTGAGCCATCGCTATTGAAACGCGCGCTCCAGACATTGGCTTCATGCCCCATCAGGATGACAGGCTCACCATCGTCGTCAGCGCGCCACACTCGTGCGGTTCCGTCGATGGATGCGGTGACGATGCGAGTGCTGTCGGGGCTGAAGGATGCGCTCTCCACAGTGTTCTGATGGCCGCGGAGTACGGAGGTTTCGGTGCCATCCGTGGCATTCCACACGCGAGCCGTCCAGTCGTCGGATGTTGTGACGACCTGCTTCCCCTTGGAGTCAAATCGTGCGCTGCTGACTACCTCGTCATGACCGCGCAGAACTAGGGGCGAGCCAGAGCCGTCGGCGTTCCAGACGCGGGCTGTGTGATCCCGAGAGGCCGTGACGATTCTTCTGCCATCGGGGCTCCACTCCGCAGCTGTAACAGCCTTCTGATGACCGTGGAGGATAACTGATTTGCCCGATCCATCAGCAGTCCAAACGCGCGCAGTGTCGTCGAGGGACGCGGTGACGATCTTTGCGCCGTCCGGGCTCCACCGCGCTGAACGCACTTTGTCGGTATGGCCTCTTAGCTCGAGCGAAGGACCGGAGCCGTCGGCATTCCACACTCGCGCAGTACCGTCATAGGAGGCGGTTGCGATTCTTGTCCCGTCAGGGCTGAACTGTGCCGAGCGAACGATGCTCGTATGTCCCTTCAAAACGGCTAGCTCGTGACCATTGCGAGCGTCCCAGATTCTTGCGGTACCATCGTACGAGGCGGTGACGATTCGTTCACCGTCAGGGCTGAAGGACGCGGAACAGAGCTCACCAGTGTGGCCGCGCAAGATAAGGGGGGCTCCACCGTCGTCAGAGTTCCACACCCGCGCGGTGCCGTCCACCGAGGACGTGACGACTCGTTGCCCATCCCGGCTGAACTCGGCGGTGACCACGTCACCCGTGTGCCCGCGGAGCGTCGCCCGTAGGTGGTTCTTTTGCAGGGCTTCGTTGGCCAGATCAATCCAGCCAGGTCTCTCGCGAGGGGATGTTACCTTGAGTAACATCTTCATTGCCCATGCTGGTTGGTTGTGCGCCAAGAGCTCACGCGCGTTGGCCAGCATGGACATGTCCAAGAGGGCCTTCTGCGCCCTTGTTGCTGCTTTGCCATTTCGCCAGGCGAGCAGTCCAAGCGTTCCAGTGACGCCTGCGATTGCGATCGCGAACAGCGCGCCGATGATCCACCATCGCCGTCTGACATTCTCCCGCTCTGACCTGCGGAGCTTCCGGCTTGCGGTGAGGAACTGCTCCTCAATCGGTGTTAGCTCACCCTTGTGGTCTTTCGCCCAGCGCTCGGCCTCCGTCAGCGCCGGGCCCCGCAGACAGAGCGCCTCGTCGCGGCCTCGCTCTTCCCACAGCGCGGCTTGGGCTTCGGCGAGGTTCAAGTGCTCACGGCGCCAAGCCGCGTTGTTGCGCTGGATGGGCTTGACCAAGCGATCGTGGGCGAGCTCGATCCAATCGACGCCGCGGCGCATGTCCTGCCGGAGGATGTAAGCGGCGATGAGGGCGTCCACCGAGGCGTCCGGAACGCCGGGATCGCGCTCGCCGTAGCGCATCACCTGGCTGCGCACGCCTGCTTTGGTGATGAGGGCTTGCTCGATCCAGGCTCGGATTCGGCGCTCGTTCGCGCCCGGGCGGGACGCGGCGCCCTCCACGGCCGTTGCATAGTAATCGGCGAGGGCGACATCGACGCTCTCCACGGCGTCGATGTCGTTCTCGGTGATCTCTTTCATGTCGGGGCCGCGCCGGAGCCAGAGTCGATGACAGACCACCTGGAGGGCGACGGGCTCGACCGTGGGACCGAGCTTGCGCTCGGCCACGCCGCCGACGCGAGGCACGGTGACGGTGCGCAGCTCCTGCACCAGCTTTTCTGCAGCCGCGTCGGTGAATGGCACACCGGCGTCGGAGGCAGGATGGATGATGGCCTCACGGGCCTCGTCGGGGCCGAGAAAGTCGAGGCGGTAGGTGCTGCGCAGGTGGGTCGGGATCAGAAGGCGGTAAGGCACCAGCGCGCCGACGTACTCGTCGCGAAGCGACAGGATGGCCCAGAGCCTGCGATTTTGCAGCGCCTGGCCGAGCGCCTGGAAGAACGCGAGCCGTTCGGCCTCTGCGGTGGGATCGACGGTGAGGATCTCCTCGAACTGATCGATGATGAGGACCGTGCCGATGGCCTCGGTGTCCTTGGTGGTGACCGATCCGAGGACGCTGCCGAGCGTGTCGGTGGCGGAGGCATCGTGATCGAGGGCGTCGAGGAGGCTCTCGACATATCGATTCCGAGGGGGCGTCGCGCCTGCCGGGAGGCCGACGCGGGCGATGGGCAGGACGGTGAAGCCCTCTTCACGGAGCTTGTCGATGACGCCGCCGCGCCCTTGGAGGAGGGATGTCTTTCCGGCGCCGGAGGGCGAATGGAGGACGACGATGCGTTCGGCGATGACGAGGGCGACGAGGTCGCGCAGCGCCAGATCACGGCCGAAGAGCCGCTCTCCGGCGGTGAAGGGGCGGGCCCCCACATAGGGATTCGCGTCACCCATCGAGGCACCTCGGGCGGCCGGACGGGCTCGGTCGCACGGCTCGGAGGACGATGGGGCGATGCACGCTGGGGGCTTTGCAGGGTTGGTGCCCAGAATGGATGACTCGGCCTCTCCGGTTACATCTTGAGGACCGTGATGAGCCCAATGGGGAAGGTCCATTGGAGGTCGCGGCGCTCGGTGACGGGGGGATCCGCGTCGGGCTTCGCTGCTCGCACTTGGGTGTCGGCCGAGACGGTGACGCCGACGCGAAAAGCGAGCTTGTCGGTGAACAGGAAGTCGAGGAACAAGGTCCCGGTGAGCTTGTGCAGGGCCGTCACCTGCGTGGGCGGCCGGACCAAGGCGATGTCGACGGTGAGGTCGGCGCCGACGGCGAGCCGCGGCGGGAGGCGGTCGTTCATGAGGTTCAGGCGGCCGTCCGGCGTGAAGAGAGGCTCGCGCGTCAGGCTCCCGATCACGGCGATCGCCGACGCCGACGGGGAGACGAGCACGTGAAAAGGATCCTTGAAGGTGTCGCGCCAATGCCCGATGCCGGCGCCGATGGTCAAGCCGGCGCTCTCCGAGACCATCGCGTATTCCAGCTTGGCTTGCCAGCGCTGGAGCTCGCCGCGGGAGACGTCTTTGCCTTCGGGCTGGAAGCCGAGGATGATGGGGAAGAGATCCGCGGTCATGCCGATACCGATGCGATGCCGGAGGTGCGTCCACGAAGCGGTCTTGACCGCGATGTCGATGGCCTTGGGGCCATAACAGGGATAAGCGCTCTCGGACTCGACGTCGGCGAGGACGGCGAGGCTGTCGCGGGCGCGGAAGGTCCTTTGCTCCAGGTTGAAGCGGGCGGCCGCGGCGCCGGGCCGCCCGCTCTGCTCCGCCGCTTCGAGGCGTTTCTTCTCTTTGTCGACGAGGCTGAGAATGGCGCGGACGCCCTGCTCCAAGGGCATTTCGTCGTTCTCGGACACGCGGGACACGCCCTCTGGCAGGGGGATGGCGCAGGCTCTCGCGGCATGGAGGGTGTCTTCGTCCCAAGGCGTCTCGGAGAGGGCCTCGAGCTGATACGAGATGAGCTCGTCGCAGACGCGAAAGAGCGCGGAGCGCGCTTCGCCGAGCCGGTTCGACAGATCTTTGCGCGCCTTGTCCAGCGTGCAGGGGTCGAGCCCGAGGTCTTCGAGGTGGAGCGGATTCCACGGCAGCTCGTAGCTGTAGGCGATCCCGAATCGGGTCCTCGTGTCCTTGAGCGCCGCCAGGGTGATGTTGATTTGATGGGGGGAGTCGTCACGACCCATGAGCGCGAAAGGGGCGATGCTGACCCCGGCCTCGGCGCCCTGCACCGACGTCTTGAGCGCAGCCGAGGCGCGGTCGATGGCGTTCACGCCCGTGGTCCGGCCGAGCGCGGAGATGCGCGCGCCGATGCCCGCGAAGCGCCCGCGCGCCTTGTCTCTGTGCGAGAGCTCCGGCATGGAGAGGCGCTCGCCGGCGGCGTCGGTGAAGGCGTCACGGAGGGCCTCTTGGCTCAGCGCCTTCATGCGCGCGAAGGTATGGAGATACCGCTCGACCCACGCGCGGCGATCGGGATCGCGCGGTGATGGACCGGCCGCATCGGCGCGGGCGCTCGCCGGGACGAGCAGCGATATCGAGACGACGGCGGCGCCCGTCCGCCTCCGCGTGGGAGAGGGCTTCACGCGTCCTCGCTCGGCGTCGCCCGGTATCGTTCGGCGATGTCGGAGGCGAAGCGCTCCACCGTCCCCCAATAGATGTTGATGTTCTCGTGCCCGAAATACTCCTCCAGGTATTGGCGGAGGCGCTCGGGCGCGGCCAGGCGGCCGTCGTCGGGCTCGAGCTGGGCGGCCACGTGAGCGAAGCGACGGCGCGCCTCGCCGCCCGGCTGATGGACGATGACCCGAAAGAGGGCCCGAAAATCCCAATCGTCCTTGCGAAAGCCGATGAAGAGGAGCGCCCGCTTGGCCAGCGCGGCGCGGACCACTTTGGGGATGAGCTCGGGCTCCTGCGCCACCGCCAAGAGGTGATCCAGATAATCATCGATGGTGAGCACGATCGACACGGGATCGCTGAGGTGGCCGAAGAGGTAATACACGAGAGGTCGCGCCGAGGTGGGCGCGAAGCCGGGCTCGACTTGATAGATGCCTTGGGGAGCTCGGCCCGGGTCGTCCAGCGGCAGAAATCCCATTGAGGATCTTTGCCTTCCTCGACCAAGGCGTCGAAGAGGAGATCATCGGGGTTGGTGGTGAGGTAGATGGGCAGGGGCAGAGCCGCGAGCACGCGGTGCGGCTCGGACGCGTCGAGGGCGCGTGTCTCGCGGCCGCAGCGCCGCACCAGCGCGTCGAGCGGGGTGGCGTCGCGGACCCTCCGGCCGAGCGGGCCTTGGGTGCCGCAGAGCCGGGCCAAACGATCCTGCACGCGGGTGCGCAGCCCGCCGACGAAGAGGGTGTTGCGCAGGTACTCGTCGGCTTGCACCACGCTGAGGAATTGGGCGACGTGGGGGAGATCTTCTTCCTCCATGGGCGCGCCGGGGAAGCCGTGGGCCTCGGCCCAGCTCCGTGTCTGATCGCGCAGATCGCCGACCATCGATTCGAGCATGCCTCTCCCGAGGATGGGGAGCGCGCGGCCGTCTTCGATGCTGCCGAGGAGCGCGGGCCACTTCTCGAACTCGTGATCTCCGCTCCCGGGCACATACCAAATCGAGCCGCTGGCGATGCGCAGAAAGAGGACTGGCATCCACCAATCCGGCCGGCCGCGGACGGCGCCGCGCGCGATGGCCACGGCGCGATCGACGCGCCCGTCCTCGCGCAGGCTCTCGAAGAGGGCGCGCATGAAGGTCCGCGCGGTCTCCATGCTGACGTTGCCTTGCATGGCGATGACCGCGGGGATGCCCACGGTGGCGAGGCTCGGGCCGATGGCGTGCACCAGCTCGACGGCACCGGAGCCCGCGCTCTGACACGATATCAGCACCACGAGCCGCGGCGGCTGCGGGAGCTCGGCGAGGCGTTGGACGAAGTCTCGCCCGGCCACGACGTCGGCCGTGCCGTCGGGCTTCTCGAGCCACAAGAGCGGTTTGTCGTCGCGCATGGCGCCGTGGCAGGCGAGGCACAGAATGTCGTATCCGGGGCTCGTCCGGAGCGCCGCGAGCATGCCGTCGAGGGTGGCTGTCCCGCCCGACGCGAGCTCTTTGGGATTGAGATCGCCGAGACCGACGCGCGCGGCCCCGAGCTCGCCGGCGACGTCGATGGGCTCGAGCGGCTCGGCGCCGTCGGGGCTGTAGCGATGGAGATCGGTGGGGTTCGACACGACGACGAGCGCGCGGAGCTGCGTGCGCGGGCGCAGGTGAACCGGGCGTAAATCGCTGCTCCCGAGGAGCCGTGAAAAGGGTCGATGAGGATCGGTGAAGAGGGGTTGTCCCGTCTCGGGATCGATGAGCAGCTCCCAGCGGAGGCGGTGGAGCTCGGCGGCGCTGGGGCCGATGAAGAGGCGGACGCGGAGATCGGTGGCCGCGAGGCCGGAGACGTCGCGCGCAT
Organism: Minicystis rosea; assembly: GCA_001931535.1. Taxonomy (GTDB): domain Bacteria; phylum Myxococcota_A; class Polyangia; order Polyangiales; family Polyangiaceae; genus Minicystis; species Minicystis rosea. Next base: position 13,767,324 of record CP016211.1, read on the forward strand.
AACGGAACAGATCGCGCCGCTCGGCCGGCTCGCGGAGGATGCCGGCGAGGAGATCGCCATAGGCCGAGGGGACGTGCTCCGCTTGGAGCAGGCCGGCGAAGTCGAACGCCACGGGACCGAGCACCGGCGCGCGCACGATGTCGGTGCTCGGCTGAGCAAAGCGCAGCTCGGCGGTGTAAATGCCAGTCTTCCGGCTGAGCAAGCTCTCCGCGTGGAGGGCTATCTCCAGCTCGGCATACGGTTCAGGCATGCTCTCTCCCCGGCGTCGCCCGGAGGGCCGCGCTCGCCGGCCCTCCGGAGCGAGGGCGTTGCAGGGTTGATGCCGGGGTCGAGCGTGAGATGCCTCATCGCATCTCGGTGTCCGCTCTCGGTTCGTTCCTCGGCGTCACGAATCGTCTCGCCGAACGCGCCGCGCGTTCGACCGCATCAGCGCGCGGACGAAGCCGACAGCGACGGTGACGATCGCTCCCCGAAACGGGCCGCCCGCCGCACGCTCGTTTCACGTCTGGCGGCTCGAAACGACCCACTCGTCGCGCGCTTGACGCAGAGGCGTCAGCGGCTCGCGGCGCCGGGCAGGCGCACGGCCGGATCGCCCAAGATGGCATAACCGCGCGCGTCGTTGTTCGTGGTCCAGAGATCCGCGAGCCGGAAGGGATCGGGCGTCGCCCCATTGTCGACGTCGTCGAGCTCGTTGCTCAGCTTGGTCGACAGCTCCGCATAACGCACGTTGAACAGCTCGAGCGCGGAGCCCACGGGGTGCCCTTCGAGGAGCCTTTGCAACGTGCTCTCGAACACCGCGCTTTGCGCGCCGGCGCGCGGCCACGCGAACGAATAGCCCAGGGCCCGCTCGACATGCCCGATGACGGCGAGCGCGCCCCCGCGGGGATGGCCGAGGAGCCTTTGCGGGAGCCGGGCCAAGAACGGGCGCGCCGCGACCTTCTGGGCGCCGCCGCCGCGCATGCGGGTGAATGGATCCCAGAGCGGCGTGCCCGCGCTGTAGCAGGCGAAATGAAAGGCGATGAGCCCATGGAGGCGCGCGTCGTCGCCGACGTCGCTCCCGCTCCAATAGAAGCCTTCGGGGATGTCTTTTTGCCAGGCCATGGGCCCCGGCCAGTCCTGACAGAGCAACGCGCCTTGGTGGGGAATTTGCCGCGCATCGCCCGCGGGGAACCCCATTCCATGGCTGGCCGTGAAGAGCAGGGCGGGGGTCTCGGGGCCGCCGAGGAGCGCGCCGAGGCGCTCTTTCGTGGCCGCTTCGTGCGTGGCCTCGACGAGCTCCCAAGGGGCCCGGCTCGGGTCCTTGCCCATCCACGCGCGCATGAAGGCCACGAGCGGGCCGGCGAGCATCGAGGCGCTGGCGCGGGTGGATCGATCATCGGTGTTCTCGGGCGCGAAGAAGGCGGCGCGGCGGGGGAGGGTGATTGTCCCCTGCTCGGCCTGCGCCACGCTGCGTGCATAAGCGGCGTGCTCGTCGAGCGTGTCGAAGTGAATCCGCCCCACCGCATATTGCACGTCGAGCTCGTATTGCAGGCGATACGGGATCGACTCCGGGTCACCGACGATGAGGAGATAATAAGGCACCTTGTCTGGATCGGCGGGGCCGGGGCCCACGCCGAGCCGAGCGAGCATCTCGTCGGCGCGCTCGTTCGGCCGGTAGCCGGTCGGGCCGATGTACTCGCGATAGCGTGGACCGCACTGCGCGCGGCGGAGCGCGAGCAGCTCGCCGAGCGCCTCTTTCACGGCCTCGCTGCGCGCGCGATCCTCCGCGGCGAAGATCACGCCCCAGCCGGTCTCGGCGAGGTTCTTCGGGTCGACACCTTCTTTGGGGCCGAACGTGGCGAGCGTGGCTCGGTCGTTGAAGAAGCGGAGCTTGTTCCGGAGCTGGGCCTCCGCCTGCTCTTCGGGCCGCAGGTCGAAGCGCGCTCCGAACGCGAGCCGCACGAGCTCGGGAGGTGTCATGGCGGGCGAGAGGTAGCGTCCCGTCGCCCCGTCGATGCCGTTGAAATGGCAGAGGTCGTCTTCCTCGTCCAAGAGCCCCTCCTTTCGACAATGAGCGGAGCGCGGGGGAGCGCGTCAAGCGGGGCTCTGGGTGACCACGTCGCGCGCGTACACGTCCCACAGCTTTCCCAAGAAGAGCTGCGCGAAACGGCGGAGACCGTCGGCCCGCGCGGCGACCGAAGGGCCTTCGGTGCGAAAGGTGCCGAGCTGCTTGGCGAAGTCGAGGAGGAAGATGTGGAGGATGCCAGTCGCCACGACCTCCGCGTCGGGCTCGGCTTCTTTGGGCACGTGCCCGCGGAGGATGCGGGTGAACAGCGTCGTCGTGTCGGACCACACGTCGAAGCCGGGATCGTTCTTGATGTCCTTGAACCCGGAGAGGGTGAGCGGCTGTCCGGCGGCGTCCCGGAAATACAGCCGATAGAGCATCTCTTTGCGGTCCGTGGTGCCGTGCTCGACGAAGAGGTTGAAGACGCCCCGCTCGACGGGCATCGCCCCGCCGAAGGCCTCGGAGCGCACCGTCCCTTCGGCGCGGGCCTCGTGATCGGGGTGGGTGACGAAGCGGTCCACGTCGTCCACGGTGATGGTGAGGTGGAACATGAGCGCGCGGCGGTCCTGCCTGCCCTCTCGGAACGCCACGTCGTAATCCCCATCTCCAGGGCTCATGAACCCTTTCATCTCCTCGGTGAAGGACACCTTCGTCGGCTCCATCCGGCGCGCCTCCCACCGTGGAACGGACCTCTTTCCGAGGGGAATCCCGCGCTCTCCGCACCACCTGCGCGCCTCTTCCACGCCGGCCTCCACCGCTTCGACGATACGGTCTTTGCCCACGGCGATCAGGTAATGCAGAGGGACGTCCTCCTTCAGGATCTCGAGCGCGACGGGGCGCCCGAGCTCGCCTCGACCACCCGTGGCGATGGCCGCGTTGCTCTCGGCGATGCGGCGGGTGACCCGTTTGAAGTTGCCATTGGCCGCAGCCTCGACGATCTGAAAATACTCGGCCACGAATCCATCGTGCCATTCGCCCTGATCCCGGACCGTCCAGATGATCCAGAGCTCGTCGGCGCCGCGCCGGAGGGCCTCTTCCAGGTTAGCGTCGGTCACGAACACGGCATCGATGTAGAGATCGCCGTCGATGCGCACGGGCGGAAACCACATGGGCAGCGAGACCGCCGCGATCAGGAGGTCTTCCGTCATGCGATCGGGGCCGATGGTCGAGAGCTCGTGCCGGGTGAAGTCGTAGACGTTGAACGTCGCCGGCACGCGCGACGCCCGAATCCGGTCCCAATCGAGGCCCCAAGCGGGGAAGATGTTCTTTCGATAGCGCTCCAAGGTGGCAATCGAGGCCCCGTGGGCGAGCTTGGTCATCTCTCCCCAATTGAAGTCGATGCCGGCGAGAGGATCGATGTTGCGCCAGTTGTCGGCGATCTGCCGGCCGCTCATCCCCTGGCAGAGCATGGCCAGGTTGAAGACTCCGCCGCTCGCGGCGTCCACGTGATCGAAGGTGAGGCCGGCCTCGTCGAGCCACACCTCCAGCACGCCTGCCTGAAAAGCCACCTTGAGGCCGCCGCCCGCGAGGATGAGCGATCTCCGCTTCTCCGCCGCCGTCATCATGGATGCCTCCGTCTGCGCGCCCATCGAGGGTGAGAGGCAGGCAAGAACACGACCCGCGGGGCCGCGAGCCTCTCGCTTCGATGCCGGGTGCATCCACGGGAAAGTCGTGAGATGGAACGCGGACGCGGCCGCTCCCCATGCGGGCTCGGCCGCGGTGGAGATCCGGATCATGCGTTGTGCCTTCTGTCGTCGAGAAATGGCTTATGTTCACGGTCACGCCGCCTGCGTGACCTCGGGTTGCCCGATGCACGGAGTCAACCAGGGCGAGTGCTGTGATGGTGAGACCGCCGAGGCGGCGCCGGTGCGGACCGCGGAGATCGCGGCGGCGCCGTGCGGCGCAGTGCGCATCGACGATGCCGCCGGGCCCGCGCGGCGCTGATTCACGGTCGCTCGGCCCCGGCTCTCGATGTCGTTCGAGAGGGCGCGGCATTGTCCAGCTTGGCTCGACAGCCCGTGTGTCGAATCGCGTCTAGTCATCTCCGGAAAACGCGCGCATCGTTCCTCGCGTCGTTCGACTCCCGCGGGATTCGCGGCTGGATCGAGGGAGCGTTGCACGGGCCATTCGGGGCCACGGGCGAGCCGGATGGGCGCGACCTCACGAACGTTCCAGATCCCGTGCTCGAGATCGAGGCGACGCTGAGGAGCAAGAGCAATGCAGAAGCGCAAACTCGGAAATGGCAATCTCGAGGTCTCGGCCATCGGGCTCGGCTGCATGGGGATGAGCCATGGCTATGGCCCGCCCGGCGACGAGCGGGAGATGATCGCGTTGATCCGAACGGCCTTCGAGCGGGGTGTCACCTTCTTCGACACCGCCGAGGTCTACGGCCCCTTCACGAACGAGGAGCTCGTGGGAAAGGCCATTGCTCCCTTCCGCGGGCAAGCCGTGATTGCCACCAAGTTCGGATTCAAGCTCGATTCCAACGGCAAGCCGGCAGGCCTCGATAGCCGGCCCGAGCACATCAAGCAGGTCGCCGAGGCCTCGCTCGCGCGGCTCGGGATCGAGGCCATCGATCTCTTCTACCAACATCGTGTCGATCCGGACGTGCCCATCGAGGACGTCGCGGGCGCCGTGAAGGCGCTGATTCAAGAAGGCAAGGTGAAGCACTTCGGCCTGTCCGAGGCGGGCGCGAAGACGATCCGCCGCGCGCATGCGGTCCAGCCCGTGGCTGCGGTCCAGAGTGAATACTCGCTGTGGACGCGCGGGCCGGAAGCGGAGGTGCTGCCCACCCTCGAAGAGCTCGGCATCGGGTTCGTGCCGTTCAGCCCTCTCGGCAAGGGGTTCCTGACGGGCAAGATGAACGAGAAGACGACGTTCGCCGGCAGCGACATCCGCAACATCATCCCTCGTTTCACGCCGGAGGCGCTCGCGGCGAATCAAGCGCTCGTCGATCTCCTGGGCACGCTCGCGAAACGGAAGGGCGCGACCAGCGCCCAGATCGCGCTCGCTTGGCTCCTCGCGCAGAAGCCGTGGATCGTTCCCATTCCGGGCACCACCAAGCTGAATCGGCTGGAGGAGAACCTCGGCGCCGCGCGGGTCGAGCTGACGGCGGACGATCTTCGTGAGATCGACGCCGCCGTCTCGAAGATCACGGTGCAAGGGGCGCGCTATCCCGAGCACTTGGAGCGCATGACCGGGCGCTGAGCACGCGGTGTTTCGGCTCCATCGATGTGCCGATGGGCTCATTGCACGCGGCGCATCGAGAGGTCTTTGGCTGCTTCGATGAAGAGGCGCAGCGGCGCGGAGCGCTGCGCCCGGCTGGGGAAGTAGAGGAAGAAGCCCGGGACCGTGGGTGCGTAGGGCTCGAGCACCCTTTGCAGCTTCCCCGCGCGCAGCGGCTCCAGCACCAGCGGCTCGAAGGCGTACACCAAGCCCAGGCCCTGCTCCGCAAGCGACGTGTTGAGACGCGCGTCGCTGGTGACGATGCCGCCGCGGACCGGCACGCGCCACGTGCGCTTGCCGCGCTCCAGCTCCCAGGCGTAGAGCGCGCCCGTGGTCGGCGAGCGGAACGTGATGCACTCGTGGCGCAGGAGATCTTCGGGGCGCTGCGGAATGCCGTGGCGCGCGAAGTAGCTGGGCGCGCCCACGATCACGAAGCGGAACGCGTCGGTGAGCCGCACCTGCACCATGTCACGCTCGATGGCTTCGCTGAGCCGCACGCCCGCGTCGTAGCCCTCCGCGACGATGTCCACGAGGCGCTCTTCGACGACGACCTCGACGTCGATGCGCGGGTGGCGCGCGCGAAAGCCGGGCAGCACCGGGTCGATCACGAAGGGCACCGCCGCGCGCGGCACCGAGAGCCGCACGCGTCCCACCGTCTCTCCCGGCTTGGCGGAGACCTCGGCGAGGGCCGCGAGCGTCTGCGCCAGCGCGGGCGCCACGCTCTCCACGAGGCGTTTCCCCGCGTCCGTCAGCGAGACGCTGCGCGTGGTGCGGATCAAGAGCACCACGCGCAGCTGACCTTCGAGCTGTTGCACGGCTTGGCTCACCGCCGATCGGGAGACGCCGAGCTCGCGCGCCGCGCTGCTGAAGCTCCGCATTCGCGCCACCGCGAGGAATGCTTGGAGCTGGACGAAGGGAGCCGTGTTCATCTGCGCTGATCGCCTTGGCCTGCCTCCGTGCCCCGCGCGTCTCGTCGTTGCGCAGCGCGCTCGTTCGTGCGAGCGCAGGCGTCGCCGACATCATCGAAAAGGCCGCAGCTCATGTCTCTCTGCGATTGCGCTCGAAGCGAGAATGGTTGAGCCGCGCCGGACGAGCGCGGCTTGTTCGCCCGGCTCCGAGGGGCCCGAGGCGCGTCAGGATTTCTTCGGGAGCGCGTCGGATCCGATGACGGTCCAGTCGTCGTGGCCGTGACCGCGCTCGAGGAAGCGATCCATCGTGGCGGCGATGGCCGGGAGCATGGGGAGCGGGAGGCCGTGGCGCTCGCCTTCTTCGAGCATCAAGCGCGCATCTTTGCGGGCCATGGCGAGCTCCCAAGAGGGGTTGTGGAAGTCGCCGCCGACCATGCGCTTCACGCGCGCGGGCAGCGACGTGCCGGGGTTGAAGACGTCGAAGAGGGCGCCCGCGTCCTCGGGCTTCACGTCGAGCGCCTTGGCGAGCGTGAGGACCTCGGCGACGCCGGCGGTCATGAACATCAAGAACAGGTTGCCGAAGAGCTTGAACGACGCGGCGCGCTCGGGCTCGGAGCCGAAATAGACGAGCTTGCCAGTCATCTTTTCGAGCGCCGGGCGGAGCCGTTCGACGCGGGCGGCGTCGCCGGACGCGAGCATGAGGCCCGTGCTCTCCAGCGCGTTTTGCGGACCCATGAAGACGGGCGCGTGCTGGAACTCGATGCCTCGCGCTTGCCAGCGCTCGGCCCGCGCGCGCGTGCCGGTCGGTGACGTGGTGGTGTGATCGACGATGATCACGCCCTTCGCGAAGCCCGGTCGCGCGCGCTCGAGCACGTCGTCGACGGCGGCGTCGTCCGAGAGCGTGAGGTGGATGCGCGTCGCGCCCGCGGCGGCCTCGGCCGGATCGGCGAAAGCCCGCGCGCCCTCGCTCGAAAGCGCGCGCGCCTTCTCGGCCGTGCGATTCCACACCTGCACGTCCTCGCCGCGGCGGCGATATGCACGCACGAAATTGGATCCGAGCAGGCCCATCCCGAAGAACGCAATCATGATCACCTCCTTTGCGCCGGCGCTCTGCCTAGCACGATGTCTTCAACGAGCGCGTGCGAGCCAAGCCCGCGCGGCTTGCCGGCCTGCTTCGATGGTGGCGAGGATGTCCGCGCGCTTCGTGGTGAGCCGCGTCGCCGGGAGCGGCGCGGAGGGGCGGATGACCGAGACGAGGCCGCGCCGTTCGAGCTCGTCGATGCGATCGAGCGCGGCGTTGGCCGTCGCAGAGCGCGCGGCCAACGGGCGCGCCAGCGCGGGATAGCGCGGGTACGTGCGCGCCATCAGATACGAGAGCGCGCGCATCGTCTTGCGTCGGTAGCCGTGCGGGTTCGTCAGCACCACCACGGTGGTGTCGCGCGCCAGCCCGAGCGCTCGATCGATGGGCACCACCTCGGCGACGCCGCCGTCCACGTACGGCACGCCGTCGACCTTCACGACCTTCCCGTACGCGACCGGCAAGGCCATCGTCGCGCGCAGGAGCTCAAGCGCGTTGCTCTCGGTGGCGCGCACGAGCTCGGCGTCACCCGTCGTGCAGTTGGTGACGAGCACCCAGCAGCGCATCGCGGCGGCCGCGAGCTTCCGCCGATCGAGCGGCACGTGCCGATCGAAGACGTGCACCAGACCGTCGACGTCGAGGATCGGCGCGCCTCGCAGCAGATTCGCCGGGGAGACGAGCTTGTTGCCGTGGGTGTGATCTTCCCAGATGCGGATGGCGTCATCCATCTGGCCCGCGGCCATGTACGCGGCCGTCGGCGCGCCCGACGACACCGCGATGACATCGTCGAAGATCGGCGCGCGCGATCCCGCGCGGTGAAGCTCGGCGAGCGCACCCGCGCCGAAAGCACCGCGAAGCCCGCCGCCCTCCACGAGCAGGGTAGCCGTGGGGCGTGTTCCCTCGTTCATGCGCGCCGGCATGCGCCGGCGGGCGGCGGGCGTCACGTGGAGATATGGGGGAGAGCGCCGCGCGGTGATGGGCAGCGCAGCGATCGCTGACTCGAATCGGCGATCAAGCCGCGGGCTTTTGCTCGGGCGTGCTCAACGCTGCTGCGCCGAGCTCGCGACAGGCAGCGAGGATGGCATCCGAGAGCGGCGTCCCTTGCACCGCGCGCGCGAGGCTCAAGCCACCGTACATGAGCGCGATGAGACCGAGGGCCGTGCGCCGTGCATTCGGTCCGGGCAGCAAGGATGCATAGGCATCGGCATAGGCATCGAGCTCGGCGGCGAGCGTGCCGCGAAACGGCTCGCCCGCGGCGCTCACCTCACCGACGGTGGCCGGCAGAGGACAGCCCTCTTCGGCGCCGTCGCGGTGCGATCGCGAGAGGTAGCGGCGTAGCACCGAGAGCGCGCGCTCGTTCGCCGTCTCGCCCTTCACCTGCCCGAGCATACGTTCCCACATCGCGCGGTACGTGCGCCGGAGGACCTCGTCGAAGAGCGCATCCTTGCTTTGGAAATGCGCATAGAAGCCGCCGACGGTGAGCCCGGCGCCGCCCATCACGTCTGCCACCGAGGGCGCCCGCAAACCTCGCTCGCGAAGGAGCCGGGCCGCTGACTCGAGGATGGCCTCGTGGGTGCGCTGCTTCTGTTCGGTCTTGGCGTTCATGTTGCTGAATTACGATTGTAATATGTGAGATCGACCCGTCAAGCACGGGCCCACGGCGAGCCCGGCCGTGCTCGCGATGTGACCGATGAAGCTGGTGCATGCCCGTGTCGTCGATGCGTTCCCCGGGGGCACATCTTCAACGCGGCGTGCGTCGCCCGGTCATCCGCGCCGACTTCGCGGCTGGCACGGAGCTCATCCATTGGATGAAGCGAGGCGGGTTGTCGATGCTGATCCTGCCTTCGTTCCGCTCCGCCGCGAGAGGCGCATAGCCGCCGGGCCGCAGCGGCTCGAGGCGCCAGACGGCCATCCACAGGTTCTTCTTTCGGCGCAGCGTGGCGACGAAGGGCTTCTCTTGGATGGGACCGTTGCTGTCGGCCGAGAAGGTGTAAAGCGCTCCATCCTCCTTTCGATAGAGGATGCCGGCGTGGTGATCGAAGATTACGTGATCGAAAAGCCGCCTTTGGAGCGCCGCCCCGCCGGGGTGACTCCGTGTCAGGCGATGGGTGAAGGACCAGAGATCGTCCTCGGAGAGCGCGCTCACCGGCCGACGGGGAGACAGCATGTCGGGATGCGCCCGGAGCCAGGCGCGGATGAGGGCGAGCGGCCCGTTCCGCCGCCGCAGCTTGCCCGCTTTGACGTGCTGCGCCTCGTCGGAGATCGAATAGACGTTGAACGCGCCGAGCTTGCTCTCGAGGTCGCCCGTGGGGGCGCCGTTCTCCGCGTCGAAATGGGCATGCGCGAAGTGATATTCGATGACGCGCCGGAGGCCCGGGTGTCGATAGGGGAGCCCGCCGCCCGTGATGGGGAGAGGTATTCGCGGTAGCCGCGATGATGGCCATTCCAGATCTTCTGTCGCGCCGAGCTGAAGGTGGGGAGCGCATCCATGCACGTGGCGCTGCCGCCTTCGGTGAAGCGATCGTTGTAATTGAACCAAAAGGCCAAGAAGAAATTGACGTGCTCGTTGCACAAGGCCCCTCGGCCCCACTGCCAGCGCGGCGGATCGACGCCGAACGCATGCGGCTTGGCGGCGCCGTAGACCGCGCTGTTGTCGGTATAAGCTCGGCAGAAATGAGCGAGCTTCTGCGCTTCGTCGAGGTGGGCGACGGTGATGGTCTGTCGGGCCGCGGGCACGCCGGCCGCGACGGTGTGCATCAGGGAGTCTTCTCGGCGAAACCGCTCCGGCTTCGGGGCGCGACCGAGCTCACCCCATGATTCCAGCACGTCCACGAGCTGCACACCGAAGCGCTTCGCCGTGGGGGAGAGCGCGTCCCAGCGGACCACGCCGCGATCGTCGGTCATCCGTGCGGGCGGGCTGGCCTCGCCGTCGACGTACAAGAGCACGCGCTCGCGTCGATACGGCGTCGCCCGGTCCGTGACGAAGCGGGCCTCCAACCACCGATCGGCTGTGTCGTCGAATCCATGGCTCATGGTCTCGCGCCCTCATGGTCTCATGGGCGCGACGCTGAACGAAGGTGCGTTTGCGCGGAGATGGTGCTTTGCGTCTCGGGCATTTCGACGCTGTGCACGTCTCGTCGAGGGGTGATGGGCCTGTGAATACAGGGCATGCGGAGATCGCATGTCGATGGATGGCGACGCGAAGCGCTATGTTGGCAGCGGGTTTGGGGCCGCTCGCGGCCCCGTCGTGATCAATCGCGGGAGTGAATCTTGGCGGTGACGGCGGGCGCTGCCGTTTTGGCGGCGGTGCTCGAGGGGCCCGTCTTCGTCGCGGGGGCGTGGGCTTGCACGGGGGCCGCGGTTTCGACGGCGGTGACGGCTGCGGTCGCGGTCGGGAGGGCCGTGGGCGTGACGACGACGGTGGCCGTGGTCGATGCCGCAGCGGTGACCGTCGGCGCGGTGGGGTGGGGGATTTCCGTGGTGACGGCGCTCGCGGCCGGCGCTTCCACCGCAGGGCGACCGCGCGCGAGGAGCACGGTGGTGATGCCACCGGCGAGCACGAAGGCCGCCGCCGATGCACCGAGGATGAGACGACGGTTGTTGCTACCGGCCGGCGCCGACGTCACGGCAGCGCCCGTGGGGGTTTGCTGGAACGGCGAGCTCACCGACGGCGCCGACGTGGGTTGGGCCGGCGTGGCGTTGACGGGCACGAGATCGCTGGTTTGCAGCACGATGCTGGAGAGCGACACCGTGCCGCCGAGCGGGATGCCGAGCGCTTCGGCGAGCGCGGAGGCTGCGGCGCCCGCCGTCTGGAAGCGATTGGCCGGTTGCACCGCCGTGCACTTGGCGAACCAGGCGTCGAACGCCGCGGGCAATTGCACGCCGACGCGCTCGGCGCGCAGGGTCGCCGGCTCCGGCGGGCCGCCCGAGGTGGCCATGGCAAAGGCGAAGACGTTGCTCTCGCCCTGCATTTCCTTGTGCCAATACGAAGCGCCGGCGAGGAGCGTGAACACCATCATCCCCAGGGCGTAGATGTCGGCCGCGGGGGTGATGGCCACGTTGCTGCGGAATTGCTCGGGCGCCATGTAGAGCGGCGTCCCCAAGCTCCGAGTCGCCTGCGCCTGTGTCGACGAGTCCGCCATGATTTTGGCGATGCCGAAGTCGAGCACTTTGATGTGAGGCTGCCCGTCTTCGCGCTGGGTCAAGAAGAGGTTCTCCGGCTTGAGATCGCGGTGAACGATCGAAGCACGGTGCGTCTTGTCGAGCGCGAGCGCGGTTTGGTGGATGTAGGTGACGACGTCCTTCGGGGGGAAGCGCCCGACCTTTTTCAACAAGCGGCCGAGCTCGTCGCCCTGGAGTAATTCCATGACGAGGAAGGGCATGCTCGTGGCTTCGTCGACGCCGGCGTCGAAGACGTCGACGATGTGCTGGCTCTCGATGTGCGCGGCGACGCGGGCTTCCTGACGGAAGCGGTTGCGCAGATCTTCGCTGCCGACGACGTGGGGGAGCATGACCTTGAGCGCGCGCCGGCGCTCGGTCTCCTGGTGGATCACCTCGTAGACGGCCCCCATGCCGCCCATCGCAATGCACCGAACGATTTTGTACCTGCCGCCGAAGATGGACCCTTCGGCCAGCGTGAGCTGCGCCATCCGGACGTCTCCTCCGCCGGGGAAGATACCAGACCTCCCGGCCGAGCACGCACAACGTTTCACGACGCGCGGGCGGGACGGCCGGGCGCCCGATTGCAGGGCTCGCCGACGCCGAGATCGCACTACGTCCGGGCCGCGATCGGGTAACGCGGGATGTCTCGCGCCGCGAGTTCGAGAGGCCGATGTGCCCTCGAATCGACGGTGCCGCGTCATCAGCTTTGATGAGCAATTCTGAATGTTTGATGAATGAATGATCGAGGGACGAGACGCAATTGGGCGCCTCATGCGAGCTGCGTTTATGGGCAGCATCGTTGTCGTCGAGACCATGGAACTCGACCGCCCGCCGGTGAGGCCGGCGGGCGGTCGAGGAGCCTTGCTCGGTGGGAGGGGCGCGGAGCCCGCTCCTGAGACCACTCAATCGTGGCGCTTCTTCTTCTTGCCGCCTTCCTTCTTCTTCTTGGCGACCTTTCCGTGCTCGGTCTTGGCGATGGCGATCTCGAGCTTGTCGCCCTTCACGCGCGCCTGGTAGCTCGGCACGTCGTCCTTGAATTGCACGCTCACCTCGGCGCCGTGGGAGGTGTTGACCACGTTGACCGACGCGAGGCGCTTGTCCTTGCGCGAGAGGTCCGATGCGGACGAGACGGAGCGACGGCCGGGGATGCTGATGGTGAAGCCCTGCGCGCCGGCCGCGCCGGAGATGCGCTCGACCGCGCCATCCATCTTGAGCTTGATCACGACGGGGTGCTTGCCGACGCTGCCCTGGCCCCACTCCTTGAGGATCGGGCCGTTGGCCGCAGCGGCGCCGGTGCTCGGGCCGTCGTCGTCGTCGTTCGCGCCGGGCGCGTCCGGTCCGGGCAATGCCGCGCCCGTGCCCGGCGCCGACGAGGCTTGCGCGCTGGGCACGGGTGCAGGAGCGAGCGGCTCGGTGGTCGAGAGCGGCGTGGTGCCGAAGAGCGGCACGTTGGCGACGGGCGTGCCCGTGCCGGCCGCGGCGACGGGCGCCTCGGCGGTCGACGAGGGCAGCGCCGCCGCGGCTTGCGTGCCTTCGTTGGTGGCGTGCCCGCGGCCCGCGATGAGGCGCGTGACGGCGAAGATGGCGAGCACCGCGAGGAGGCCGAGGCCACCGCCGAGCGCAGCGGCGCGGCGGTTCGTGGGCGGACGCGGCGCCTCGTCGTCCTCGCTCATGGCTTCGTCGCGCACGAGGCGGCGGCCGTCGGACGTGAGCGCGCCTCCCGGCGGCGGCGCGGTCGTGCGGCGCGGCGCGGTCGCCTTCTTCGCCTCCGTGCGCGCGGAGCGGCGGCGCTCGATGAGCGCGAGCATCCCGTTCATCGCGCCCTTGGCGCGCACGCTCATGCCCGTGATCGCCGGGCCGAGCTTGCCGGCTACCGCGCGTCCCGCGTTCGCGGCGCGCGCGCCGAAGCTCGGTCCGTCGGCCTTGTCGTCGCCGTCGTGATCACCGTCGTGCTCCGCATCGGCGGCATGCGCTTCGGCTTCGTCGGCCGGCGGCGGCTGGCTGCGGCGCGCGGTCTTGGGCGCGGGCTCGCCGTCGTCCTTGGCCGCGCCCGCGAGCGGCGGGACGGACTTGGCGGCGCGGCGCGTGGCCGGCGCGGTCTCCGAGACGCGCGTCTTCTCCGGCTTCTTCGCGGGCACGGTCGCGGCCGCGGCGGCCTTGTCGCCGGGGCGATCGTAGCGAAGCGTGACCACGAGCTGCGGCACGTTGGTCGCGGGATCGACGTCGACCTTCACGCCGTCGATGAGCGCCTCGCGCTTCGCACCGGCCTCGACGTCCTCGAGCGAGAGCGAGCGACCGACCTTGAGGAACTCGAGGTTCGAGCCGACCTCGACCTCGCGCGCCGCGGACTCGCGCACGCGCGCCTTCATCGGCGAGCCGAGGCCCTCGATGTGCAGGCGGACGCGCGAGCCGCGCGGCACGACGGGCTCGTCGGAGGAGGAAGTGGTGGTGCTCGTCTCTGCGGGCGGGCCCGCGATCGACGCGCACATGGCGCGCACCGCGTCCTCGGAGGCGGCGTCGAGACCGGTGAAGCGCAGGCCGAACTCGCCGCCCTTCGCCTCCTCGTTGCGCCAGATGACCTCGCCCTCGACCACGACCTCGTGGCCCATGCCGTCGAAGCGGCACACCAGCTTGTCGCCGATGTCAGGCAGGTACGCCGTGCGCAGGCGCATTCCGTCGGGCGACACGTCGACCGACTCGGCCTCGAAGCCGCCGCCGGTGTTCTCGCCCACGGCGACGAGCGCCTCGAAATGGACCCGCTGACCGCCGCCCGCGCGGCGATCCTTGGCGTCGTTTCCCTCTGCGCCTCGCATGCTCATAGCCATCTCCTCCAAGCAGACCGGGGCTCGTGACGTGCAGCCCCCGCGGATCGCGCCTTCACGGATCCGGCGTGACCCTCCGCTCGGCAGTACGGGAGCTCGGTCCCTCCGGCCAACTTTTGCGCCGGCGCCATTTCGCGTGCGCTCGCTTTCGCAGAGGCCCGAGGCGTGACAAGCTTCATGCGATGAGCGAAGGCTCGCCTGCGCCGCCGAAAAAGACCGAGGACGTGGTCTTCGTCCACAGCCCCACCGAGGGAGGCGATGGCTACCGCGTCATTCGCAAGCGCGACGACGCGATCGAGATCGGCGAGATGCGCGCGGTGCAGGAGGGGCGCCCGCTCCAAGGCGAGCTCGTGCGCCTGTCGCCGCGCGAAGGCCAAGAGCGCCTGTTCGATGTCGAGGTGCTGGTCTCGCGCGAGGATCTCGGTCAGGGCCGAGACCGATCGGGCCCGGCGCAGGTCGCGACGGACGCGTACCGGGCGAACTGGGAGGCGATCTTCGGCGCTCGCGAAGAGCCCGGGCTGCCCAACTGACGCCGGCCCCGCACGCCGTCGGCCTGCGGTGCGCGAGATCGTTTGAGGTCAAACGATCTCGCGCCGCACCCTCGAGGACATGCCTGATCGGATCTGACACTCTTGTCGAGTGGACAGCGAGGCCGAGCCGGGAGATGGTCTCGGCATGGGGGCGCCTCCCGTCAGCTTCGCGAGCGCCGCGATCACGATCGGTCGGGGGGAGCGTGTTCGGCTTGTCGGTCTCCGCGTCGCGGCGATCCTCTTCGTGCTGATCGCGATCGCGGCGGCCACGACGGAGTGGCTCACCTACTTCGGTGCGACGGGGCTGTTGCTGAAAGCGGGCACGGGGCTTCTCGTGGCGGGCGCGCTCGCGGTCGCGATCGGCGGCGCCATGCGCGGCAAGGCGAGGGCAGGATCGATCTCGCTCGCCGATGGCATGCTCCTGGTTCGTCGTGGCCGAGAGGAGCGCTCGTGGAGCGTCGACGATCTCAGGCAGGGGTGCCTCGTGCATCCCGACGGCATCCTGCTCTGCACGAAGGACGGTCACGAGATCTTCGCGAGGCTCGGTCGCTCGGAGAGTGAGGCGCTGCTCGAGGGCGCCGGCCTCTCCGCGGCCGCTCGCGTGGTCAAGCTCCCGATCGCGAGCGCGGCGTCGCAACGCCGTGGGCTGTCCGTGCTCGCCGCGGCGGGTCTGGCCGTGCTCGCCCCGCTGGTGGTGCTCATCAGCCTCCTCGGCATGATGGGCGCGATCTGCATGCTCACGTGGGCTCGCGGGGATCTCTTCAGACTGAAGACTTTGCTGGTGTTGGGGATCCTGGGAGGGCTCTCCACGCTACTGACGATCGCCGCGCGCTTCCTGCACCGCTTCCTCCGCCCGGGAGAGGTCGTCGTCGGCACGGATGGAATCCTGGTGCGCGAGCCGTCGCGACAACGGTTCTTCGCGCACGACTCCATCGTCGGCGTGGAGCGCCACGGCTCGGGGGTGAAGCTCCGCTTGGCCGCGGGGGGCTCTCGGCTCTTGTCGGTGCGCGCCGCGAGGCTCGGCCCCTTGCCGAACAGCGATGCGCCCACCGGCGATGCGCGCGTCGACCGTGATCTGGAGGCGCGGGCAACGCTGCTCCAGCGCATCGTGGACGCGCGCGCCGTCGGGGGCGGGAGCGCCGGATCGCGGGCATCTGAGCTGTTGGAGCGCCGTGGCCAATCTCTCGCGCGCTGGCGTGAGGGCCTGCGCGCGTTGCTGAAGCGCGAGTCGAGCTATCGCGACGGCGTCGTCTTGCACGAGGAGCTCATCGCGATCGTGGATGACCCGCGCGCCTCGAGCACGCTGCGCGTCGCTGCAGCCACCGCGCTGTCGAGCGCGGATGATGCCGAGGTCCGGAGGCGTGTGCGCGTCGCGACGGAGGCGTGCGCCGACGTCGAGCTGCGCGCGGCGTTGGAGCAGGCGGCGGAGGGAGAGATCGAGGCGAAGCTCCTCGCGCGGATCGACGCGAAGGAGCGCTGAGCGGGCTGCGTTCGAGGGCGCGGCCGTCGCAAAGCGCCGACGTCACACCTCGTCGACGATCGCGCGGCTGACTTGCTCGAGCGACTCGCCGGCGGTCTCCACGCCGCGGAGGGCGGCGTCGTCGAGGCTCGCCTCCGCAGCCTTCGCGGCGCCCGCGGCGGTGTAGGCGCGCGAGAGGGCGGCCACGTGCTCGCCGATGCGCTCGTCGACGCGCTTCAGCACGGCATCGGCGGGCGAGCCGCCCTTCTTCGCCATCGCGGGTGATCGCGAGAGCCGCACGCGTGCCTCGGTGAGGCGAAGGAGGGCCTCCCAGGTGCCGCGTGCGTGGCGGGCCGTCTTCTTGTCGAGCAGCTCGTCGTCGACCATGCGCCGCAGCTCGGCGGCTTCGCGCAGCGATGCGGAGGCGGATCCATCGATGTCGGCCGCGGCGCCGTCGAGCGCGTGCGCCAGCGGATCGTCGGCGTCCACGAGCAAGGGGAGCGCGAGGAGCACGGCCGCGACGGTGACGGCGACGGCGCGCACCGAGGGCGTGGCGACGGCGAAGGACATGGAGAGCGAGCCTGCGAGCGCGCCGCTCACCAGCGCGGCGCCGACGTGCAGGAGGCGCGCGCTCTGGCTTCGCACCCGAAGCGATCGCTCCGCGAAGCAGAGCGCGGCGAGCGCAGCCCCGGCGACGGCGGCGGATGAAGACATGAGCATCCCGGAGGCGAACGCGCCGAGGGCGCCGCCCGCGACGGCGAGCGACGATCGGGTGCCGCTGGCGGCGAGCGCCACGGCGATGGCGAGCGCCACCAGCGCGATGGATCCAGCGACGGGGCCGAGCCGCGGCGTGAACGGCGCGAGGCCGAAACAGAGACCGGCGGCGATGAGGAAGGCGAGCTTTTTCACGAGGGCCTCCGAGGGTCAGTACGCGGCGTTGCGACCGAGGTTGCTGAAGTCCTTCTCCGCGCTGGATTTGGCGTGGGCGGCCGCGCGCGGGCTCGGTTTCTCGGCGAACACGCGCTTGCTCTCGTCGTAGGCGCGTGCTTGCGCCGCGAGCGCGGGTGCGGCCGCGGGCGCCGCCGTGGCGGCCGCTTGCAGCTCGTGCATGTTGCGATCGACGAGCGCCTGCGCGCGCGCGGTGTCGCCGCGGGCGTAGGCCTCTGCGGCCTCGATCTGCCGTGCCGAGGCCAGCACGCTCGTGGCGTTGGCCAGCACGGCGCCGTCGCGTCCCTCGTCGACGGCGAGCGCGTCGTCGCTCCCGCGCAGCGCGAGCCCGGCGAAGCGCGCCGACGTGGCGTCGCCGAAGGTCGCCGTCCATGCAACCGCGCCTTCGAGCGTGCGGGTCTCGCCGAGCGGCATGTCCGTGTCGAGCTCCACGATGATCCGGCGCTCGTCACCCGCGAAGAGCGAGCCAGCGGCGATCACGAGCTCGCGGCCCTCCATGCGCCCGGTCGCGCCGATCGCCTGTACGAAGCGCATGCCCGCGGGGAGCTCCACGCGCGCGGTCACGTTCTGCGCCATGGTGGTCGCGGTCTCGTGGAGCTCGCGCTTGAGGAAGGTCGCGAGCGCCGAAGCATCATTGACGAAGGCGAAGTTGCCATGGCCCGCGACGGCGACGCCCCCCATGTAGGCCTCGTTGAAGTCGAGCCCGATGCCCATCGACGAGATGGTCACCCCGCGCTCCGCCGCGTCGCGCGCGATCTGCTCGGCGGCGGCCCGGCTCGAGTCGATGCCGTCGCTCGCGAGCACGACGCGCTTCACCCGGCCTGCGCCGGCGATGTTGAGCGCCGCGAGGCCCTGCGTGAGCGCGGGAGGGATGTTGGTCCCGCCGCTCGCGGCGATGGCGTTGATGCGCGCGATGAGCGACTCGCGCACCAGGCCTACCTTGGCGAGCGGCTGCACCATCTCGGTCTCGCTCGCGTACCGCACGAAGGCGATCTCGTCGTCGTCGCGCATCTCGCGGATCATCTGAATGGCCGATTGCTTGGCCTGATCGATCTTCTCTCCGCCCATCGATCCGGAGGTGTCGAGCACGATGGCCATCGACAGCGGGGCGCGCTCCACGCGCTTGCCGGCGGCGTCGGCCTTGAGATCGATCTCGGCGAAGATGCGCTGGTTCGAGCGCGCGAGCACCTTCGTGTGGCTCAGCGCGATGCGGCCCGAGACGCCCGGCCCGTGGAACGTCGAGGCGTTCGATCCACCGGCGAGCGTCACGTGCGTGTCGGGCCCGACCCTCGGCGTCGCGCCTGCGGGCGCGCGCGCCAGCACCAAGCCTCCCGTGGAGAGGACGACCATGCTGACGGCGAGGCCGCGGCGGACGCGAGGGTGACGGAACCATGCATCGATGGACATGAAGAGCCTCCCAGGATTGCGACGGACCACGCCCTCGACGCCGCCTGCGAGAGCAGGGCGCCTACGTCCGCGCATCGACCGAGCCTCCGACGTGCGGCCGAGCGAATGGATCTACGCATCGATCCCGCGGCGCCGGTGAGCCCCCTCGTCTGGTGCGGGACGACCGCGACCTGCTGGGCTAAAGAGCGGCCCATGTCTCAGGTCTCTCCCGCGCCGCGTGACGAGTCTGCTCTCTGCCTCGCGTGCGGGCTCTGCTGTGCCGGCGCCTTCTACGACCTCGTCCCGCTCGACCCGGACGAGCTCGAGCACGCGGAGCGCCTGCGCCTGCCGCTCTTCGATCGCGAGCCGCTGCTCAGCTTCCGTCTGCCTTGTCCTCGCCTCGACGGGACCGCCTGCACCATCTACACGGAGCGCCCGCGCGAGTGCGCCCGCTTCGCCTGCGAGCTCCTCAAGGCCTATCGCCACGGCGAGGTCGAGCTCGACGTGGCCATCGAGCGCGCCGGCATCGCGCGCACCGCGTTCACCGCGGTCACCGAGCTGCGCGCCGGCGATCCTCACGATCCGGCGCTCACCGCCGCGAAAAAAGAGCTCTCCACGGTGCGCCGTCGCTGGTTCGATCCCTGAGGATCGCGCGAGCTCGCGCGCCGAGCGACGGTGATCCTTCGCTTCATCGAGCGATGGAGCACCGCCGTTGCGAAGCGCGCCGCTCGAGTTGATGAGCGTGGTCGACGCGCATCGATCGCGCGACATCACGCGCTCGATGTCGACGTCATCGCGTTGCTACGCGAGCCGCTGCGGGAAGCTCTGAAGGGTGTGGGGAAGGGAGAGGTCGCGCCTCACGCCGCGCAGGTCGGGGCGTGAGGCGCGTCGCGCGGGAGAGATCAGCCCGGGCCGCTGCCGCCGCAGACGTTGGGCGTACCGCCGCCGCCGCAGGTCTGCGGGATCTGGCAAGTGCCGCACTGGAGGATGCCGCCGCAGCCGTCCGCGAGCGGACCGCAGGTCGCGCCGAGCTGCGCGCAGGTCTTCGGCGTGCACACGGGCGCGCCGCAGACACCCGCCACGCCGCCGCCGCCGCAGGTCTGCGGGGCCGTGCAGCTGCCGCACTGGATCAGGTTGCCGCAACCGTCGCCGGCCGGGCCGCACCCAATGCCCTGCTGCGCGCACGACTTCGGCGTGCAGGCCTGGTTGCCGCAGACGCCCGGCATGCCGCCGCCGCCGCAGGTCTGGCCCGCGGGGCAGGAGCCGCACTGGATCACGCCGCCGCAGCCGTCGCCGGCCGGGCCGCACTCGATGTCGAGCTGCTGGCAGGTCTTGGCGTGGCAGCTCGAGCCGCACTGGCTGGGCACGCCGCCGCCGCCGCAGGTCTGCGGGGCCGTGCAGGTGCCGCAGGAGATCGCGCCGCCGCAGCCGTCACCGGCGAGGCCGCAGTTGGCGCCGAGCTCGGCGCAGGTCTTCGGCGTGCACACCGGGACGTCGGGCGTCACGCACGAGCCGAGATCGAAGATCATGAACTCGAGCAGCTTCGCCTGCGGCGTGGCCGTGGTCGAGCTCGCGCACTCGGCCGGGAAGGTGCCGGACGACGACGAGAACACGTGGAAGTCGTCGAAGAGCACGCGCCCGCACTGCTGCGCCGCGGGCGCGCCGACGGGCGTGTTGAACGTGAAGTGCACCGGGAACTGGGGGCTGTTGACCGTCATCCACGTCTGCGTCGGGGCGATGACGCTGTTCGTGTCCTGGCGGATCTCTTGGAGCGGGATCTGCCCGAGCGTCGTCGATGCGCCCACGTTCATGAGCCACTGCGCGAGCGCCTGGCCCTTGGGGAAGCTCGTGTCGATGTAGCCCGTCTGGATGGAGTCCGGGTAGTTGTCGACGTTCCAGTTCGCGGCGCCTGCGAAGGCACCGTTTTGGTACATCCACCCGTAGCCGTAGTGGGTGCTGAAGATGCGCCCGCCCGCGTTGGCGTAGGTGAGCAGGTTCGAGAGCGCCACATTGTTCTTGGTGTAGTTGCCGCCCTGGCACGGGAAGAAGACCATGTCGTAGCGGTTCAACACGGCCAGGTTGTCGGTCAGCGCGGTCTCGTCCTGCGCGCCGGAGATGGTGGCGCCGCTGCTCCCCTTGCCCGTGTAGAGGTGGATGCGCCCGTTGCCGGTGCCGGAGGTGAACTCACTGTCGTCGACGCCGATCTGACGGAAGACGCATTCGAGCGCGTCGAGCGAGCCGGTCGCGAAGGCGATGAGGGGGATGTCGCCCTCGGTCTTGTTCTTCGGCAGGCGCGTCTGCGCGGCGGGGAGGACGTTGTTCTGGCAGGCGACGACGTTGGGGATCGTGATCTGCCGGCGCCAGCGGCCGAGCTGGATCACCACCGGGATGTTCGTGCCGACGGGCACGTTCTTCAGCGTGAACTTGCCGTCGACGCCGCTGACCGCGCTGACGAGCGGCGAGCCCGAGGCCTTCGCGCCGCAGGTCTCGCAGGCCACGCCGGCCGCGAACGGCTGCACCGGCGCGTTGGGCACGTAGACGAGCGCGTTGAGCAGCGGGTCGGTGCCGTTCGGCGCGTAGACCGTGCCGGTCACGGTGGTGGTGACGTTCGGATCCGCGCAGGTGACCTGCTTGAGGCAGAGGTTCGTGCAGGTGTTGGGCGTGCCGCAGACGCCGGGCTGGCCGGCGCCGCCGCAGGTCTGCCCGCCGACGCACACGCCGCACGTCACGACGCCGCCGCAGCCGTCGCCCTGGATGCCGCAGTTCGAGCCCAGATCCGCGCAGCTCAGCGGGACGCAGGGCGGCGTGCCGCAGACGCCGGGGAAGCCGCCGCCGCCGCACGACTCGGGCGCGGTGCAGGTGCCGCAGTCGATGAGGTTGCCGCAGCCGTCACCCTGCATGCCGCAGTTCACGCCGAGCTGCGCGCAGGTGAAGGGTGTGCACGTGCTGGTGTGGCCGCAGACGCTGGGCTTGTCGCCGCCGCCGCAGATGTCGGGCGCGGTGCAGGTGCCGCACATGACGACGCCGCCGCAGCCGTCGGCGACGGGGCCGCAGTTTGCGCCGAGCTGGCTGCAAGTCTTCGCTACGCAGGGCTTGCTGCCGCAGACGCTGGGGGTGCCGCCGCCGCCGCAGGTGTCGGGCGCGGTGCAGGTGCCGCAGTCGATGACGCCGCCGCAGCCATCGCCGATGGGGCCGCAGTTCGCGCCCACGTCTTGGCAGGTCACCGGGGTCGTGCACGTCGGAGCGTCGGGCCCTGCGTCGAGGTGAAACCCGCCGTCCACGTCGCCGCTCGAGCTCGAGCTCGAGCTCGTGAAGAGCCCGCCACCCGTGCCCGCTGCGCCGCCCGAACCGCCGGTGTTGCCGCCGCCGGTATTGAATTGAGAGTTCTTCGCACTACACGACACCGCGACAGCGGCAGACGTAAGGCATAGAATCAGAGGCCAAACGTAACGCATTCGATCAAGGTAGGGCATTGCGGAGATCCGCGGCAAGGGTGCCCTGCACCTTCGTGTGGGGTACGCCATGTATGCAACGGTCTGCCTGCGATGCACGGCGGGTTGATTCCCACGCAGCCCGGTGACATGAGTGACCGCGTCATGACTCATTTTGCAACAGAGCAGTCTTCGTCGGGTGGCAGGCGCCTCGTCACGCAAGTCGAGTCACTGAACGCCCTTGTCGGCGCGCACCCCGACGCGCTCCTCAAGATCTACTCGCAGGCTGCGGCCACCGATCCGGCGGAGCTCGGCGACGCGCCGCGTGGTCGCATCCTCGCGCTCGTGCCCGGCGCCGATCTCTTCCTCGTCACGCGCCCGATCCTTCGTGCGCTGGCCACCGATCTCCTCCCATGGCGGGGCAAGGCCTTCGATCACGGCGGCAACTCGGGCCGCAACATCGTGCTCGGGCAGAAGCTCCTCCGCTTCCGCGCCGAGGTCGCGCCGTCGGTCCTCGATGGTCGTCCGGCGCTCGTCCTCGACTACGGCGCGCACCATCACGCTTGGCCGCTTCGTGCGCTCCGTGACGAGCTGCGCACGGTCGGAAGCGGGATTGCGATCGGGCCTGCCGTCTTCGCCGGCTCGGGCGCGCCCCGTCCACTCTTCTGGTTCGGCCTCGAGATCGCGACTTGAAGAGCGAGCCCCCGCCGGCCGAGCGCCCTGCTACACTCGGCGCGTGTCGCTGAAGATCGATCAAGATCACGGCCGTTTCCGACAGATCGTCCGCGGCCGTATCCGGCAGAATCTGCGGAAATACATCTCCCAAGGCGAGCTCGTGGGTCGCAAGGGGAAGGACCTCGTGTCCATCCCCATCCCACAGATCGACATCCCCCGCTTTCGCTTCGGCGACAAGCAGCGCGGCGGTGTCGGTCAGGGCGACGGCAACCCTGGGGATCCGGTCGCCGGCGATGGGGAAAAGCAGCCTGGACAGGGCAAGGCCGGGCAGGACGCAGGCGATCACGTCCTCGAGGTCGACGTCACGCTGGACGAGCTCGCCGCCATCCTGGGTGAGGAGCTCGAGCTCCCGGACATCCAGGACAAGGGCAAGAGCAAGATATCCAACGCCCACGATCGTTACTCGGGCATCCGCCGTGTCGGGCCGGAGTCGCTGCGTCACTTCAAGCGCACCTACCGCGAGGCGCTGAAGCGCATGATCGCGAGCGGCACCTTCCAGCCGGACAAGCCGGTCGTGGTCCCGGTGCCGGACGACAAGCGTTACCGCTCGTGGAAGACCATCAACGAGCCGGTCGCCAACGCCGTCATCATCTACATGATGGACGTCTCCGGCTCGATGGGTGACGAGCAGAAGGAGATCGTCCGCATCGAGAGCTTCTGGATCGATGCCTGGCTCACCCGCCAATACAAAGGCCTCGAGTCGCGCTTCATCATCCACGACGCCGTGGCGCGCGAGGTCGATCGGGAGACCTTCTTCCACACCCGTGAATCGGGCGGCACCATGATCTCGAGCGCGTACAAGCTCTGCGCCCAGATCATCGACAGCGATTACCCCGCCGAGGAGTGGAACATCTATCCCTTCCACTTCTCCGACGGCGACAACTGGTCGATGGACGACACGCTGAGCTGCGTCGATCTCTTGAAGGGCCAAATCCTCCCGAAGAGCAACATGTTCGCTTACGGCCAGGTGGAGAGCCCTTATGGATCGGGTCAGTTCATCAAGGACCTGAAGGAGCACTTCTCCAAGGACGAGCGCGTGGTCACGAGCGAGATCCGCGACAAGGACGCCATCGTGGGGAGCATCAAAGAGTTCCTCGGCAAGGGTAAGTGACGATGAGCAAGTTCGCGCTGAACACGGCCCTGCCGCGCTACCTTCAGAAGGAGAAGGAGCGGATCGAGAAGATCGCCCGCGACTACGGTCTCGACTTCTTCCCGACCATCTTCGAGATCCTCACCTACGATCAGATGAACGAGATCGCGGCGTACGGCGGCTTCCCCAGCCGTTACCCGCACTGGCGCTTCGGGATGGAGTACGAGCAGCTCTCGAAGAGCTACGAGTACGGCCTCTCGAAGATTTACGAGATGGTGATCAACAACAACCCCTCGTACGCCTATCTCCTCGAGGGCAACTCGCTCACCGATCAGAAGCTCGTGATGGCGCACGTCTACGCCCACGTGGACTTCTTCAAGAACAACTTCTGCTTCCGCTCCACCGACCTCGACACGTGGGGGACTTACGTCGATCCGGTGCGGCGCAAGGGCGAGAAGTACGAGCCCGATCGCAAGTGGATCGACCAGATGGCGAACCACGGCGCGCGCATCGGCCGCCACATCGAGCGACACGGCATCAACAAGGTCGAGGCCTTCATCGATCAGTGCCTGTCGCTGGAGAACCTCATCGACCCTTGGGCGCCCTTCACCGGCCGCCCTGCCGTGCGCGAGGAAGAAGAGGACGAGACGCCGAAGCCCGTCCCCAAGCTCGCCGCCAAAGATTACATGGACTCCTTCATCAACCCGGAGGAGTACCTCGACGCCCAGCGCAAGAAGCAGGAGCAGAAGAAGCCGGAGCGCAAGGTCCCGAGCGGCCCGAGCGCGACATCCTCAAGTTCCTCCTCGACTACGCCCCGCTCGAGCGGTGGGAGCGCGACGTGCTCGACGTCATCCGCACCGAGTCCTACTACTTCGTTCCGCAGCGGCAGACGAAGATCATGAACGAGGGTTGGGCCTCGTATTGGCACTCGAAGATGATGACCGAGAAGGTCCTCGATGCCTCGGAGATCATCGACTACGCCGACAACAACGCGGGTGTCATGGCCACCGCGCCCGGCCGCTTCAACCCTTACAAGGTCGGTGTCGAGCTCTATCGCTACATCGAGGAGCGGTGGAACAAGGGCCAATTCGGCCGCGAGTGGGAGGAGTGCACCGATCTCGACGCCAAGAAGAGCTGGGACATGCGCCTCGGCATGGGGCGGGAGAAGATCTTCCAGGTCCGCTCGCTCTACAACGACGTCACCTTCATCGACGAGTTCCTCACGCCCGACTTCGTCTTCCAACAGAAGATGTACACCTTCGGTTTCTCGGGGCGGAACGATCGCTACGAGATCGAGAGCCGAGAGTTCAAAGAGGTGAAGGAGAAGCTCCTCTTCCAGCTCACGAACTTCGGTGATCCCTACATCCGCGTGGTCGACGCCAACCACCAGAACCGCGGCGAGCTCCTCCTCGAGCACCAGCACGCGGGCATGGATCTGCGCGGCGACTATGCGAAAGAGACGCTCTCCGCGCTCGTGCGCGTGTGGAAGCGCCCCGTGTCGATCTCGACCAGGGTCGACAACAAGGCGATGCTCCTCCGCTACGACGGGAAGGAGCACTCGATGGTCCCTTACAAGCTCTGATATCCACATCTCCGACGTCGGACCGCGCGACGCCGAGGACGCCGAGCATGAGAATCCCGAGAACCCTTGGCGTCCTCTTCGCGATCGGCCTTCCGGCCTGCGCCGACGTCCCGCCTCCACCTCCGGCGCTCCCGCTTCCGCCGCCGGTCCTGAGCGCGCC
The DNA here is from genome assembly GCA_001931535.1 of Minicystis rosea. Taxonomy (GTDB): domain Bacteria; phylum Myxococcota_A; class Polyangia; order Polyangiales; family Polyangiaceae; genus Minicystis; species Minicystis rosea. Next base: position 13,792,883 of record CP016211.1, read on the forward strand.
GCTTCCTCCTCCGCCGCCTGCACCACCGCCGCCGCCCGCGCCGGTGGCCACCGCGGCGCCCGCGCCCGCCGTGGTGCCCGACGCGCCGCCGCCCGCGCCGAGCCCGCCGCCCAAGCTCGCGCGCGGCACGGGCACCAAAGCAGACAAGGCCCTGGAAGACGGCGATACGGCATTTGCCAAAGGTGATTACGCGGCGGCCGAGAAGGCCTACAAAGAGGCCGAGAAGCTCGATCGCAAAGACCCTGCGGGCATCGTCGGTCACGCGCGGGCCCGCACCGCGCGCGCCAACACGCCGACGGATTACAACGCGGCGCCGCGCGATCCCACGCTGACCGCGGTGGTGCGTGATCTCAAGCGCGCCGTGAAGCTCGATGATGCCTTTGCGCCGGCCCATTTGGAGCTCGGCCGTGCATGGCTCGTGCTCGGCCGCGCCGATGAGGCCTTTGCCGAGCTGAAGCGCGCCGTCGAGCTCGCGCCGAACGACGCCGAGGCGCACTCGGCCCTCGGCGTCGCCCACCTCGCGCAGGGCCGCCTCGCCGACGCCACCCGCGAGCTCGCCCGCTCCGCCGATCTCGCGCCCGGCGACGCCGAGCGGCACACGAACCTCGGCACCGCCCTCCTCGCCGGCGGCAAGACCGAGGACGCCATTCGCGCCTACGAAAGAGCCGTCCGCCTCGCCCCCGGCGACGCGCGCACCCAAAACGATCTCGGCACCGCCCTCCTCGCCGCCAACGACCCTGCCAAAGCGATTCCCCACCTCGAAGCCGCCGTGGCCCGCGAGCCCCAAAAGGCCACCTACCGTTCGAACCTCGGTTACGCCCACCACCTGAAAGGCGATCTCGACAAAGCCATGGGCCTTTATCGAGAGGCCTTGAAGATCGACGACAAGCTCGGGAGCGCCTGGATCAACCTGGGCAACGCGCTCGCCCAGAAGCGCGACTACGTGGAGGCGCGGGCCGCCTATCAAAAGGCGCAGGCGATCGATCCGACGGACCCGCGCGTGAAGGCGGTGATGCAGGAGCTCGATGCGTTGGAGAAGGGGAAGGGCGGGGGGCCGTAATCATTCGCGCGTTCGATGTGAGGACGTTCGACAGGATGGGGAAGACGCGCAAAGGCGCGTGAGCGAGCGGGCAACGGGCTGCCGCTTGCGTGCACGAGCCACGGGCCCGACGTGCGCCCCATGATGAGCCCGTCTGTCGTCTTCGCGCTTGTGTGCGCGCTGTTCGCCGCCTCGTGTGTCGCGCAGGAGCCTCCCGAGACACGGTCCGAGCGTGGTGGAAAACCGACCGCGTCCGGTGAGCCCGTGGCTGAGGTCCAAGAGCCGCTCCCGGTTGTCCGGTTCCATCCAAAGGACTTTCCCTTCGTGACGGTTTTGCCGGATAACGGTGAAGACACCGGCGGAGGCTGGCAGGAGGCGAGGGCCAGCCTGGCGTTTTGGCAGGTGAGACTTCCACGCTTCCCGCGTCGATGGGAATGCACCGTCGTTGTCGGAATGCCGTTTCGGACCGAGCTCATGGGCCGCATATCGCCGCGTCGTGCCGCCGCGCTCAGCGTGGAGATAGGGGAAGTCGTGGCTCGCGCGATGGACTACAATCTCCCGCGCACGGTGTTCTGCAAGGAATTCGTGAACGGGATGAAGGGGCAGTTCGCGGCGACGTATCCAAAGCTCGGCGCCAGGGTGACGCCGCGATGACTGTAACTCGCTCCGAGCTGGTCCACGTCATCCACCGCTATTATCCGCGAGGGCTGTCGGAGTACGATCCTGATTACGACGGTACGGAAGAGCACCTCCGCCTCGTGGAGGCTGCGCGCCGGGGAGCCAACGAATACGCGACGTGGACGACCATGATTCGTCGGCTGGGGACGCGGTACACCCTGCAAAATGAGTGTCTGCGCATCCTCGCTGGCAGAGTCGATCCCGCATATTCGGCTCGGATCTGGCTCACCGAGGAGAGAGCGCTCAGCCTCCACGTGTCCCTCCTCGGGCCTTATTACGGCATCCATCTCCCCGGCGTCCCCGGCGAGGAGCGGGTGGCGAGCGATGTTGTGCGGGAGATCGAGGCCACGTATCCGGGCTACCGGCCAATCCCTCCGGAGATTGGGAACGAGATCGTGCCGGACGTGGAGGTCGATGGCGGCCCGCTCGGCGAGGCGACCATTTACGTCTGCCTCTTCTCCATCGTCTGGACCTGGGTGCCTTGACCGTTACCGATGGAGCAGCTCCGACTCGCACGGCGTCGTGTCCTCCACGCCCGTGAGCCAGTTGATCACACAAGCATCTCCATCATCACCCTTGTTCCACAAGAGGCCTCCCTTGTGCTTCTCCAGCAAGCGGGGTTTGCGGACCAGGGTGAGGGCTTCGGGCTCGTCCTTCTTGGCGATGACGAGGTTCATGAGCTCGGGCTCGAGGCCGGTCATGCTTTGGTAGTTGCTGAGGAGCTCGGCGGCGGAGGTGGGGGCGAGGCCGCCGGGGTAATAGCCGTCGGGTGGGTCCTTTTCGGGGAGGCGGATGCCGTATTGACCGTAGATGAGCATCGGTCTGGCGGTGTTGCCGTGGCAATCGATGGTGCCGCAGCGACGCTCGATGACGGCGGAGATGGGGCGGAAGGTGTCGCCCTGATCGCCGAAGGCAGGGCCTTTGAGGTGGCCGGTTTGCTCGGGATCGACGCTGCTGCACGCGGCCACGAGGAGCGGCGCGGCGAGGAGGGCGCGCTTCATGATCGTGCCCAGCCTGGGGCTTTGGGCCGCCGTCGCGATGGAGTCGAAGAGAGGTGCGCTCATGGGACCCCCGGACAGTCGTCGTCGGGCGCGGGGAAGGGGCTCTCGGTGGCGTCGACGCAGAAGACGGCGCCCGGTGTGGTCTCCGAGCGAGGGCCGGTGTGGCAGCCGGCGCAGGAGCCGTCGCGGCCGATACGCGTGCTCATGTAAGCCGGCGTGGTGCTGTCTTTGGGGCCGCCGGGGGTCGGATATTCGATCTTCGCCGCCAGCGGGAAGCCGGGCTGCCATTCGTCGGCCGTGATGAAGAAGTTGCCAATGCAATTGGTCTTCTTCATGTGCACGTCACCGAAGGAGTCCGTGATGGTGACGATCACGTCCTCCACCCCGACGGACTTCTTCCCCTTCTTCGCGGGGATGGCGAAGATGGTGCCGGCCACCGTCATCTCGGGCTTTGCGCCGCCATAAGGCCCGTGGCAGAGCAAACAGGGTTGGCCGGGGCGGTGATATTCACTCTTCGCGACGCCCTCCACCTCGGGGCCGAGGGCCGCGATCTCGTCGTCGACGACGGGGTTGCCGCAGCTCGCGAGGAGCAGGGCGAGGGGCGCGAGGCGCTTCATTCGAAATCGACCTCCAGCGTCGTCGCGCCGTAATAGGCAATCCGGTCGATGAGGAAGAGGTGATCGAGGAAGCGGGTGTAGTTCACGTTGCCGGCGAAGCCGAGGGCCCAATTCTTCTTCTCGCCCAGCGCGAAGCGCGCGCCGGCGCCGACGGTCACGCCCACGAGCGGGCCGAGCTCGCGATCGCCGGTGCGCAGCGCGGGCCAGGTGAAGCCGGCGCCCGTCTTGTCGGGCGTGGCGGTATACGCGAGCTTCCAAAAGCTCACCGGGCCTTGCACGTTGGCCCGGACTTGGGGCCACAGGCGCACGCGCTCGTGCACGTCGATGAGATATTGCGCCTCGGTGGTGCTGGCTTTGAGGCCCCAATTGTCGATGTAGAGACGCTCCTCCGCGCGCAGGGTGCTGGAGGAGAAGCGATGCGCGATGAGGCCGGCGACGGCCCAGCGCTGCCGGCTCGTGGGAGCTGCTCGAGGAGGCGCAGGGGGAGGCGGAACTCGTTCACGCCTTCGACCGAGAGGCCGGCGGGCACGCGCGGGGTGATGTCGGCCGCGAACATGGGGATGTAGCGATAGGGCTTCGAGGTGTCCCCCGTCTCGAAGACGGCCGTGAACGTGAGCCCGAAGAGCGTCGCCTTGTCGAGCACGAAGGTGGTCGAGGCGTCGATGCCATGACGGATGATGGGCCGCGAGAACACGGAGAACGGCGTCCCGGCGCGGCCCGAGAGGTCATAGGAGAAATCGTAGTTGAGCGAGGGGGTGATGGTCTTTTGCCGGAGATCGACCGAGATGCCCGCGCCCACCGAGGTGGCCAGGTAATCGGGCTCTTTGGAGAGGTTGCCTTTGATCGAGAGATCGACGTCGCCGAATTTCTTGTGGGCGCCGAGGCCGGGCACGTAACGCACTTCGCGAAAGCGCGGCGAGGCGGTGGCCACGATGTCCGCCGACGCGGCCGTGACCACGTCGACGAGGATGGATGCGTTGATCCCCCAACCGCCGGTGGGGCTCTCGATGGTGGTGTAGAGGGCAGGGGTGATGACGTCGACGTGCTGGGTGTCGTGATAACCACCGACCTCGAGGCCCATGCGCACGTTGAGCGAGGCGGCCACGCCCGTGTTGAGGCACTTGGCGAAGTCGTCTCGGGTCTGCGCCGCGAGCATGCAGCGCATCATGGCCTGATCTTTCTTCGCGCCTTTGGGCAGGAGCTTGATGTCGACCGAGGTCGTCTCCGACTCACCGGCCTCGACCACCTGCTCGAACTCCATCGGCACGCCGTCGACGTTGCCCCGCGCCGTGATGGTACGTTGTCCGGGGTTGACCCAGATTTCGCCGCCCAGCTTGTCGGGCGCGACCTCCACGCCGTTCATCTTCACCACGAGATCGTCGGCCTTGGCAGGCTTGCGTAAGACGATCTTGGGGACTTTGTCCCGCAGCGTCTGGAGGGCCTTTTTCGAGCGAGACTCGATGTCGCGCATGCCGAGCTTGCCGGCGGCGTCGGCGACGGTCTGATAATCGGCCACGGCCTCGACCCACAGGCCCGCTCGCTCTTCGCACGAGGCCGCGAGGAACCGTGTCGATTGGCGGTTCTCCGCGGCCAGCGAGGCTTGGGCGTAGTCGGCGCAATCGAGCCAATCGCGGCTCTGCTCCGATTTGAGGGCCTCGTCGTGATAAAACGAGGCTTCCGCGCTGCGGAAACCGCGGGTCGGGCGGAGGTTGCCGGGATAGGTCTTCTTGGGGGCGCGCTCTCCGGGGGCCTTCTTCGTCTCGGGGGTGCCGCCGCTCGCCGACGAGCCGGCGCGAGCGTCGTTGAAGGCTTTCTGGATCTCGGGGCCTTGGAGATCGGCGATGAGGTTCGCCGTGGGGTCTTCTTGAAGCGCGGTTTGGAAGGCGGCTTTGGCCTGGGCCACGTCCTTTTTCCCGCCGGCGAGGATGGTGCCGATGGCGATGTAGAGCTTGCCCCGGACCTTGGGGCTGCAGCTCGCTTTGGTGGCGCAGGCTTGTTTGCCGAGCTCGAGCTGCGCGAGGGCGTCGTCGAGCTTGCCAGCGGCATAGTCGGTCGACATCACGCTCTCGATGAGCGACTCGACCTCTTTGTCGTTGGGACCGGCGTGCGCGTCGCGCGGCGCCGCGAAGAGGAGCGTCGCCACGGAGAAGGCAGCCAGTGTTCGGGCGGCGACGCGGAGGCTCACGCGTGCCGCACTATACGCGGGCCTCATGGTGACGATACCGGGGGTGAGCGCGGCGCCGAGGCTTCGCGCCGAGCGCGTCAGTTGCAGCCGCAGCCGCTGCCGGTGCCGCCGCTGCCGCCCACCGCGCCTTCGTGGATCGCGCGGACGTGGGCCTCGGCGAAGCCGCTCATGTCACCGGCCACCATCGTCGGGTGCGCGAGCTTGCCGCGCTCGTAAGGAGCGACCGTGGCGCAGCCGGTGCCGAGCACGAGGCCCACCACCATCACGCAGCCGAGGACGATGCGGGTGGCGAGGGAGAGGCTCGTGTTCTCGGGCAGGGTCTGGGTCTTCATCTCGGTCTCCTGCTCGGCAGTTATAGCAGGTGGTGTGCCGCCGCCGAAATCATCGAATCATCGTAGATTGAAGAGGCGAGGGCCGGCGAGGCTGGGGGAGCCGAGATCCATGCGGGGGATCCGCTGCCCAGGGGCCGCCCCGTGGCTCTGTCCGACGACTCGCGACGTCGTCGGACAGCGCCGCGACACAGCTCACTTGGCGGAGACGAGCGCCTTGACTTCCTCGGCGATCTTCGCCTCTTCGCCGTCCTTGAAGCCGACGTGGAGGTGGCGGACGACGCCGTTCTTGTCGATCACGAAGCTCGACGGCATCGTCAGCGAGCGGAGGCCGTACTTCTCGGCCGCGGAGTGATCCTTGTCCCAGACGATGGAGAACTTCGCGTGGTTGTCCTTGGCGAACTGGGTGAGCTGTTCCTTCTTCACGTTGTCGGGCTCGTCGACGCTGATGGCCACGACCGCGACGTCGCCGGGGAACTGATCGACGATCTCTTGATACTTCGGGAAGGACTTCTTGCAGGGCTCGCAGAACGTGCCCCAGAAATCGAGGATCACGACCTTGCCCTGCGCGCTCTTGATGTTCTTCGGCCCGTCGCCCCCACGGCCTCGGCGGTGATTTCCGGCGCGGGCTTGCCGATGAGCGGGTGCCCGGCGTGCGATGCGTCCGACGCTCCACCACCACCGGCGCACGAGGCCGCGAAGAGCGACAAGGCGGCGCACGCGAAGAGCGGGGCGAAGGCGCGGACGGTCGGCGGCGTTCTCGAAATCATGCGATTCTCCGTTGTCTTGCGTGGCGACCGGACGGCCGGACGCCCACGGGGCTCGGGAGCTTACCCCAGCGCGCCCTGCCGGAAGTAGCGTGTTGTGGAGCGCCGCGGCACAGTCCGTCGACTTTGTGGCCCGCCCCGTGCAGACTCGGCCGCGGATGAGCACTGGATGGCAGCGAGGCCCTCGCCCGAGCCCTCGCCCGATTGGGCCGCAGGCCGCCTCGAACCTGATCCTCGCGCTTGGCGCCGTCGTGGCGATCGTCGCAGCTTGCAACGATGTCGGCGATCAATCCTGCGCCGAAGGTTTCGATCCCAACGATAAGACGGATCACTGTCCCTATGGCCCGCCCGGCGGCCCCAAGGTGCGCGAGAGCGGCTGTCCGGACATCGTGATCGACACCACCAACGCGGCTTGCGGCAAGCTCTCTTGGAACGACGACATCTGGCCTCTCCTCACCACCGGCCAATCCGATCCTGCGAAGAGCTGCGCCAGCGCCGCTTGTCACGATCCCGCGGCGAACCTCACGCCCGCGGGAGGCCTGCGCCTCCCCATCGACGATCCCGACAAGGCCTTTGCCGTCCTCGCCGCCTACAGCCCCACGCCGGGATATCCCTATCTGAGCGACAGCAAACCGGCCCATACGTGGATCCTTTGCAACCTTCATGGTGACAAAGGTGGCAGTCAGCCCATGCCCCCTCCGCCGTTGCCGCTGATCTCGGACACCGATTATCAAACGGTGGTGACCTGGGCCCAATGCGGTCAGCCGCGGACGAAGACCAATATGGGGACGGGCGGTATGGGCAGCGGAGGAATGGGCGGGGGATGTGATCCTCAATCCACCCTGGCCGTGATGGCCACGATCACGAGCTCGTGATCGATGATCGAATACAAGATTCGGAATCGTCCCACGCGGATGCGCAGGTGATCGCGGCGGGCGCCGTCCAGCGCGGCGGCGCCGCGTGGCACCATGTCGCGGGAGAGCGCGTCGATCTGGCGGGCCAACATCTGCCGCTCGACGGAGGGCAGGGCCTCCAAATCGCGGATGGCGCGGTCGAGCAGTGTCACATCGCGCGGAGCCCGCGCGATGATCACGCTATGCGGCCTCTCACGAAGACCCACGGCTCGCGCTCCTTTTCACCTTGTCCGTCCCATGCGGCGCGGATGGCCTCGTCGTCGATCATGAGCTCCAGCTCCTGCTCGACGTTGCCGAAGACGTCGCTCGGCAAGGGCTCGCCGCCCGCTTCGAGGCGCGCGGCGACGACGCGCAGGATGCGCGCCTGTCGTCTGGGATCGTCTCGCTCTTCGCTCACCCGTGGCCTCGTGCTCCACTCTACGGGACGGGGAGGCCTCTCCACAACGGGCCCATCAACCTCAGGCTTCGGCGCTGGAATGCGGCTGGGCCGCCGCGCGTAAAGCCCCTCGCCACCGAGCCTCGGAAAGAACGGATCCACATGCTTCGCTCGACCCAGCGCGCGCTGCTCCTCCCGATCCTCCTCGGCGCCTCGTGCGCCCCCGAAGCGACGTCGCCGACCGCGATGCCGCCCGAGAAGACGGTGGCCTTGGCGCCGCCGCTCCCCGTCGTTCCCGGCGTGTGCGGCGCGGGCGAGGACGCGCCCGAGGTGCCCGCGGAGTACAAGCGATCGTTCGGCGACGATCGCAATGCAAAGTGGCGGCGGGGCAATCTCAAGGATGCCTGCGACGTGGCCGACGCCAACGTGGCGCGCACGGCCGAGGAGGTCTTGAAGGCGCCGCGCGGCCGGGCGGGCGAGGCGGCGACGAGCGCTTGGGATCATCGCCAAGCGCCGCGCCACCTCGACGAGGTCTCGCGGCGCTTCGCGCTCGGCAAGGCCGAGCGGGCGCTGCTCGACAAGAATGGATTCGTCGTCCCGGCCGGGCTCACGTTCTCCTCGTACACCGCGGCATTTCACGAGATCCATCAATCGGAGATGCCGCTCTACGTCTCCGTCGACAGCGTGCTCCACGCGGTGTTTCGCGGCAACGACAGCGTCGCATCCATGCTGGAGCAACGCCGCCTCGCGCCGCTCCTCGCGCGCACGCTCGCGGCCATGCACTGCGCGTTGCCCAGGGCTGCTTCGGAGTATCCCGAGGAGACGGCGCGCGATCTCGACGTGTACCTGACCGTCGCGCGATCGCTGCTCGCCGAGAAAGAGGTGCCCGCGGTGTTTCAGGGCGACGCTGGGCTAGCGGCCTTGCTCGCGGGCGAGGCGCGCAAGGCCGAGAAGATGAGCACCGTGGATCTCTTCGGGCGATCGCGGCGCATCGATTTCACCCAGTACACGCCGCGCGGTCATTACGCGACGGAGGGCTCGAACCTTCAAGGATACTTCCGCGCGGCCATGTGGCTCTCGCGGCTCGAGCTGAACCTGGTGAGCCGATCGAGCCGCAGCTCGGCGGCCTCCGATGTCGCCGATCCCCGCGAGACGCCGCGCGAGGCCGTCGATGCGCTGGCGCTCGCGGATCTCGCGACGCGCGCCGACGCCATGGAGGGCGTGAAGGCTTTGGAGCAAACGTTCGCGACCTTCGCCGGCAAGCGGGAGGACGTCTCGCTCGCCGAGCTCACCGCGCTGCGCGCGCGGGCGGGCATCTCGTCGTTGAAGGAGCCGCGCGTCTTCGAGCGCCTCAAAGAGGCCATCGGCGACGGCCATCAACGCACCACCCGCATTCATTACATGCCTGAAGGCTCGACCGTGCTCCCGGCCATCAGCACCTTCATCGGTCCGCGCATCGTGGCCGACAGCACCGCGACGCAGCCTTTGGTGTCGCCGCAGACGCGTGGCCGTCACGTGGTGGGTGCGGCCGACATGGCTTATGCGCTCGGGCAGGATCGCGCGCGTGCCCATCTTCGCGCCGAGATCGATCGCTTTCCGGATCTGAGCGCTCGTCTCGACGAGGCCCGCGCCGTCGCGCATGCGCCTCATGCAGGGGAGGACCTTTATGGCCTTTGGTATCGCGCCATCCTCGGCCTCGCCGATCGGCCGGCGGGCGCGCTGCCTTCGTTCATGAACGGCGAGCCGTTCGCCGATTTGCGCCTCGGATCCACGATCGCGGCGTATGGACAGCTTCGGCACAATGCCGTGCTCTTCGCCGGTCAATCGTATGACGAAGGAGGCTGCGAGATCCCCGATGCCTTCGTCGAGCCGGCGCCGGCCGTCTACGATGCGCTCATCACGTATGCCGAGCGCGGCGCAACCGCAGTGTCGGCCATCGATCCGGAGAACGTGTCGTTCGCAACCTCGTATTTCACGTCCCTCGCGCGCACGCTGCGGGTGCTCTCGGCCATCAGCCGCGATGAGCTCTCCGGAAAGCCCTTGTCCGAGGAGGCGCGTCGATTCCTATCCATGGTGGTGGAGATGCGCCCCGGATCGAGCGGCGGGCCACCCACGTTCACGGGGTGGTATTTCGATCTCTTCCCCTCCGTCCACGATGCCCTCGCGCGGGCCGATTTCGTCGCCGATTACTTCACCTCCGGTGAGGCCCAGACGGTCTCGTATGCGGGCGCGTCGGCGCCTCGTCTCGGCATCTTCGTGGTCGACGTGGGCGGCCCGCCGCGGGTCGTGGTCGGCCCGGTGGCGCGCGGTTACGAGGTGCACGCCCCACTCGCCAAGCGGCTCGACGACGACGCGGCGAGCAAGCTCGCGAAGGTCGATGATCCATGGGCCGCGAGCTACACCGCGCCCGCGCCCGCCGCGCCGGATCTGAGCGTCTCGGTGAGCGCCGACGAGCAATCGGGCCTCCCCGTCGCGATCGTCGAGCCTCGGCGCGCCGTGGGCGCGGTGACGGTGGAGCTGCTCGATCACCACCGCCGCAGGATCCAGAGCATCACGCAATCCGTCGGCGCCCGGAAGACGCGGTTCGTCTTCAAGGCCATTCCCGGAGATCGTCCGATGGAGGCCCTCCACGTCGTCGCCGGCGGCGCCCACGCCTGGGCCGACGGTCACTGGTACGGCACCACGCTCGAGATGGGGAAGGGGGCCGAGCCCGCGGCCGACGCGAAGCCATGACGGCTCCGCGGCGGTGATATCGAGTCTGCTTCGTCGCTCGGAGCGAGTCCCTCAAGGTTGGATGCGCGCCACGAGGATGTCGAAGCCGCCGGCGGGGTTCAGCTTGCCTACGCCGAAGTCGGCGATGTTCGAGATGTACCCCGTCACGATGGGAAAGCCCGAGGGATCGGTGGCGACGGCGTTGACGCCGTCGGTGCCGGGACCGCCGTAGTGCCGGCTCCAGATGGGGGCGAGGTTCGTGACGTCGAAGCGGCTCACCAGGATGTCGAAATCACCGTTGCTCGTCAGGGGGGCTCCGAGGTCGACGCTGCCCATGAATTGGCCGGTCACGTAGACGGTGCCGACGCCTTGGATGCTCAAACGGGGCTTCTCCACGCCCTTCAGCGGCAGGGAGACCATGTGGCCGAGGGAGGCATCGAACCTGGCGAGGAAGCCGCCTTTGGGGAGGTCGTTGCCGCCGAAATTCGCCGTCGTCGCGTCGATGGTGCCGGCGACGATCACGGTGTTCCCGGCGCTGCCGATGGCTTGGCCCGTGGCGCCCGTGAAGCTCGTGGCGCCGACCGTGCTGCCGTCGCTGTCGAGCGTCACCAAGAACATCCCATCCGGGTTGGGCAGCGCGCCCGAGCCGAAGTTGATGGAGCCCATCATGCGGCCGGTGAACACCAGATCTCCGCCGTTCGTGAAGGTCACGCCGTCGGCGTGGGTGAGGTTGTTGCCGCCGGCCGTGAACGTGCGCGCGAAGACGTTGTTGCCCGTGCCGGGGGCGAGGCGGACGACGAAGGTGTTCTCACCCGTCGCGGTCTCCGACCCCTTGCCGAAATCGATGGGGCCGCTCCACCCGCCGGCGAGGGCGATGTCGTTGTTCACTTCGATGGCCATGGCCTTCATCTCGAAGTAGCCAGGTCCGCCGAGCTGGTAGGGGCGGCTCCAGGTGACGTTGCCTCCGCTGCTCAGCTTGGCGACGAAGCCGCCCGATCCGAAATACGTCTGGTTGCCGATGAAGAGGCCGCTTTGATAGACGCCCGCAATGCTGGGCGCGTTGTCCGGCCCGACCGCGACGAGGATGTTCGTGCAGTTGCCGAGGCCGAAGCTCCATTGATGCTTGCCGCTCGCATCGAGCTTCATGACGAAGCAACCGGTGGAGATGTTGCCGCTCCCGAGATCGGCTTGGCCCTCGAGCATGCCGGCGACGAAGATGTCACCGTTCGATGCCACGGCGATGCTCGTGCCCACGTCGTTGCTCGCGCCGCCGAAGCGCTCGGCCCAGACGGGATCGCCCTTTTGGCAGGTGGCGCCGCAGCCGATGGGATCGAGGCTCGGCCCGAGGCCCCCGGTGCCGCCGCCGCCGCCGGTGCTGCTGCTCGTGGCGCCGCCGGTGCCGCTGCTGCTGCTGCTCGTGGTGCCGCCGCCGGAGCCGCCTGGGCCGAGGCCCGTGTTGGTGAGCTCGCCGATGCCGAGGACGAGATTGCAGCCGCCCGCGGCGAGGCCGAGGAGGCCAATGAGCGCAGGCACGCGAAGGGACGCTCGCGCGATCATCAGAACCTCCCCTGAACGAAGCCGGAGACGCCGTCGGGGCCCACCACGGGCACGAAGCGAAGGCCGGTGGCCGGTGCCTTCTTCGACGGCGCCGTGAGCCAGAGAATGAGCCCCGTCGCCAGGCCGGCGCCGCCGGTGACGAATCCGATGGTGGAGACGTGCGCCATCGTCGTCGCCGAGCGCCCACCATCGATGGCCGTCGAAGAGCAGCGGGTTTTATCGCCGTTCTCGCAGCCCGCCAAAGCCCCATCCCATTTCGATTTGGCCATGGCCCCGAAGGCGGAGCCCACGACGATGCCCGCGACGCCGACCGCGCCGGCCACGATGGCGCCGATGCGCTGTCCGCCGAGGCCGCTCGACGCGGGCTCGGGCGTCGGTGTCACGGGGACCGGCGCGGGCGCGGCGGAGGCCTCGTTTTCGAGCGCGGGCACCGTCACCTCGACCGTGCCGCCTTCGAGCGCGCGCACCGATTGCTGAAAGGGCTTCTTCCCGGTCGCGGTCACCGTGATGGTGTGCGCGCCCGGATCGACGGGCACCTTGCGATTGAAATCGGCCGCCGCCACCGGCTCGCCGTCGCGCTTCACCTCGAGCCCGGCGAGGCCCGCGGTCGCGGCGGGGATGGTGAGCGTCATCCACGGCACCTTGGCCTGGAGCGCGCTCACCTTCTGGCGCGACTGCGCTTCGCGATCGGTGCGCCCCGCGGCCTTGGCGTCGGCGGCCACTTCGGTGAAGAGCTGCCACGCGCTGCCCGCGAGCCCCGCCGATTCGTAGCACTCGGCCAGCCGATACTTGGTGCCCATGCCCGGATCGAGCTTCTGGCTCTGTTGCAAGCGCGGGCAGGCCTCGGCGTACTTGCCGGCCTTCATGAGCGCGAGGGCCTCGTCGAAGAGCTTTTGCGCGGCCTGCGCGTTCTCCTTCGAGCTCTGCGCGAGCGCGGGCACCGGAGCTGCGCACAGGCAAAGGCACATGGCGAGGGCGCTCGTCGATCGTTTCATCTCGGTCCCCTACGCTCCTTCAAGCGATGTCCGCGAGGGAGTCTACTTGCGATCGTTGCCGAATGCGTCTCTTCGCTTCGCCTTCGGCTGGGGCGCGCTCGGCTTCGGCGTCGCGCTCGCTGTCGCCGGCGCGGTCGTGGCGCTCGCCGTCGCCGTGGCGCTTGGCGTCGCCGTCGCCGCCGTCATGGCCTCTGCCGTCGCGGCGGCGCTCGGTGCGGCCGAGGCGCTCGCCGTCGCTTCGGCGGTGGCCGTCGTCGTGGGCATCGGGCTCGCGTTGCCCTTCGATCCTGCGAAATGCACATAAGCCCCCGCGCTTCCGCCGAGCACCACGAGCCCGACGAGGCCCGCGACGATGGGCATGGCCGACGATTTCTTGGGGCCATTGGATTGGGTCGCGGCCATGCCTCCCGCGCTGCCATGGCCGGGCGCCGTGATGGCAGCGGCGGCCGCCATGGGCGCGACTTGGGCCGGTATCGATGTCGCGGCGGGCTGTGCCGTGATCAGGGGGTTTGGGGCGATCGCCGGTTGGGGAAGGGCCGTCGACGGTGCCGCCATGGGTGCTCGAGGCATCGCCATGGGTGCTTGTGGGATCGCCGTCGGCGCGGCCTGCGCCGGGTATCCGGCTTGGGCCGCAATGGCAGGCGGCACCGCATACGAAGCATCGAGGATCGCCGTTCCCGCGAGCGGCACCCGCATCGACGAGGGGGCTTGGGGCGCGTGCGGAGATGGCCAGTTGGTGCCGTTCGGTTGCGGCGCGGCGGCCTGCGGCACGGCGAAGGGGGCAATCGCGGCGGCGAGCTCCGTCGCGGTGGCGAAGCGGCGGGCCGGGGTCTTCTCCAGACAACGCATCACCGCGGCTTCGAGCGCCGGCGGCATGTCGCGGCGATGCATCGAAGGCGGGTCCGGCGGATCGGCGACCACCGCGGCGCAGATCTCCGTGACGCTGCTGCCGCTGAAGGGCGTTCGGCCCGCGAGCATGCGATAGAGAATGGCGCCAAGCGCCCAAACGTCGCTGCGTCCATCGACGGTGCGCGCGCCGCGCATCTGCTCGGGCGACATGTAGAGCGGCGTGCCGAGGAGCGCGGACGTCTGGGTCATGTCCACGCCGTCGCCGCCGCCGAGCACCTTGGCGATGCCGAAATCGAGCACCTTGATGCACGGCGCGCCGTTCACCGCCTTGGTGAGGAACAGGTTCGCCGGCTTGAGGTCGCGATGCACGATGCCGAGCGCATGCGCTTCGGCGATGGCCTCGCAGACCTGCTGCAGGTAGGTGACCGCTTCGGGGATGGGGAGCGGGCCGCGCGTGTCGAGCTGCTGCTTGAGATCGCTGCCCTCGAGGTACTCCATCACCATGTACGGCGCGCCCGTGTCGAGGCGGCCGATGTCGTAGATCTTGGCGACGTGCTGGCTCTTGAGGCGGACGGCGGCGCGCGCCTCGCGGAGGAAGCGCTCCACGCCCTCGGCGTCGCCGAGCATCGACGGCAGCATGAACTTGATGGCGCGGAGCTCGTGCAGCTCGACGTGCATGGCCGCCACGACCACACCCATCGCGCCCGATCCGAGGACCCTCTCGACCCGGTATTTCCCCGCGAGGATGTCACCCGGGCGGATCGGCGCGTCTCCGTGGCTCATCCCCGCGCAGCCCTCACCCGTGTCATGCGGCGATCACGATTACCGCAGCGCCGCCGCGCCGTCGAGCGCCGCGGCGGGCCGCTACTTCTTCCCCCAATCCGTCCTCGGCCGGCCCGGAGGCGTGATGTTCGGCATCACGTGGTACGTGGCGCGCGCCAGATCGGGCATCGGCCAGCAGGCCTGCTCGCCGAGGTTGTTCTGCTCGTCGGGATCGTCGAGCACGTTGAAGCAGTGATATTCGTTGTCCCACTCGCGCGCTTCCATCTTGAGCGGGCCTTGCATCATGCCCCAGTTGCGGAAGGCGCACTCCCAGAGCCACGTGCAGTTGGTGAGCGGCACCGGCTCGATGGTGCGCTCGCGGCGCGTGAGCGGGTGGCCCATCATGCGCGCGCGGAACGGGGCGAAGGTGGGGTCGTCCCAGATGCCGAGCAGATCGTGGAAGGTGGTGGCGAGATCGAGGTGCCAGACCAGCTCGTTCTTCGCGGCCTCGAGGCTGGCTCGTTCCTCGGGCGCGAGCGTGCCCTCGGGCGCGTCGATGAAGCCGGGGACGTGGATCTCTTCGTCGTAAAGCGAGCTCGTGTGACCGAGCTGCCAGTGCTCGCGGAAGGCCTCGCCGTGATCCGACGTGTAGACGATGACGGTGCGCTTGCCCGCCTCCGAGGCGCGCACGTGCTGCACGAGGCGCGAGACGGCGAGGTCCGAGAAGTAGACGACGTCCTTGTAGTAGTTCTTGAAGATCTCGTTCTTCTCGGCGCTCTTGTCCATCTCCGCCGGTTGGAAGGGCGCGTGCTCCTCGTCGTAGACGTAGGGGAAATGAACGTTGGAGTAGTGCACGACCGCGAAGAACGGCTCGCGCAGCTCGCTCCACTGCTGGATGGCCCGATCGGTGACGAGCGCGTCGTAGGCGCCGGCGTCGAGATCGGCCTGCGTGTCCAGCTCGGTGGCCACGGCGCGGTGCGAGACGGGGATGTCTTGCACGTAGAGGCGCGCGTTGCCGAACATGAGGTTTTGGCTGGTCCAATACGCGGTGTCGTAGCCGGCCGCGTGCGCGTAATCCCAGATGAGCGGCACCGAGTGGAGGAGCTCGCGCGACTCCGTCGGACGCACGCCGGACCAGAGGTTCGAGATGGAGATGGCCGTCGTCGACGCGTTGGACCGGAGCTGCAGGAGCGGCAGCCGGTTCGGCATGATCGGGTTCGTGTACCGCGTCGCGAGCTGGCAATCGGGGTCGTATTCGATGCAGGTGACGTCCGCGCGCTGGCTCTCTTGGAGGATGAAGAGCACGTTGCGCGGGCGCGCCGGCTTCGCCGCGAGGCGCGGCACCGGCATGGGCGCGCGGCGCTGCACGCGCAGATCGGGCGAGTCGTGCGTGATGCCGAGGTTCTCTCGGATCAGCGCGCCGACGCTGTGGAAATAGATCATGTCGAACGGCGTCGACTGCAGCGTCCGGTAGCTGACCGGGATCGTGCCCACCGCATAGACGAGGCCCGGCACGATGAACGCCGTCACCCGCGCAGGCCAGCGCGGCGCGCGCACGAAGCGGCGCGCAGCCACCAAGAGCCCCACGCCGAGCGCGCAGGCCCACACGAGATGCGCGAGCACACGCGGCTCCGAGAGCGGGAGCGTGCCCAGGATCGACCACGCGATCGACTTCGAATGAATCTGCCCGTCCATGGACAGGTAGATGTTGTAGAAGGCGTGAAACCCGCCCTCGACGCCCATCGCCAGCGTGAAGAGCACGAGGAACACGCCGCCCATCACCCGCGCAAGCGGCCCGCGCCGGCGCGACGCGGCGTAAAGCAGCACGCCCCAGAAGATCAGCGACTCGACGATCGACGCCGCATAGCCCTTCTTGTGCGGCCCATCGAAGCCGCGGATGTAATGCGCGCGCCGGAGGACATCGGTGCTGACGACCCAAATCGTCGGCCCGAAAAGCAACGCCACACCGGCCAGGATACGGCGGCGGCGAATCTGACGGCGCTTTTGCTTCGCGCGAGGCGCGGACGTCTCATTCATGGGGCCGATGGTTCTGTGCTCGTGTCCCGAGGAGACGAACGGAAGGTGCGAAGCGGCGAAACATCATGCGGGCGCGGGGCGATGTATACGTCTCCCCTCGCGGCGGACGCTAGGCCCGAAGCAGCGAAACGTGCCCGCCAGCGAGCGTGAATCGCACACCGCGACGGGTGTCCTCCACACCTCCTCCGACGCGATCCACGCCAGACCCGAAGCGGGTGGATCGCGGGACGGTGGGACCCTGACGGCTGGGCCCGCAGGGCAGCGGGGGTGCAGGTCGTCACGTTTCTCGATGCGATCAACGCCAGACCCGAAGCGGGTGGATCGCGGGATGGTGGGGCCCCGACGGCTTGGTCTGCAGGGCAGCGGGGGCGCAGGTCGTCACGTTTCTCGATGCGATCAACGCCAGGCCCGAAGTGGCGAAACCTGCTCGTCAGCGCGGGTGGATCGCGGGGTGGTGGGGCCCCGACGGCTTTGCCGGCGGGGCGGCGGGGGCGCGTGCCCCCGCCGTGTAACTAATGCGCGTTGGGCAGGCCCCCATACACGCGGTCCGCCAGGGTGGATAGATCGCCGCAGGCGGCGGGGCCGAGATCGTGCTCTTCGCGCGGGTCGGTGAGGACGTCGTAGCAGTGCCACTGGTTGTCCCACTCGCGGCCTTCCAGCTTCTTCGAGCCGCGCATCATCCCCCAGTTGCGGAAGGCGCAGCCCCAGATGCCGGAGCAGTTGGTGAGGTCCAGCGTCGCGGTCGGGCGGTCCTTGCGGAGGAGGCTCGAGCCCACCATCGCGGCGCGCTGGCGCGCGAGCGCGGGCGTGTCCCAGAGGCCGAGGAGATCGAGGATGGTCGGCGTCACGTCGGTGTGGAAGGCGAGCTGCTCGCGCGCGGCGCCGAGGGCTGCGGCCTCTTCGTCGGTGAGCGTGCCGGGAGGCGCGTCGATCCAGAAGGGGACGTGGATCTCTTCATCCAAGACGGCGCCCGTGTGGCCGAGCTGGCCGTGCTCGCGGAAGGCCTCGCCGTGATCGGAGGTGAAGACGATGACCGTGCGATCGCCGAAGGGCTGCTTGCGGATCCAGCGGATCATCTCGCCGATGGTCCGGTCCTGGAGGAAGACCGCGTTCTTGTAGTAGTTGCGGTACGCCTCGTTGTCGCTCGGCGCCTTGCTCTCGAGCGAAGGTTGGAACGGCGACACCGCGGGATCGACGCGATAGGGCACGTGGGTGTTGCCGTAGTGGACGACGCCCAGGAAGGGCTCGTGCATGGTCGGCATCTCGTGCTGCACGCGCGCGTTGAGCAGCTCGTCCTTGCCGCCGAGATCGATGTCGGCGAGCGGATCGAGATCGGTCGCGCCGCACTGGTGATCCGTGGGCAGGTCCTGCACGAAGAGGCGCGAGTTGGCGAACATCATGTGGTGGCTCGTCCAGTACGCGTTGTCGACGCCCGCGGCCTTGGCGTAGTCGTAGACGAGCGGCGCCGAGTGCAGCGCCTCGCGGCTCGCGGAAGGCTGCAAGCCGGACCAGAGGACGGCGAGCTGAATGGCCGTCGTCGAGGAGTTCGAGCGCGCCTGCAGGAGCGGATAGCGCTTGGGCGCGGCGGCGTTGGCCTCGGGCGCGTTGGGGCACGTCTCGGCGTAGGCCGAGCAGTGCGCGTCGGAGCGGACGCTCTCGGTGAGGATGAAGACCACGTTGCGCTTCCGCGCGGGCGCCGGCGTGAGCGCGGGGAGCTTCACCGGCGTGCGCAGGCCGGGCCGGATTTGCGCGGTGGTGCGCACGCCCGTGAGCTGCTTGATGAGGCCGCCGATGGCGTGGAAATAGATGACGTCCGGTGTCGAGGCCTGCACCTTCCGGTACGAGCAGGGGATGAGGAACACCGCGACCACGGCCGCCGGCATCACGAGCCGCGCCGCCGTCGCCGGGCGGCCGCGCACCGGGCGGAGGAAGGCGCGCCCGATCCACACCAGCGCCGCCGCGAGGAAGAGCGGCGGCAGGTTGGAGAGGAGGAAGTTCTTCCCATCCGCCTTGAGCTGATGCGCGAGGCTCGCGCCGAGCGAGGTGCCGAACAGCGTGGCGTCGAGGTTGAGATAGATGGAGTACTGCCGGTGGAAGTAGATCTGCGACCCCATGGCCACCGTGGCCAGGATCACGAAGATCACCGCCGCCACCCAACGCAGCACGCCTCGTCGCGCCGACGCCGTGTAGAGCAGCACACCCCAGAGGAGCGCGCTCTCGATCATGGCGGCCGCGTAGCTCGCCAGGTACTTCGGGCCGAGATCGAGGAGCCGGCCGCCGCGAATGCCCGCGTCGACGAGCACCACGAGCAGGATGGGCACCATGAGCAGCAGCGGCGCGAACCGCCGGCGTGTGCGCGCCAGCGCACGCAGGCGCGCGAAGCGCGGTGTGCCAGCCGAAGGCGGGCCGGAGGAGACGTCGGCGTCGACCTGATCGATCGCGGGGAGCGTCCGAGGCTCGTTGATCGGGTAATTCTTGGTCGTCACGGCGAAAGCGGCGGGATTCTAACCCGAGGTGGCCCCTCGATGGCGAGCGGGTGACGAGGTCGCGGCGGATGGTTGACACGGAGCCGCCCGCGAGGAAAGGGGAGCGCGTGACGTCTGCCTCTCCTGAGCATCGCGAAGAAGCCGCCCGTCTCGGCGCCGACCTCGAGGCGGCGCTCGTTCGCGAGCTGCGCGCGACCTACGACGAGCTGAACTACAATTTCTTCCGCCGCCGCCTCGCGCCCGCGGCCATCGAGCTCTCCGACGTGGCCTCGCGGCTCGGCCGTTGGGTGCCCGACGTGCGCACCATCGAGATCGCGCGCCGCCTGGTCCTGACGCAACCCTGGGGGGTGGTCGTCGAAGTGCTGAAGCACGAGATGGCTCACCAATTCGTGCACGAGGTGCTCCAGAAGACCGACGAAACCGCCCACGGTCCAGCGTTTCGTGATCTCTGCGAGCGCCTCGGCATCGACGGTAGCGCCTCCGGGCTGCCCCCGGAGAACGGCGGCGCGTCGGACGAGGACGCCCGCGTGCTCGCACGCATCGCCAAGCTCCTCGCCTTGGCCGAGAGCGCCAACGTGAACGAAGCGCAGGCCGCGATGAACGCCGCCCAAAAGCTGATGCTCAAATACAACCTGGAGAGCATCAGCAGCGGCAAGCGCGCGGGCGCCTACGCGTTCCGCCACCTGGGCAAGCCCACCGGCCGCGTGACGGAGCACGAGCGCCTCCTCGGCGCGATCCTCGGCAACCACTTCTTCGTCGAGGTGATCTGGGTCCCCGTCTACCGGCCGGCCGA
Organism: Minicystis rosea; assembly: GCA_001931535.1. Lineage (GTDB taxonomy): Bacteria > Myxococcota_A > Polyangia > Polyangiales > Polyangiaceae > Minicystis > Minicystis rosea. Next base: position 13,812,980 of record CP016211.1, read on the forward strand.
GGGCAAGCGCGGCAGCGTCCTCGAGGTCTGCGGCACGCCCGCCAACCTGGAGATGGCGGCCTACGTGCACGCGTTCCTGAGCCACACCTCCGAGCAGCTCTGGATCGATCACAAACGGGAGCGGCGCATCCGCGGCGACCGTGATCGCCGCACGTTCCTCTCCGGCGTGATGCTGGGCTTCTTGGAGAAGCTCAACGCCCAGCGCGTCGAGAACAAAGAGAAGGGCCTCATCTGGGTGGGCGACGCCGATCTGGAGGGCTTCTATCGCAAGCGCCACCCGCGCATCGTCCAGGTGCGCCACAGCGGGCAGCGCCGCACCGAGGCCCACCTCCACGGCCGCGCCGCCGGCCGCAACATCGTGCTCCACAAGCCGGTGCAAGGCGGGCCGTCGGGCGGCGTGAAGCTCCTCGGCCGGTAGCACCAAACGCCCCGGAGGCCTCGTGCTCGGTGTCCCGGCGCAGGCGTTCGTCAGCGCGGTGCTCCTCGCGCTGCTCGGCGTCGCGGTGACGCTGGAGCGCCGTCGAGCCCCCGCGTTCGCGGCGACGTGACGAGCGATCTCGGGGCGCGGGCCGCGCGGCGCGCACGCGCTCCTCGCCGCCTGTGAAGCATGTAAGCTCGCGGCTCGATGCGAATCCGATGGGCATGGATCACCACGAGCGTGCTCCTCGTGACCACCTCTTGTGCCGCCGAGCGCACGCCTCCGACCATCGTCGCGGCCCCGGCGGCGGCCCCCGCGGCTTCCGCGGGGTCGGCTCCGGTCGAGCCGCGCCCGAAGGCGCCCAGCAAAGGCTTCTTCGACGCGACGCCCGACAGCTTCGACGACGATCCCTCGCTCCCCGCCGGCACCGTGCGCGTCGCCGTCGTGGACGCCGACGGCAACCCGATGCCGCGCGCGGTCGTCCTCTTCGAGACGGTGATCGTGCGCGCGGCCAGCGCCGGGCTCGATGTGATCGCGAAGGAGACCGCCGTCGCCGACGACAAGGGCACGGCGATCTTCCGCAAGCGAAGCGTCGACCCCGGCCATCACCACGTGGCGAGCACGTGGCGGGGCGACGGCACCTTCTCCGTCAGGCCCTTCACGCTCGATGCGAACGCCGGCAAGCGCGTGGTCCTGCACGCCTACGAGACGGTGCGCGCGGTCGAGCAGAGCAGCATGGCGATGCAGACGGCCATCTTCCTCTCGGTCCGCGCGGACACGATCGACCTCGAGGTCCTCCACCGGATCGTCAACCTGGGGCGCACCGCGTGGGTGCCGGCGAACGTGCGCGTCGCGTTCCCGCCCAACGTCAGCGACTTCTTCGTCTCCGATCTGGGCATGCCCGTGCGGCTCGCCGAGATCTCGCCTGCCGGCTTTTCGCTCGTCGGTACCGTCCCGCCGGGCACGCAGGAGCTCGGGTATCACTACCGCGTCCCGCGGGATCGGAGCGGCTCGCAGCGGCTCGTCCTGGACCTGCCGCCGCGCAACGCCATGGTGCGGGTCATCCTGGATGCGGGCGGGCCCGCGCGGCTCGAGGTCGCCGAGTTCTCCAAGGCCAAGGCGAAGGTCTCGGAGGGAAAGGCGATGCTCATCGCGGAGCGCGTGGCCGAGCCGGGGACGCCGGGCGTGAAGACCGTGGACATCACCCTTGCCGGGGACCCGCGCTGACCGGCGCACGAAGGCCCTCCCGCTGGAGGGATCGACGTCGAATGCCCGCGAAGGGATGCGGGAGCGTTTGGTGCCAGCCAGCGCCGCACGATCGCATCCACGGCCGCGCGCTCATGCGTCGAGGCTTGCCGGCAAGGCAGCAGTGACCGGAAACGGTGCCGCGAGCCTTGCCGGCAAGGCGGTGGTGACCAGAAACGGTGTCGCGAGGCTTGCCGGCAAGGCGGTGGTGACCAGCGACGGTGTCGCGAGCCTTGCCGGCAAGCGGGTGAGGATCCGAAATCGGTGCAGCGAGCCTTGCCGGCAAGGCAGCAGTGACCGGAAACGGTTGGGCGAGGCTTGCCGGCAAGGCGGTGGTGACCGGAAACGGTGCTGGAGCCTTGCCGGCAAGGATCGGGAACCGAAAACGGTGCTGGAGCCTTGCCGGCAAGGCAGCGGTGACCGGAAACGGTGCTGCGACGCTTGCCGGCAAGCGTCTGGGCTCGCCCGCGGGTGGTTCGTCAGAACCCGGCGGCCTTCATGCCGGCCGCGTTGACGTCGAGGGCGCGGGCGCGGGGCGCGGGCCTGGCGGCGGGAGGGGCGGCGGCGTCGGCTTTGGCGGCGGCGCGGGCGCGCGAGATGCTCTGCACCGAGACCATCACGCGCTGCCGATCGGCTTCGCTCTTGGCGGCGGCGGCGGCCTGCTTGAGCTTGGTCTCGGCCTGCGCGAGCTGCTGATCGGCGGCCTCGTAGCGGCCGTCGTTGAGCTGCTGCGCGGCTTGGATGGTGATCTGCGCGGCCTGCTGCGTGGCCACGATGGTGCGGGTCTTCTCGTTGGCGTGCGCTTCGACCATGCGGCGATCGGTGGTCACCTGATAGCGCGCCACGACCTCGTGCATGCGCTCCAGGCCGCCGTCGGACGGGTCCTTGAACTTGAGGCGAACGCTGGCGAGCGGGCGGCTGCCCTCGCCCGCGGAGGTGACGCGCACGCGGAGCAGCATCTCGCGGTGCTGGCCGGCGAACATGGTGCCGAGGGGGATCTGCACCGCGCCGTTCGGCATCATGTCGAGCCGCACGCCTTCGGCGCCGAGGATCTGCACGCCCGGCGCCGGGACCACCTCGACCACGGCGGCGGTGGCGGCGGTGGTCTGGAGCAGGCCGATCTCACGCTCCAAGATGGCCGCGAGCTCGCGCGGCTCGTCGAGGTGATAGAGGCGGCCGCTCGAGCGCACCGCGAGCGCGTTCAACGTGTGCTCGTCGTAGTCGAGGCCGACGCCGATGGCGCTCACCTGCACGCCGCTGTCCGCGCCGCGCGCGGCGAGGGAGCCGAGCACTTCGGGGGACGACGGGCCGACGTTGGCCTGCCCATCGGAGATCATGACGATGCGGCGGACGGGATGCGTCGCCGGGCCGGCGGAGACGCGCTGCTCGGCCCAACGGAGGCCATCGAACATGTTGGTGCCGCCGAGGGGCGAGAGCTCCGAGAGGACGCTTCGGATCCCCTGCCGCGAGCGCGCGTCGAGCAGCTGGGGCGCGACGCGCTCCTCCGCGGTGTTGGCGAAGGTGGTGACGGAGACGATGTCCCCGTCTGACAGCTTGTCGACCAGCTTCTGGGCCGCGATGCGCGCGTTCTCGATCTTCGCGCCGGCCATCGATCCCGAGGTATCGATCACGACCGCGACGTCGGCCGGCGCCCGCGCGCGCTGCACCGCAGACGGGATGTCGACCCACACGCCGAGGGCCGTCTCCGACGTGCCGGCGAGGACGAAATCACTCTCGCCCGCCGCGCCGATCCACGCGCCCGAAGGACGGCTCGGCCTATCGGAGGCCTGCGCGGCGAGCTCGGCGGCACGGGCCGCGTCGTTCGTCGTCGCCGAGGGCGGCGCATCGTTGGCCGCGACCGGTTGAGCGACGAGCGGGGCCGGTGCGCAGGCGGTGAGGGTCGAGGTGACGAACAGGCCGTACCAGAAGCGGTTCATGAGGAGGCTCCTCCCCCGCGGCGCGGGGACAAAGCGCAGGCCGGCGAGCCGTGCGGGAGAGGCCGCCGCTCGCGTCGGTAGGTGCAGGGGCTGCTTACGATCGAGGTTCGGGAACGATCTTCCGATCGCGCTACCCTGGCGACCGATGGTGACGATCCTCGATGGGCCGCTCGGCACCGAGCTCGCGGCGCGCGGCGTCCCCACCCCGGGGCCGGCCTGGAGCGCCCGCGCCATCCTCGATGCCCCCGAGGTGATCGCGGCCATCCACCGGGACTACGCCGCGGCCGGCGCGACCGTGCACACGGCCAACACCTTCCGCACGAAGGCGCGTCAGGTGGGCGCAGCCTGGGAGGAGCTCGCGCATCGCGCGGTCGCCCTCGCGCGCGCTTCGGTACCCTCGGCGCATCGCGTGGCCGGCAGCATCGCGCCTCTGGAAGACTGCTACCGCCCCGATCTCTCACCGCACGATCCCCGCCCCGAGCATCGCGCGCTGGCCCGCGCCCTCGCCGCGGCGAGCGTCGACATCCTCCTCTGCGAGACCTTCCCGCACGTGGGCGAGGCCCTCATCGCCGTCGAGGAGGCCGTCGCCACCGGGTTGCCCGTGTGGGTCTCGTTCACGGCCGGGCCGGACGGCACGCTGCTCACGCCCGAGGCAATCGCGGCCGGCGCACGCGAAGCGGTCCGGCGCGGCGCCGGCGCGGTGCTCGTCAACTGCACGGCCGCGACGCGCATCCTTCCCTATGTCGAGCGGCTCGCCGACGCCGGCGTGACGTTCGGTGCTTATGCGAACGCCGGTGATCCTGCCGAAGGGATCGGATGGACCGAGCACGGCGACGTCGCTCGATACGCCGCGCTCGCGGAGCGCTGGGCTGCGTGCGGCGCGACGATCCTCGGTGGGTGTTGCGGAACCGGCCCGGCGCACATGGCGGCCCTGGCTGCGCGCTTTCCGCCTCTTTCTTTGCACTCCGCCGGTGCTTGAGCATAGTCCCCGACATGCTGCGTGCGCCGACCCTCACCCTCGCTGCCTGCGCGCTCGCGCTCGGCCTCGCCGCCTGCCAAGAGGCGCCCCCGCCGCGCGCGCCCGCCGCGGGCAAGCCGGCTCCGGCAGCCTCCGCGGCGCCTATCGCCCCCAGCCGCCTGAAGCGGCCCGAGGTCGATCAAGTCCTGGTGCAGAACGGCCCGCCCTGGGTGCTGCGCCGGATCTTGAGCGAAGAGGTGATGTCCAAGGACGGCAAGTTCACCGGCTGGCGCCTCGTGGGCTTGCCCGAGGAGTGGCGCGGCATCGATCTGCGGCCCGGCGACGTGGTCACACGGATCAACGGCCTCCCGCTGGAGACCCCGGATCAAGCCTGGGAGGCGTGGAAGAGCGTGGCCAAGGCGCCCGATCTGCGCATCACGATCACGCGCGACGGCGCCGCCCGCGAAGTGGTCGTGCCCATCGACGGCGCCCCCTCCGCCGACACCCTGAAGCACCTCGACACCCCCGGCCCCCGCGCCGCCGCCCCCACCCCCGCTCCGCCCGCGCGCAAAGGCAGCGTGCAGCTCGGCGGCGGCTCCCACGACGGCGCCGACGAAGACTCGTACTGATCCACAACCGCGCTCGACTGCGCGCCGCGCGGCCTCTCATGCTCGCCACGCGTGTTGTCCATCGCGCGATCGCACATCGAGCCGACCGCGCGATCGAGGTGACACGTCAGCCCCAAAGCAGCGTGACGCTCAACGATTGAGCCGATGAGGCCTTCAAGCCTGCGCGGATATGGAGGCCCCGAAGGACCAAGCCTCCAGGACGAACCACCTCTCCTGATGCGCCTACGCCAGGCCCGAAGCGGCACACCTTCAAGCTTGCGCGGGTATGGAGGCCCCGAACGACCAAGCCTCCAGGACGAACACCTCTCCTGATGCGCCAACGCCAGGCCCGAAGCGGCGCGACCTTCAAATCGGCGGGGGTGGATCGAGGTATGGGGGGCCCCAACGGGCTTCGCCCGTTGGGGGGAAAGGACGCGAGTCCTTTCCTTAGAGGTCAATGGCGAGGCCGGCGGTCCAACCCGTGGTGCCGACGTTCATGCTCTTGCTGGGCGTGAATCGGATGCTGTCCGAGAAGAACTCGCCGAAGAGATAGACGTGGCCGATGCCCGTCGACTCCGCGAGGGTCGCGCTCGTGCGCGGCTCGAGGAAGTTCAGCGAGAGCATGCCGCCCACCGCGAGGTGCAGGCTCGGGGTCAGCCCCATGCCGGTCGCGTCCTCCGCCTGGCCGGCGGTGCAGGGCATGTAGCCGCCGCTCCCGTCCTTGCAGATGTGCTCGGTCCCGGTGTCCGTCCCGGCGCGCCACCACGTGAGCCCGACGCCCGCCTTGCCGTACGGCACGATGGGGATGCCCGTGCGGCGCAGGATCTCGTCGACACGCAACACGAACGAGCCGTGCATCGGCATGATCGTCAGCGTCGTGCTCTGCTCCGAGCAGCTCACGCCGGACATGCTCGAGTTGTTCAGGAACTGCGCCTTCGCGCCGAACCGCGTGAAGCCCCAGCCGAGCCCGAAGCCGAAGCCGCCCACGTACGGGATGCGCAGCGGAAGCCAATCGACCTCCGTGCCGACGTAGAATCGATAGCCGGCCTTGGCCTTTCCGGAGGCGGTGTCGGTCGACGAGCAGTCGGTCCCGAAGACGTTGTTGAAGGCCTCCGAGCCCTTGTCGCCCGAGGTCGCGAGGCTCGGTAGATAAGGCCCGAAGCGCAGCTCGACGTAGACGTTGCTCCGCTTGGCGGTGCGGGCGAGCGTGTCGTGGCGATCGGCTTGCCGCCAATCGTTGTCGGGCAGGTGCGCCATCTGCGCGCGCGCCGGGCTGCCGGCGAGCGTGATCGCGAGGCCGGTCGCACCCAGCGCGAGCCAGCGAAAACAATGCCTGCGAAAACGATCAGGGAGTGTCGACGAGCGCTTCATGCCTTCTCCGCGGCGCGAGCATTCTTCCGGTTCGAGCGCGAGGACCGCGCGCGCCGCGCGACGAGCCCCGCCGCCGCGACCGCGCACGCGCCGAGCCCGTGCCACGCGAGCGTATCGTTCTCGGCGCCGATGGTGCACGCGCTGCAGCTCACGCAGCCGGGACCGCCGTCGGCGCAATACTCGCCGAGGAACGTGACGGTTCGCTGGGGCGTGCCGCACTGGAGCGTGGAGATCGGGCCGACGTTGCCCACCTTGTCGAAAGCCGCGATGCCGACGATGTAGCGATGGTCGTTCTCGGGGGGTTACCGTCGGCCAGCTTCAAGATGGTCATGTCCCTCGCGGTCGCCACCCACGTGTCGCGAACGACGTCGGGCGACGTCGCGGGGTTCGTGTCGGGGATGCTGTCCGTGGAGAGGCAAGAGCTGCTCTCGCCGCCGCCTTCGCCGCCGCTGCCACCCGTGCCGCCCGTGCCGCCGGCGCCACCCGTGCCGGTGGTGGTCGTCGTGGTGCCGCTGCTGCTGCTCGTACCGCCGCCCATGCCGCCCGTACCGGCGCCGCCCGTTCCCGCGCCGCCCGTTCCCGCGCTGCTGCTGCTGCTCGCGCCGCCCGTGCCGCCCGTGCCACCACCGCTGCTCGCGACGCTCGACGAGCTGCTGGGGCTCGCCGAAGCGGCGTCGCGGACGTAGACGTAGTAGCCGTACGTGTCGGCGTCCGCGCTGATGTTGGGCCGCACCACCTTCAGCATCCGGTCGCCGACGCCCAGCGTGATCCCGCTCGGCGCGGGCGGCCCGACGAGATCGATGATCATCGGGTACGTGGCGGTGTTGTCGCTGCTGACCGTCCCGTCGGTGTCGGTGCCGGTGTTCATGAGGAGGAAGTAGAGCGTCAGCGTCCGCGGCGCCTGGTCCGTGTTCGTCCCATCGCAGGTGGTGGGGTTGACGTCGTCGAACGCTTTGATGATCTGCTTCGCCGTGAGCTTGTAGTAGCCCACCTGCGGTGAGACGACGGGGAGCTTCACGCACTGCTCGTCACGCGTGAGATCGTTGGTGCAAGACGAGCCTTCGGAGGCCCAGATCTGCAGCGAGCCGCCCGCGCTGGCCGTGATCTGCACGGGGAACTGGATGTACCAGTCGGCATCCACGCAATCCGCGTGGCTCATCGTGAACTGCTGACCGGGCGGCCGACCGTCCTTGGGGTCGTGGCCGCCCGAGATGTTGGCCGTGTTGATGGTCACGTTGGCGGCGGCCGCAGGCGCGCTGGCGAGGATCGTCGCGCCCGCGAGCGCGAGACCCGCAAGCCTCTCAGCCGTCCTCCGCGTACGCGTGATGTGAGGCGACACCCGCGATCCGCTCGTCCCTTGGACCTCTCGACTGATTCGGTTCATTCGGAAGCTCTCCGCTCGGCTTCCTTTTCAGCACAGCCCGTGCCACGGAGCAAACCCTCCGCGCGCGCGGAGCACCGAATCAACGCGCCCCGCACCCGTGACGAAGTGGCGACGGAGTGGCCGCCCGCACCGAGCCGGTCTGCCAGGTTGTCATCCGCATCGAAGGGCGGATTGGCCCCGTCGCGGCGGAGCCTTCATTTCTGGGCGAAGTTGCGGATGGCCAAATCGATCTGGGCTTCCTGCTTCGTCACCTCGGCCTTCGGTCCGCCGGCCTCGATGACGTAGATCTTCGCGTCCGTGACGAAGAGCACGAGGTAGTAAAGGTACGGTTCCTTCCCTTCGTCGTGCCCGAAGCGCATTTGTACGCCCTTGAGGCCGGAGGCGGTGGCGACGTCGCGTTTGTCGAGGAGCGCATAGCCCGCCATCTCGCGGGTGCGTCGCTCGAGCGCGCGCGACCAGAACGACATCGCGCCTTTGGGCTCGTTGTCGAAGGCACGAATGCCGAGGACGACACCGTCGGCCGTGGTGGCGCGGTACTCGCGGGAGCCGTAGCGATCGCCGAGATCGACGAAGCCCGGCGGCGTGGCCGCGACGAAGGAGCGCCCGCAGCCGGCGGCGGCGAGCGCGAGGGCGAGGAGGAGCGCGCGGGTCGTCATAGCGAGAGGAGCCTCCGGAGGCCGAGATCGTAGAGCCAATTCACGGGGAGGCGGACTTGGCCGCCGACCTGCTCGCGCGGCTTGGCGTCGAAGGTCACGGTGATGGTCGAGAACACGGCGCGATCGCGGAGGAACTTCATCTTCCCTTCGATGCGCTCGATCTCGCCGGTGACGCGATCGAGCTCGCGCTCGATGGCGATCGACTCCTCCACCTTGGCGGCGCGCGCGAGGAGATCGGTGAGCCGCTGTTGCACGGCGCGCGCGCTCTTCAGGCGGATCTCGAGATCGCGAAACTGCTCGGTCACGTCCTCGGCGACGACCTGCCGGTGGAGCATGTCGCCGACCTCTTCGACGCGCTTCACGGCCTCGTCGAAGCGCTGGGCGGGGACGCGGATGGTGACCGACTTGTCGTCCCGCTTGGCGAGGAAGCCGCCGAGCTCGCGACCGAGCGTCTCCACCTTGGCGAGCGACGCGTTCACGTTGAACACGGCCATCGTGATCTGCGCGGTGTAGATGAGCATCGGCCCGCGCACCTGCACGGCCTCGCCGGCGTCGGAGCGCGTGCCGGGCGGTGGAGGCGGCGGCGGTGGAGCGCCCGGCGCCGCCGGCGCGGCGGGCATCGGGCGATTGTCGGCGATCCGCTCGTCGCGCATGCCTGAGCTCGTGCTCTCTTCAGCGGGCGGCGCGAGCATCGGGGCCGCTTCGGCGGCGGGAGACGCGGGCGGCCGCATCTCGCCGTCCGCGCAGCCCACGAGCAGCGCGAGCCCGGCGCACAGCACCGCCGGCGTGAAACGCTGCCAGAAAATCTGGGCGGCGCTGGGCCGCGCAGGGCGCGGCGGGCGATCGAAACCGCTGGTCATGCCCGAGCGCGAAGCGCCGCCGACGAGCGGCGCTGAAGGCTGGCCACATGTGGCCGCACTTCGGGCGGGCAGCACGAGGGCCGCCGGCGTGATTCCTCGTCTCATCGGATCTCCTCGAGAGGTCCCCCATCAACGGGTCGACCCGGCGGAGCTTACACGTCCACCTGTCGCGGCGGATCGCGGGTGATGCGCCGCCGGCGGCGCTCGGGTCGCCGCCTCGATCCAGGCTGCGACCAAGGCCGTGGCGTCGGCGAACGAGGCGGCCGCTTTTTCGGCGAGCGCGCGCGACGCGACGATGTGCGCCTGGCGCCGCAACAGCGCCTCCGGCGGCGCGCTGTCGCGCTCGAGCGCCTCCGCGATTTCGGCGGCGCTCTGCTCGAAGCGCCGCCGGGCCGCCGCTGCCCGCTCGGCCGCGTGTCGCGCCCGATCGAGGCTCGTGATCAAGGCCGCCAGCGCCGCCGGCCGGAGCGGCACCGGCCGCGGTTGCCCGGCCACCCCGACGCGCGCCGTCTCCTCGTGGAGATGAACATGGCTGGCGGCCGAATGACCATTCTCCATCACCGCGCTGCCATTCTCGATCACGAGATTGCCATTCTCGATCACGAGATTCCCATCGTCACGGGTGTGGTCCCCCACGCCCGCTCCGTGACGCGCGCTCGCTCGGCCCATCATCGCGGCATGGGGTTGGCTCGCCAACACCGCGCTGGGGCGCGTGTCGCGGCCTCTCTCGTGCGGCCCGACGCCGTCGCTTTCGCTGCTTTCGCTCTCCACGCCGGGATCGTGAGCCTCGATGTGGGCGTCGCCGTTTGGGCGTTCGGTCTCCCGCGAGTGGACGTCGAGGCCATTCGGGGGCGTGCTCGCGTGCGCGCGGCTCGGCTCGGTGGGAGGGGCGGCGAGGATGATCTCTTCTGCGGCTTCCGTGCTTTGGGTTTCCAGCGGAGCGTCGGTGCGAGCACCGTCGTTCTGGGGCTGTTGCGGGAGCTCTGCCACGATCCCACCGCCGTCCATCACCGCGCCGTCGGTCTCGCGGATCACGAAGACGTCGTCGCGCCCGTGCATGCGCTCCTGCCGCAGCGAGGTCGCGAGGGCCAGCGCCTCTTCGAGCCGCACGATCCCTCGTCGCAGCGGCAAGCGCGACTTGCGAAAACGGACGAACACCCCGAACGTCGTGCCCCTGGATCCGCTGTCGAACATGCTCCCCTCGCGTGCCATCGAGTCACGGGAAAAGACCGTCACGGAAAAGACCGCGCCCATTCCTTCCCTGGCTATCCCCTTTGGGATCCTCCCTCACGCCGTGCTGCCTGGTCGAAGATGGTGCCGTCTCGGGCCTCGCATGGATATCCTCCGTCACCTCCGCGGGTGAGGGTCAGTGCTCCATCAGCGCCTCGTCGCCAGGCACGGTGCGCTTGTGCCGATCGACGTCGAACAGCACCATCACGGCGCCGTCGATGCGGTTGTCCGTCGTCCGACAGGGCCGGAGGCGCATCAGATACCGCCGGCCATCACGGACCTCGACCTCGCGCTCGCGGATCGACACGGAGTCGATGACGTCGGTGACCAGTTGATCGAGATCGGGGACCTCGATGCGCGGGCCGACGTCGCGGAGCGGGCGGCCCACGTCGCTCGGGATCAACTCGAGCACCCGCGCTGCCTGGGGCGTGAAGCGGCGAATCCGGCGATCGATGCCGAGCAACACCAAGGGCAGGCCCACGCTCCCGAGCAGGCTCGAGAGATCGTCGTGGGAGCGTTGGAGATCGATGGTGCCGAGCTCGAGCGCGCGGTTCTGCAGCGCGAGCGCTTCATTGCTCGACTCCAGATCATCCCGCACCGCTTGGAGCGCTTCGTTGATGGTTTGCAGCTCCTCGTTGCTGCTCGACAGCTCCTCGTTGGTCGACAAGAGCTCCTCGTGAATGGCCTCGTTCTCCTCGACGGCGAGGCGTAGATACTCCTTCGCGGCCGCGAGATCGCGCTCCAGACGGGCGATGTGCGCCTCGTCCTTGCCCTTGCCCTTGGGGCGCGGGCGCTCCTTGGCGGCGGCAGCGGTCTCTTGAAAGAGCACGAGATAAAAGCGCGCCGCGCGGCTCGGCTCGCCGCTCAGGGGAATGACGTCGATGGTGACCTCGCGCCGCATCCCGTCGATGCGGAGCGGCACGCGCTCGGCGCGGACGGGCGCCGCCGATCGCCGCGCTTTGTGCAGCGCTGCCCGCAGATCCACGACGAGCCCGTCACGCGCCATCTTGAGGATGTTGAGCGTGGCCTCGCCCGGCGCCGGCTCGATGTAAGGTCCGGTGTGGCCGCGGAACTGCACGATTTGCAGGTCCGCGTTCACCACCACGCCCGGGGGCGCATGACGCATCATCACCACCCGGTCGGCCTCGGCCTGGAGATCGAAGGGCCGCGCCGGAGCGTCGCTCGCCCGCGCCGCGGGAGAGACGACGGGGCGCGCGGGGCCCGGGCTCTTCGCGTAGATCCGATGCCGCTTGTCCACGAGCGTGAAATGCTCGGCGAGCGGGGAGATGGGCTCCGCGGAGCCGATCATCAGATACCCGTCGGGGCGGAGCGCGAAATGAAGCGTGGATATGACCCGCTCCTGCAAAGCCGCCTCGAAATAAAGGAGCACGTTGCGGCAACTGATGAGATCGAGTCGGGAAAAGGGCGGGTCCTTCGTGATGTCCTGTCGGGCGAACAAGCACGCATCGCGAATGGAGCTGCTTATGGTGAGCTCTTTGCCATTCCGCGTGAAGAAGCGCTCTCGGCGCTCGGGCGAGACGTCCGCCGCGATGTTCTCCAAGTAGGTGCCGGCGCGCGCCTTGGTGAGCGCCTCTTCGCTCACGTCGGTGGCGAAGATCTGATAAGGCACCGAGACCCCCAAGGCCGAGGTCGTCTCGACGAAGGCGATGGCGAGCGAATAAGCCTCTTCCCCCGTGGCGCACCCGGGCACCCAGATGCGAATGGGGGCGTCGTCTTCCCGCGCGCGCAGGATGGCTGGGAGCACCTCGCGCTGCATGACGGTGAAGGTCTCCGGATCTCGGAAGAAATGGGTCACCCGGATGAGGAGGTCCTGGCAGAGCGCGTCGATCTCGAGCGGCCGCGCGGCCAGCGTCTCGATGTATTCGGCCGCGCTCGCCGCGTGGGAGAGGAGCGCGCGGCGGTGGATGCGCCGGCGCATGGTGCTTTGCCGGTAGTGCGAGAAATCGAGCCCGTGCGTCGCGCGGAGGACGCTGAAGACGCGCGCGAGGTCCGCGTCGCTCACCGTGGAGGAGAGCGGGGCCGCGTCCACCGGAGGGCCGAGGCGGGCCGCGATCTCCCCGAGGCGCGCCGCGATCTCTTCCGGCGGCAGCATGTAATCGACGCAGCCGGTGCCGATCGCGGAGAGCGGCATCGCATCGAATTTCGCCGAGCGCGCATCCTGCGCGAAGGTGATCCCACCTTCGCCCTTGATGGCCTCGACCCCGAGCGCGCCGTCCGATCCGTTGCCCGAAAGGATCACGCCGATGGCGCGGCTCTGTCGATGGTGCGCGAGCGAGCGGAGCAAGGCATCGATCGGCAAGGTGGGAAACGCGGAGGTGCCCTCGGCCCCCACCAAGTGGCCGTCGGCATAGGCCATCACCGAGGACGGTGGGACGACATACACGCAGTTGGCCTCGAGCTTCGCGCCCGGCGTGGCCTCGAGGACGGACATATGCGTCGTTCGCGACAACAGCTCGACGAGCAGAGAGGGTCGCTCTGCCGGGACGGACAAGATCACGACGAACGACAGGTGCGTGTCGGTTGGCAAACGATAAAAGAGCGCCGACAACGCCTCCACCCCACCGGCCGAGGCCCCGATGCCCACGACGGCCGTGGGCGTTCCGACAATCTCCGGAGGTTCGTCCCCGAGCTCTGGAGTCTCGTTTTCCACCTTCGCCCGCCGTCGCCGGACATTGAGCATTCGCGCCTGCGGCTTGCGCGCGCCGGGCATCGCTTTCGTAGCGCCCATGGCTCGACCCCCCAAAGGCCGCACGAGGACGTGCGACCCCGTCCAAACCCACCCCTTACAGACACGGTGTTATCAGGGTCTGGGCGTGCCCGGCGCAAAAATCGGCGTCCAAGGCATGTGTGGGCTGGAGAGCACTGTTGTCCAGACGCCGTATCGCGGGGCCTCGTGGACCACGTCCGACACGGGCACATTCGAGAGCGGTATTGCGCGCTCGATGTCGAGTCCGTTCGCGGAGAAACAACGATGCTTCACGGACCCTGGTGTTTCGGGTCCTTCGTCGCTCCGAAGAACGTTCGAGGGGAAATAACAACGGCCTCCGGAGCCGTGCGTACACGGGCCCCGGAGGCCGAGACGGCTCGCCTCGGCGCCTTCCCCCCGAAAGACGCCCCGCCGTCCGCAGATCCACCTACCACCTGCGCGGACTCAGCACCCCTTGGGTCGTCGCCGGAATGCCGCGTCGGGGCTGCCCTCCCTGCCGCACGGGATCCGGTCGGGACATGGCGCCGCGCGAGAAGCCTCGATCGGCGCCGCGAAGCGGTCTAGAAACGCGGCCGTGTCTTCCTCTGCTGCCATCGGCTCGACCGCGAGCCCCAGCGCCGGCCTCCTCCGCGCCTTGAAGCGCCGCTGGCCCCTCGGCCTGATCGCCGTGGCCGCCGCCGGCTTCGCGGCGCCGGTCGCGCTCCTCGCGCACGGCACCGAGCGCGCCCGCGCCTGTGTGGCCTCCTACGAGGCACCCCGCGGGCCCGCGCTGCCCGATTGCAAGCGCGAGATTCGCTGGTTCTTCACGCCCTCGCGCATCCCGTGGACGGCCACGCCCGCCCGCTACCGCGCGGAGGAGATCGCCATGCGGGCCGCGGTCGCCGGCTACCACGACGCGGTGGTGGGCCGCGCGGAGGCGGCCGCGATCGCGCCCGCGGTCGATGCGCTCATGGCCGCGGAGAAGGTGGTTCAAGGCGGATCGCAGCGCGTGGCGCTCGAGGATCTCGGCGCCGCGGTGGGCGCGCCCGACGCGGGCCGGTCGGCGATGCTGCTCGGGGATCGCCGCACGCTGCTCGATCGATACGAGATGTGGCCGCATTGGACGGTGCGCTTCCGCGCGCTCGAGGCCGCGCTGCTCGAAGGCGACGCGGCGCGCGCGGGCGTGATCGCGCGCCGCTATGCGGAGTTCGATCCCCGCGACGAAGATCTGCGCACCGCCGTCGCGGCGGTGCTCTGCCTCGACGGCGGCGGCAAGCGCGGGCTCGAGCTGCTCGTCACCGTGCAGGGCGAGCGCGCCATGCATCGACACGAGTCCTGGGCGCGCAATTGGGGCGAGGTGCGCGCCACCATCGTGGCCTGCGCCGCCAAAGCGGGCCTGCCCACGCCGCCCGCGCCCGAGCGTTGGGAAGCGGGGAGCGGTGATTTGCTGGAGGTGCGCACCGCGCTGCGCCTGCGTCTCCTCGGGCGCGGAGGCGATCCCACGGTCGTCCGCGACACGGCCGCGAACGTGATTCAGACGCTGAAGAAAGGCGCGCTCCCCGCGCACGCGCGCATTCACCTCTTGGCCGCGCTCTTCGCGACGGGGCACGGGCTCGACGCCGCCGTGGCCGCCTCGATCGCCGCGCCCCACACCGATGACGGCGAGCTCCCGCTGCGCGCGCCGGCCCGCGATCTCACGGCGGTGGAGTGGCTCGGCGAGAGTCGCGGCCTGCACCCCACGGCCACTGCGGAGGCCTTGCGCGACGGCGCCGCCAAGCTCCGTCGCCTCGCGTCGACGGCGGATCTCTCCGAAGGCGATCGGCGCGTGCTCGTGGATGCCGCCGCCGCGGCCGCGGTGGAGGGCGCGCGCACGCTGGCCGCCGCCGGCGACGCCGTGGCGGCCGTCGCCATCCTCGATCAGACCGAAGCCACGCTCTCCGACGGCGAGCGTGCGCTCGCGCGATCGAGCGCTTTTTACACGGCCGGCGACGCGGCGCGGGCCCTCGCCGAGATCGAGCGCGATCCTCCCGAGCCCAAGTCCGCGCTGGGGGCTGCGTGGCTCCTGCAGCGGGCCGAGATCCTCGCCTCGCTCGGTCGTCGCGAGGACGCCGCGCGCGCGGTGGTGGCCGCCGACGAGGCCGCGATGGGCGCCGGCGATCGCGCCCTCGACGTGCGCGCGCAGTGGACGCGCCTCGCCCTCGCGCGCTCGCGTCGATCCTCGCTGGCGGTGCCCGCCGGCGAGCGCGCTTGGCCCTGGGTCGGGCCGATGGCGGCGCCGACGGCGTGGCTCGATCCCGCCGCCGAGAGCGCGGATACGCTCGCTCGGGCGCTCGCCTTCTGGGACGGTGCGCGCCGCGCTTCGTCCGAGGATCGCCGCGCCCTCCGCTACGCCGCCGTGAGCCGGCACGCGGGGGAGCTCCCGCGGGCGCTGCCGCCTTATCTGCTCGTCGCGGGCGAGCTGCTCACGCCGGCCGAAGGGGACGTCGAGATTTGGCTCGATGCCTTCTCCGCCACGGCCAGCCGCTCGATGACCATGCGCGCTTATGCCTGGTCCCGCGCCGAGGCCGCCCGCTTCCGCGGTGATGCCGCCTCCGCCGCGCGCTGGAGCGAGCGTCTCCGCGGCTTGAGGAAGCTCTCCGCACCTCCGGAGAACGCCGAGCTCGCCGCCGTGCTCGGTATCTGATCCTCATCCAGATACCGTATCTCCTCGGGAGCGAGCTCCCATGCTGTGTCGACGATGGTGATCTCTGGTCACCATCGTCGATGGAGCGGGTCAGATGAAGTATTCCGTGTCCGGCCGCGGCGGCTTCTGCTGCGGGGGCGGCGGCTTCTTTCCCAGCGCGCGCTTCACGCCATAGGCGACCCAGAGCAGGCCAATGGCGATCGCGCCCGGCAGCGCGGTGCCCACCTTCTTGTTGGGATCGGCGAAGGCGAGCTGGACGGCCACGTAGACGAGCAGTGACGCGAACGCGCGGCGCAGCCACACCTGCGGCACGTGCGGCACCAGCATGGCGCCCCCGAGCGCGCCGAACACGAAGCCGAGCGCGATCAGCCCCGCGGCGCGCACATCGAGCATGCCCGCTCGGTAATACTGCATGGCCGCGAAGATGCCGATGGGCGGGATGAGCGCTCCAATGGACGTCCCCTGCGCGCGCTGCTGCGAGAACCCGAAGACGAACATCAGCGCCGGAACCAGCATGATCGCGCCGCCGATGCCCAAGAGCCCGCTGATCCCGCCCACCACCAGGCCCGTCACGATCAGCGCCAACGTCATCCCGTCCATCCCGGTCCTCCTCGCTCGGCGTTCTATGGCACAGCCGCGCGTCGGCTCGGTCCGTATTCCACGGTGGGGAGCATGTCCTATCGTCGCGCTCGCCGACCTGCTACGACCCGAGAGGACCTTGCGCCGCCGACTCCGCCCGCTCGCCGCTGCCTTCGCGCTCGCCGTCTCGACGCTCGCGCCGCGCGCCGAAGCGCACGAGCACCGCTGGCATCTCGGCGGCAGCCTCGGCTTCTCGCAGCTCTTCGGCGGCCCCACGTCCGCCGGCATCACCGCCGGCGCGCAGGTCGCCTACGAGCTCACCGACATGTTCAACCTCATGGGGTCGGTGAACACCGCCGTATACCCTTATGGCCAATGGGCCGTGGTGAGCACCGGCGTCGGCGTGGGCTACGTGGTCGACACCTTCCACTGGGTCCCTTACGTCGGCGCGCTCGCCGGCCCCGCGGGCCTCTTCAGCACCGACCCTCTTTGCGGCCTCGCCATCGTCGTGCCCTGCCGCGCCTTCCGCGTCGGCCTCGAGATCCCTTTCGGCCTCGATTACCAGCTCACCCGCCGCCTCGCCGTCGGCTTCGCCGGCCGCTATCAACTCCTCTTGCTCGGCGCCCATCCGTGGACGACGCTGAGCCTGCAAGGCCGGGTCGAATATTCGTGGGGTCGTTGAAGCGAAGAGCGCAAAGGCCTCTCGCAGAATCGGTATCGATGGAATGAAAAAGGCCGCCGGTGCGAATCCGGCGGCCTTCATCCCTCTACGCGAGGGTCGATGTCACTGGCAGGTGTTGCCGGCGCAATCGTCGCTCGGGGGCGCGAGATCGACGCAGCGGTTGGTGGGCTCGAGGTCCCACGTGCAGTAGTTCAGGTACACGAAGCCGTCGATGTGCGTGAACGTGACGTTCGTGTCCGCGTAGTGCGGGCCCATGTGGCAGGGGTCTTTGAGGGAGTTCAGGAGAGCGTGGTAGTAGAGCTTGTCACCGACCTTGACGTTGCTGTCCTGGAGGGTGATCACGCCGAAGTCGCCCGTGACGCTCAAGCCACCATCCGGCCCGGTGACGGGCTGCGGCTTCACGTCCTCGAGCCGGACCTTCACGCCGCTCCACGCGCGGTAGAAGGCCATGTCCGTCTGCGCGGCGAGCTTCGTCACCTCATCGCTCGCGAGCGCGTGCGGCGTCGGCACCGGCCCGCCGGTCGAGGTGCGCGTCACGTCGCCCGGGAAGATGTTGGTGAGCTGCAGGCCCGCGATGGCGGTCTCGCCCGCCGCCCCGCAGGTGCTGGGGATGTAGCTGCCGACCTTGCCGACCACGTCGAGCACGTCGCCCGGCTTCACGTCGTCCGGGAACCCGTCGCCGGCCGCGTCGCCCTTCTGGATCGTGGGGCAGTAGGGGCCTTTGCCAGCGTCGTTGTAAGCGGGCTTGGTGCCGTAGGACACCGCCACGATGCCGGTGTTCTTGGCCGTCTCCGTGAGGCCCGGGGCCGAGAGCATGACGCCCCAGAGACAGGAGGTGTCGTTCGACACGACGAGGAACTTGCTGCTCATGGCCACGACGCCCGAGAGCTTGACGAGCGTGTTGAGGCCGACCTTGTTGGTCGTGATGTCCTCGATCGTGGCCGGCACGGAGGCGCTCCCGCCGGTGCCGCTCGTCGTGGTGTTGCTGCCCGTCGTCGTGGTGTTGCTGCCCGTCGTCGTCGTGTTGCTGCCCGTCGACGTGGTCGGCGTGTCGCCGCCTTGGCCACCGGCGCCGCCCGTGATGCCTGTGCCCGAGTTGCCCTGACAGCCGGAGACGCTCGAAGCCGCCGCGAGGGCGAGCGTCAGGGTTCCAGTACCGAGGAAGAACAGCGTACCGCGCTTCATGAGAGCCTCCGTGCTGCCTGAAAGTAAGGCGACGGGGGCTCTACCACATGAAAGCCTTCGCTGGGAGGCCATTCGAGAATGGGCCACGGGCCCGTCACCCGCGCGTGCTCAGGGGTTCACCATTTTCGCGACGAAGGCGTCGGTCCCACCGGCGCTCACGAGCGGCGTGCCCCCGAAATCCTCGGTCGTGACGAGTGCGCCGGTCAACAAGAGATACCCCGCGCTGCTGGCCGCGATCGAGCTCCCGCGGACGCCGCCGAGCCGCCTGCTCCACAGGTGGCTCCCGTCGGACGCGAGCTTGACGACGAAGCCCTCGGAGCCGGGAAGGGAAGCGTCGCCGAAGTCGATGACACCCGTCGAACGGCCGGTGAGCAGCACGGCGTTCGCGCCGTCCGTCGCCGGTCGGCCGGGGACCACGGTGCCGAGCTGTTTGCTCCACAGGTGGCCCCCGGCTGGATCGTATTTGGCGATGAACCCATCGGCGCCGTTGCCGGTGAGCGCTCCCCCACCGAAGTCGATCGTGCCTTTGAGCCGGCCTGCGAGAATGACGTTGCCCGCCGCGTCCGTGGTGACGGTCAAGTCGTTCCCACCGGAGCAACTGTAGGCTTGATCCTGCACGTCTCCGAAACGCTTGCTCCACACGTGGCCTCCCGACACGTTGAGCTTCGTCACGAAGATGTCGAAACCGCCGGTGCTCGTCAGCGTGGGCCCACCGAAGGTGATGCTGCTCTTGAAGATGCCGGCGACGAGGACATTGCCGGCCGCGTCGATGGCGACCGACTCACCGCATTGCTCGGACGAGCTCGCATCTCCATAGCGTTTGCTCCACAGGTGAGCTCCGCTGGAATCGAAGCTCGCCACGAAGGCATCCTGACCATTGGAGGTGAGCGCCGTACCGCCGAAGTTGACGGTGCCCGCCAGAATACCCGTGGTCACGGTAGCCCCGGAGCTGGAGACGGCGATGTCGAGACCGGCGACCTCACCACCGCTGCTGCCGTCGAATCGCTTGCTCCACTTGTGTGTTCCGGTGGAGTCCAGCTTCCCGATGACGGTGCCATTGCAATCGAAGTTGCACGTGGCGGGCGGGGACAACAGGCCTCCTCCGATGTCGATCTTCCCGTTCCCGGACCCGACGATGTAGACGTTGCCGGACGAGTCCGTGGTGAAATTGAAACCCACCGGGCCGCCGTAGGCGTCGCTCTGGTTGATGAGGTGCGTCGCCCACGCGTACGTGCCGTCTTGTTTGAGCCGCGCGACGAAATAGTCCCCGAGACAGGATGGAGGATCCTGTGGATCGAAATCGCACGTGGTCAGTGGGCCACCGCCGAGGTCCACGGTGCCCAGGAAGCTCCCGAGGACGAAGGCATCGGCCAAGGTCGACGTGGTGACCCGATTGCCACCTTGGCTCTCGTTGTTGCCGAACTGCCGCCCCCACACGCGATAATCGACACAGGCGTTGGCCTTGCAGATCGCGCTCTCGCAGTCAGCAGCGACCCCGCAGGCCATTCCCGGCGCGCACCCCGCGCAGACGCCGCCGCCGCAGTCCGTCGCGGTCTCACTGCCGTTCTTCACGCCGTCGGCGCACGCGGCCGGGACGCACTTGCCCTCGTCGCAAACCGCGCTCGCGCAATCCATCGCCCCTTTGCACGTCGCCCCGTCCGTGCATTTCCCGCAGGTCGGACCGCCGCAATCGGCGTCCGTCTCCTCGCCGTTCTTCACCTCGTCGTCGCACTTCGCGGCGACGCACGTTCCGCCCTTGCAAACGAGGCTCGCGCAATCGGTCCCCACCACGCAGCCCTGCCCGGCGGGGCACGCTTCGCAGGTGCCACCGCCGCAGTCCACGCCGGTCTCGTCGCCGTTGCGCTTGCCGTCGGTGCAGGTCGGATTGCCGCCGGTGCCACCACCGGTGCCGGCGCCGCCCGTGTTGCCCGTCGGACAGGGGCCGTCTTGAGGACAGTTGGAGAAGTCACCAAGCCCCAACACCACATTGCAGCCGGCGAGCGCCATTCCCGCGACGATCCATGCTCCGAAGCGCATCGTCGCCGCCCGCTGCCCCCTGCTCCCCTTCGAATCGCTGTGCATCTCACCCTCGGCCCGCGCGGGGCGGCCATCCATCACCAAGCAGATCGAACTATAGGCGGATCGGAGCGCCGCAGGCCCGGCTTTGTCGCGGGCTGCGGGAGAACCTTTGCTCGGTGATCACCTCGTCTTCGTGATCGGGGCAGGGCGCCATCGGGTGCGCTCTCGTGAGGTGGCTCCGTATGGCCGCACGGGTGTCCTTCGCCGAGCACCGCGCTGCGCGCTGCGCGCCGCGTATCGCTGTCGCCGTCCTTCGCGCCTGCCTGCGCGATCTCGTTCGCGGTGTCGTTGTGTGCATTCTGATTTTTCCGAATGTTCCGTGGTGACGCGTCCCGGCATGACCTGTGCTCCAGCGCACCACGCCGCACGTCGCGGGTGCTTCGGGTGGCGTCGTTGGCCGAGATCTGCGCTGGATCCGGCCTCGGACGCGATCCGCCCGCCGCGTGATCGCCGCCGAGCAGGGCGGCAAGGAGGGCCCATTGCGTCGCGCCGTCTTCGCGAGTCTCTCGTTCGTCTTCGCCCTCGGCGTCGCCCGCGCGGCGCACGCCGAGGAGATCCCGCGCCTCGATTGGCAATTGCCCGTCCACTGCATGCACAACCCTCGAGGGGAGTTGGTGCGTGTGCAGTGTGATGACGAAAAGCACCCTCGTGTCTGTCTGGAGGCGCCCAATCACGCTTCCGACGGCACCGAGCTGCGCCGGACCAAAGAGTGCACGACCACGGAGCCGGACCAGGCGTATCCATCGCTCGTGCGTTCGGGCGTGCGCTTCGTTCGCGCCATCGCCGAGTCGCCGCCCGGGTATTCACGATCGAATCAGGGGCGCGCTTATCAGGTGCAGTTCGATCTGCTCAAACGCGTCTACGTGGGCGCGGCCTGGGCACCAACCTTCATGAAGCCGGACGCGCGCATCCCCACGCCGCCGGGATTTCCGCTCGGGCGTGGTCGGGTCGAGGTGGGATTCGAGGCCAGCGTGCTCTCGCCCCGCGGGCGATCACGACACGACTTTCGCGTGCTCGAAGGCGCCGTGAGCTTCTCCGATCTCCACGTCTCGGGGCTCGTCTTCGCCTACGATTACCAGCAAGCGCATCGCCGGCCCGAGTTCTGGGTCACCACTTTCTTCGGCGCGCCGCGCGTGCACCCGGTGTCTTTGCCGCTCGGTTGGGGCTTTCGCACCTTCAAGATCGAAGACCGGCCGCCGGGTTTTCGGAAAGCGCTCGATCTCGAAATGGCCGAGGTCCACGTCTCGTGGAATCCATGGCAGTCACGCGATCTCTATAGCCATCTGCGCATCGAGGCAGGCGCGGACGTGGGGCGGAGGCTCGAGGATCGCAGCGCCGGCTTCGGGAGCGGCGCCTGGTACGTGGGGCCCACGGGCGCCGTGCGATCGCGGCTCGCGCTCGGGCAGGGCGGTTTGCATTACCTCTTTGCCGATCTCGATTGGGGGAGGCCCACGGTGGTCGCCGGCGATCTCGCGGGCAAGCCCGCCATGAAGCTCGCGGCCACGTTCGCGTACGAGCTCGTGCTCATCGCGGTCAACGATCAACCCTTCTCCATGCGGCTCGCGGCCACGGGAGGCACGCACGAAGATCCGGCGACGAGGGCGCGCAGCGTCGAGCTCGGCGCGACCGCGGGGCTGCGATTCTCGTTCTGGGCGCCGCCGCGGTCGTTCGAGCCGCTGCCCGAGCTCGAGGACCCGTGAGATCACGTGCGCTCCGCGTCGCCGTCGCGGCGGCCCTCGCCACGGCGACACCCTCGCTCGCGGCGGGGGCCGAAGCCGAGGACGCGCCACGCTTCGCCGAGCACCCCTCGGGCCATCGTTTCCGCGTGAGCTTCGATCCCGCGAGCCGAGTCACCCTCGGTCTCTCCACGGTCGTCGCGCGCGGGCCGACGGGCGCGCCGGCGGCGGCGCCGGAAATCGATGCCGGCCTGGTTTACCGCACGGCAAGCGCGCGCGGCGAAGGGCGCGATCGCGTCGCTTGGCAGGTGGAGCATCGCATCTCGACGGGTTGGGTACGCCCGATCGTCGGGCCCGTGTCCGGCGTGCCTGCGATGGATGCGGCGCTCTATGGTGTCTCGTTGCATCGACACGATGCCTCGCCGAGCTTGGTGTTGCCGACCTCGCCGCCGGTGGGCATCCCATTTCCCTTCGACGTGGGCTTCGACGCCGAGGCCGGGCGCGTGTCCTTGAATGCTTTTGCCCGAGGAGCGCCCGTGATCCACGTGGGCGTCGTGCGGGCCGCGCTGCTGCTCGATCCGTGGCGATCGGGTGTGAAGGGCCGACTGTTCACGATCGGGATCGGCGCGCGCTACGATCTCGATGTCGAGGGCGCCCTGCGCGGCCCGCGCGACGATGCGATGTCCGTGCTTCCGGCGCCGCGGATCGTTCATCGCGTTGCGCCCATGACGGCGGGCTCGATGCGCTTTCGCATCGAGAGCCGGGACGGCCTCTCGGTCGCCGACGCGCGCGCCGAGGTGGCACCGCATTGGTCGAGCCTCGGCACATGGGCCTTCTCCGCGCGGGCCAACGTGCACCTCGAGCGCGCGCTCATCGCCGTCTCGGATCAACCGATCTCCGCGGTCGTCGAAGGTGGATATCGCTTCGATCCCGCGGCGCGCGTCGCCGAATCCACGTCTGATTTCCGCGTCAGCGTGGGCCTTGCGCTGAATCTGTCCTTGCCTCACTGACGATTCGTGCGGGCGTGATCGCATCGTGGCGGAGATGGTGCCGGCGGGCCGAACATGGGCGTGCATGAAAGGCCTTTGGGCGCCAACGGGCAGCCTGACACCTGCTGTCGAGGGTGCCGTCCGCCCCAGCCGGGCCGGGGTGCGTCGCGCGCGGATGGGCCGAGAGCTCCTGCCGAGATCGTGCGGAGCCGCGAAAGGGGTTGCAACTGCACGCTCGGGATGCGCGTAATTCACTCCGCGACCGATGGACTTCTCCGCGCTCCACCTCCGTCTCGACGAGATTGCGCCTCTCGCTCTCCTCGATCATGCGGGCGACGCGGAGGTGGCCGCGGCCGAGGCGCATGCGGCCGAAGGGTGCTCGCGCTGTGCGCGCGCGCTCGTGAATGCGCGGGAGACGGGGACAGAGCTGGCCCTCGCCGCGGCGGCGATCCAAGCGCCTTTGCCGGCGTTGCGGGCGCGGGTGCTGGCGAGCGCGCGTGCCGTGTCCGGGCGTGCGCCGTCCGCCGGTGGGCGCCCGCGACGCATCTTCGATCCGAGCGGTGAGCTTGCGCGGCTCCACATCGGTGGAGCCGACGACGCGGCGCGCACGGCCGAGGTGGATGCGCTCGCGCTCGCGCTGCCGGGCGAGGGGGACGCGTGCGAGCGGCTCCTCGCGCAGCTCGCGCGGAGCATCGATTTCCCGCTCCTGTTCGTGAGCGTGGTGCGCGGTCCGCGTGTGGGGTATCGCGTGCAGCGCGGGCTCGACGTGGCGTTCGCCGAGATGCGGGATCGCCGGCGCGAGACGTCGTTCTGCACGCACACCCTGTCGAGCGGCGGGCCGCTCGTGGTGCCCAATGCGGAGGCGGAGCCCTTCTTTCGCGGGAGCCAGATGGTGCGCCAAGGCATCAAGGCTTATGTCGGGGCGCCGCTCGTCACCTCGCGGGGCATCGCCGTCGGCACCGTGTGCGCCATGGATTTCCGGCCGCGATCCATCGGGCGCGAGGTGGTCTCTGCCCTCGAGCGCTTCGCCGAGCCCATCCTCGCGGAGATCGAGAGCGAGCGTCTTCCGCCCGAGATGAGGCTGCCGCGCGCGTCGAGCGCGGGCGCGCCGGTGCATCGCGCGGCTTGGTTTCGAGGGTGGATCGCGAGCGAGCTCGCGCTCGCACGCGCGGCGGGGCGCTCCTCGACGTTGCTCGTGGCCCGTGGTCCGCGCGCGGAGGAGATTGCCAATCTCGCGCGGGAGCACGAGGCAGTGGGTCACCTCTCCGCGGACGCGGTGGGGCTGCTCCTGCCGTTCGCGGACGCGCTCGAGGGAGAGCGCCGCGCGGCCGAGGTTCGCGCGAACGTGTTGCCGGGCACGGTGAACGTGATGGCCGCGGCCGAGCACGCGTCGGCCGCGGCATGGATCGAGGCCGCGCTCGCACCGCGGGGCTGAGCGGGCTTGCTTACGCCTGCCCTTCGCGGGCGCGATAATCGTGATGGAATCCGCGGCGTGTCGGGGCGCTCGGGTCCGAGCCTGAGGGGCTCGCCGGGGGGCGCCGGAACGTGGACGAACTATTTCCCGTGACGCGGAGGCTTCTCGCGTAGAATGCTGCCCGCGTATGCGGATCCTCGTGTGCGAAGATCAAGATGCGATCCGACACATGATCCAGACCCTCGTGCAAGCGAGCGGTCACGAGGTCGTCGGTGTCGCCCTCGGGGCCCAGGCGGTGGAGCGCGCGCACACCGAGGCCTTCGACATCGTCCTCCTCGATTTGATGCTGCCCGGCGCGCTCGACGGGTTCGCCGTCATCGAGCGGCTGCGTGCCAACGAATCCACGCGCGAGCTGCCCATCCTCGTCATCAGCGCGATGGATGATCCGGACTCGCGCGAGCGCGCCCGGTTGCTCGGCGCGACGGACTTCTACGGCAAGCCGTTCCGCCCGCTGGAGCTCCTGAACGATCTGGGCAAGTACGAGAAGAGCAGCGGCTGACGGCGCGGCTGCCGCGGTTTCGTAGCTGCTCGGTAACCACGCTCGGTGGTCGTGATCGCAGGCCGTGGATCTGCGTCGATCGTGTCGGCGCGGGGCTTTCTCCGAGCGGGGCGCGAGAGAGCGCACCACGCTCTCTGGGATCCATGGTTTCCGTGCGCGTTTCCGTGCGCGTTTCCGTGCGCGCGTGCGGCCTTCGCGGATGTTCGCCGTGAGCACTGGAACATCGGACGGGCCCGGGTTACATGGGGCCCGATGAGCCACGACCTCCGAACCAGGGCTTTTTCGTCTGCGTTGCTGCTCGTGTTGGGCCTCGCCGCCGCCGGTTGTGCGGAGGAGAAGAAGGTGTCCGCCGCCGCCGCCGATTCGGCCACGGCCGAGCCGGCGCGCAAGCAAGCGCTGGGAGGCAAGCTCGCCGCGGCCGTGAAGGCTGCGGAGTCCGCGCAGGCGCCCACGGGGAGCGCGGCCGACGGCCCGCCCGAGAAGGGCATCTTCGCGCCGGGCGGCGCCGACAAAGTGATCGCGCAGGGCGCCTCCAAGATCGAGCTCCTCAACGAAGGATCCGAGCCGAAGACGCAGCTCGCGTATGCGCCCTCCGAGGGCGAGCAGAAGTCGGTCGTGAGCGTCGCGTTCCGCCAGCAGGGGCGCGGGCTCCCGGTCGAATACGCGCTCTCGCTCAAGGTCGACAAGCCCAAGGGCGACAAGGCCAAGGACGACAAGAAGGCCGAGGCGCCCTCGGGCTATCGGGTGCTCGTCACCGTCGGCGGCGTGACGCTCCCGCCGCAGGTGCCGAAGGAGGCTTCGGATCAACTCGGCAAGATGAAGGGGAGCGAGATCCGTTATCGGCTCGGCGCCGACGGCACCATCAGCGATGTCTCGTCTTCGCTGCCGAAGGGCGCGGACCCGGGCCTCGAGCAGTTCCTCCGTCAAATCGTGGATGGCATCGGCGTGGTGCTCCCGCCGC
This sequence comes from Minicystis rosea, assembly GCA_001931535.1. Classification (GTDB taxonomy): domain Bacteria; phylum Myxococcota_A; class Polyangia; order Polyangiales; family Polyangiaceae; genus Minicystis; species Minicystis rosea. The sequence continues at coordinate 13,839,161 of CP016211.1, forward strand.
TGCCGTCGAAGCCGGTCGGCGCAGGTGCTTATTGGATGGTGACCGATCGGCCCGGCGGCGGCGTCGTGGACGTGGTGCGTTATCGCGTCTTCCGCCTCGAGAAGCTGGAGAAGGACCACGCGACGCTGTCCATCGACATCCGGCAATATGCGGCGAAGGGTGAAATCGACGCCGGCGAGGGGCAGAAGCTCGCGCTGGATCAGTTCGAGTCGCAGGGAAAAGGGAAGACCGAGTGGACCGCGCAAGGCCTGATTCCCACGCAGGGTGACGCGCAGGTGCGCATGGGCGCGGCCGGTCACGTCGGCTCGGGCCAGCAAGCCATGCTTCAGGCCGAGTCCACGGTGAAGGTCACCGGAGCTTCGGGCGAGAAGGATCAAAAGAAAAAGTAGCGCCTCCCGCTGTGCGCATTTCGCGCGTGGGCGGCGGCGTTCGTCGCTGGCGGCACCCGTGCATGGTCTCGGAAGAACGAGAGGCCGCACGAGGTCCGCGCGAGTCCGCGCGGCGCCGGCGGGCAGCGCCATGCAAAACGACGCCAACGCGGGTATCACGGCGCATCTGGACGATCCCTCGCTCACGCCCGGCCAGCGGCGCCGGGTGGCGCTCTTCGCGGGCGTGGAGAACGCGGTGTGCGCGCGGATCGAGGAGATGTGCGCGGCCGGCGGCCTGGAGGTGGCCGACACGGCCGTGCTCGTCGTCGCGCCTTCCGCGAACGACATGGTCTTCGGCGACGACATGGGCAACGGCACGAGCGTGCTCCTCGGCCATCGCCTGCGTGTCTACGAGTTCCTCGAAGCCGCTTTGCCGAAGGCGCCCCACGCGCCCTTCGATCCCTATGCCGATCTGCTCGAGCCCGCGCCCGTGCGCTGCGTGCGGGTGCTCGTGCTCGACCACGAGTCGCTCACGGTGATGAGCTACGGCACCTTCGTCACGGTGCGGATGGGCGACGCGGACAAGCGCGCGCAGGCTTGAGATCGAGTGTCTTCAGATCTCCATGTCGTTTGGAGATCGCTCGAGCCGGCGGAAATTTCAACGCAAAGGCGCAAAGGCGCGAAGACGCAAAAAGACGAGAGATGGGGATTTCGGCGCTTCGCGTGGAGATGTGGAGTCGTGGAAGCGTGAATGACGGCGCGACGCTCGCGTCTGCGAAAGGGAGAAGGTCACTCCTGCTCGCCGGCGGCGGCGCGGAGGCGTTGGGCTTCGGCGAGGCGGTCGCGCAGGGTGGTGCGGAGGGCGGGGAGATCGTAGCGGGCGGCGCGATCGCTGGAGGCCTCCACGATTTCGAGGGCGATGGCGTCGGCGTGGGCGCGCGGGCGCTCGGGGATTTTCAGCAGCTCGCCGAGCTTCTGCAGCGCCTCGGTCTCGCGCTCGTGGACCTTGCCATCGAGGCGCGTCATCCAGGAGGCGACCGCGTAGACGAACAGGCGGTCGGCCTTGGTCATGTTGGATCGATCGATGATCGAGAGATCGATGGGCGCCTTCGTGGCCTTTTCGATCTCCCCGATCTCGTCGATCTCGAGGCCCTCTTCGAGCGCCGTGCGCACGATGGCGTCGGCCTCTTCCTCGTCGAGCTTGCCATCGGCCCAACCAATCGCGGCCAGGGCCAGGAACACGTCGCGTCCAAGTCGCTGCTCGCTCATGACCGCGAGGATACAAGAGGAGAAGCCGGCGGCGCGAGCGGATCCTGCTGGTTCGAGCGGGCCTCACGGGCCGCATGAGCCGCGCTATCGGGCGCGCGGCAAAGGCGTCCCGGTCCACACGGGCACGGTCAGGGCGGGAACGTCGTAGAGCGCCGTGCGCGGCGCCGGCAGGCTGACACTGACGCTCAAGGTGTTGTTCGCGAGCGCCTCGTTGCACCGCGCCGCGTCCGCTTCGGCGGGGAAGAACACGAGCCCTTCGTCGTCGACGCGACCGCCTTTGATGGCATACGTCACTGCCCCGAAAGGAGGCGCGCCCGCGACGCTCAACGTGGCCACGAGCGATTGCGATCCCTTGGGAAAGAAGGCCGTGCGGCAGAGGAAGCGCGTGTGTCCGGCGTCGTCACGGTCCCACTCCACCGGTCCGAGGCGCGGCGCGATGACGGGCGGTGCGAGCTGGCCCGCGTTCGGAGGCACGTAGATGGACCCTTTGGCGCCGAGCTCCACGCGCAGCGCGGCGGCCTTTCCCGCGAAGGGCCCGAGCGCATTGAGCGGGATCTCCGCGCGCAGGCGGCGCTTTTCGCTGTTCGGGAGCTCGACGACGGCGGCGTCTTTCTGGGTCTTCGTCTCTCCGGCTTGGAGGATGAAATGAGGTTTGGCCGCCTTCCACGCGTCGGCCGGGCCGAGCACGCCGCAGTAGAGCGCGAGGGCTTCTTTCTCCACCGCGATCGAGACCGCGCCCATCACGGGCTGACGCACGAGATGCATGCCCTGGGTCACGCCCCGCGAGCAGATGCCGAGCACATCGCCTCGGCGCCAAACATCCTCGTCGCTGAACGCCACCGCCTCTAGCGAGAACGAGAAGCAGTGTTGAATCGACGGGAGCGGATCGGCCTCGCTCGCCCGGAGGACCACGAACGGCGTGGCTTCGCGGTATTGGAGCGCATCCATCTCGTGATTGAGCGCGTCCACCGCGGCGCGGAAGGTGCCGTTGCGGAGCGCGCCGATGTCCACGCGCCGGCGGGTGAGCGGTTGGATGACGACGGCCGCATTCGCATCCATCGAGGTGCGGCGCGCCATCCAGAGCTCGAGCGAGAAGGGCGGATCGAACCCCTCGGCGAAGCCGTCGAAGCGACCGACGGCGTAAACGTGCCTGTCGGCCACGATCTCTTCGAGCCAGGATTCGGGCTCGGCGCGCGTGATCATCCGCTCTGCGCCGGGGGCGATCTCGATGTCGAGCGAAGCGAGGCTCGGCGCCGGCACGGCCAGCGTCGAGGTGGAGAGCAGGCTCCACGGGCCGTCCTCACCGGCGCTGACCTCGAGCACCAAGTTGAAGGTCAGTGTGCCGGAGGTGGGATCGGGGAGCTGGAGATCGCCGCCGCCGCTCATCCCCAAAACCCAGGTCGCGCCGTCGTGACCCGGGGTGAAGGGCAGAACGACGTCCTGCTCGCCCGGCGTGTCCACGCGCAGGCGCACGGCCGCGCGCCACCCCGAACGAGAGAGCGAGAGCGCGATGCGCTTGCCGACGTGCGCGCCCGTGAGGCTCTCCGACTGGCTGAAGACGTGACCATCGAGCGAGAGCCGCAGCGGATGAGGGAAGTCGACGGCGAGCTCGACGCAATGGGAGGGGACGTTGGGCTCGCTCGAATGGACGTGCGGATGATCGGGAGTGAGCCGCAGCCTCAAGCTCTGGGGTGCTTCGAGGAAAGCGCCCAGGGCCTCACCGCCGGTCGCGAGATCCAAGATGGCTTTGACGGCCCCGCCCTCGATCTTGGTCGTCGGGCCCATGATGGGCTCTTTGCGGGAGGGGAGATACCACTCCACCGTCCACATCGTATTGGCGGGGAGATCGGGACAAGGCACGACGACGTGCGCCACCGCCTGTGTCCCCGTGAACGACACGGGCCGATCGAGCCGCGGAGCGCCCAAGGCCACGGGCGCGACGAGCTCGACGGCGACGAACCCGCCCGCGTGGGCCGCGAGCGAGATCACGCCGGAGGATATCGTCCTCCAATCCTTCTTGGCTTCGGGGGCGCTCACGGGCTCGGCTCCTCGGGCGGATAGGTCCAATGCGTCGTCGCCTCGACCTTCCCATCCCACTTGGCCGTGACGGTGATGGTGAACGATCGTGGCTTCTTGGATTTACCCAGCTTGAGCACATCGATGGTGCCACGTGCGATGTCGTCCGGCCCGGCCGACACCGGCGTGCCGATGGGCCGATAGGAGCTCTTCTCGTGGGCGAAGACGACGGACAGCGGTACGCGCGGGCCCTTGGCCGTGACGGAGAGCTCGAAGGCGCCTTTCTCGTCCCGCTTCACCTCGAGGTTGGAGAGCGTGAGCGCCGGCACGTTGTCGGTCATGTCCTCTGCGAAGGTGGTTGGAACGGAACCCGCGGCGATCTCCGCGCCTGCATACGTGGCGGCCACGAGTGTCTTGGCGACGATCTGCGTGGCACCGCCGTTGCCCACCTCTTTGGGGGTGAACGTCGCCGTGAGGACTTTGCCGTTGGCGATGGCCGCCTCCTTCGGTGGTTTGCCATCGAGCTGGAAGGCCGGTTTGGCCGCTTTCCAGAACTCGATGTCTCCGCCCGAGAGATCGGCGGTCAAACGGAGACCGCCGGCGTCGGTCGCCTGCCGGATGCGCACGATCTGCGGGAGCGCGATGCGCGCGTGGACCTCGCTCGATCGAACGTCGGGGAGCGCGGGATGGGCGATGCTGCTCAAGGTCTTTCGCTCGACCAAAGCGATGTCGCTGCACGACCCGTCGGGGCCGCAGTCCCGGCTGCCGGTCAGCTCCACGACGTGACCACCGTTGTAGAAGCGAAGGAGATAGCGCACGAGCAGGACCTCTCCGCTCGCGGGCTTCTTCAGGGCCAGGATTTGCCCGAGAAAGGCCTTGGGATCGAAGGTCACTTGGAGCGCGCCGCTCGGGGTGTCGTCCGGCGCCTGCTCGACCGTGAGCGTGAGGCGGCCGGGGTGCTCGGCGTCGTCGACGACGATGCCGCCCAGCGTTTGCTTGGCGATGTCGCGCAAGGTGGTTTGCGGATCCGACTTGGGCTTTTCCTTGGTCGCGAGGACGGCGACATCCACGCTGCAACCATCCTCGCGGAGGCTCCCTGGAACGAGGCGGAAATCGCCCTTCGGGACCTTCTCGCGATACGCGGCATCGAGCTTCCCCAACGCGACGAGGAGCTTGCGGGCGATGCGCGGTGTGCCGGTCTTTTCTTTGCGCTTCCCGGCCTCGATCACTTCGTTCCACGTGGTGCCGGGCGCGACGACGGCCGCCTTTTGCCCCTTGGCCGGCTCGGCTTTGACGAGGAAACCCTTGTCCCAGGTCAGCTTGGCGCCGCCTGCCGGCGGCGGGACCGCGAGGATGGGATGGACCAGATCGACGAGCGCGTAGTCCTCACTCTTGCCCTCGATCTTGGTCTCGGCCAAGAGATAACCGGCGAGCGTCTCGGGGCAGTTGTCGTCGAATTCGAGATCCCAAGTGAAGCTCCCCCTTTGAGCGGCACGGGCTCCGCCTGATGCGGTGCGAGCTTGGGCTCCAGGAGGGTGACCTTCGGGGCGCCGAGGGTCTTTGCGCCCTTTTCGCTCCAGGATGAGCCCTCTTTGTGGGAGAGCACGAGATCGAATTCTCCCCATGCGGAGAGCGCGACGTGCCCGGCGAGGTTGCCGTCCTGATAACGAGATTGAGCGATGGGGACTCGGATGTTGCCCGAGACCGCTTCCAGCTTGGCTTCGACGTCGGTCATCCGCCATTGATTGGAGATGGCCATGGCCGCGATCTCGGTGCCTGCCGCCCGCACCGGGCGCTCTTCCACGGCCGGGAGCCAGGCTTTCGCGATCGGCTCGACGGAGGAAGCCTTGTCCGCAGAAGGCGAGACGAAGCGAACGAGGCCGCGTTCGAGGAGCAGATTGACGACCCAGAGGCCGACGATGGGATGGATGTTGTCGAGCTTGGGCGCGTCGCGCAGATCGGCGGCGGAGAGCTTGTCGCCGGAGTACACGGGGTGCTCGGGGTCGCCCCAGAAACACACGGCCTCGACCAGCGCCGCGAGCTTGTCGTCTTTGACGAAGTGGGCTTCGAGCTCCTTCTTCGTCTCCTTTTCGCTCCACGCATTGAGGTGCCGGAGCCGCAGGTTGCGAAAGCGGTGCTTGGCGATGCGCGTGAGGTGGGCGCTCACGTCGGCGGCCTCGGGCGCTTTGCTGCGGCCTCGGACCATGAGGCCCGGTGTCGTGATCTCGACCGTGCTCGCCCAGCCCGGCGCTTGGACCGTCTTCTGCGTCTCGCCTGCGCCCACCGTGATCTCGACGGTGCTCTCCTCGCCATGCCCGCCTTGGCCCTCGCCGCCGCGGAAGGTGAGCGTCAGCGTGCGGGGCCCGGCCGCGACTTTGTCCTGAAAATTGGAGACATCGATTCGGAGATAATAGTGCTCCGGTTTCAGGGGCGGGCTCGGCTCGATACCCTTCTTGTCGTCGGCGCCGGCGAAGGAGAGCTCGGAGAGATCTCCCCACGTGACCTCTTTCCCTTCCGTCCGATCCTCGGCGGGGAGGCGCTTGCGGAGATCTTCGTCCTCTCCCGCGTCGAGGTAGTTGTTGGCATTCTTCTCCTCGAAGAGGGGAAAGACCTCGCCGCCGGAGAGGAGCTCTTTGGCGGCCTCGGCGAGGCCTTCGAGGCCGTCTTTGCCGGGCCGGGAGAAGAGCTCCCAATGGAGGAAGCCCTCGTGTCCCTTGTCGACGTAGGTGGACGTCCAACCGATGTTGGTCCCCGCGGTCACGAAGAGATTCGGATGCGGGGCCGCGAACGTGGTCATGGTGCCGTCGCGGAGGGCGCGCAACGCGGCTTCGAGATCGGTCTCCGGGGGCTTCTTGACGAGGCGAACCCGCCCGTCTCGGGGAGCGCTCTTGCCGAGCTTCGTTTGCACGTTGGAGACTTCGTAGCTCGTGGGATCGATGACCTCGACGGCCTCCGTGCGCACTTCCGTGGCGGGCTCGGTCTTCGGCCAGTGGTGCGTGCCGAGCGCGGGCGCGTCGGGATCGATGACGGTGAGCGCGCCTCTTTGCTCGCGGTGGAGGGCGGCGAGCCATGGAGTCTCCCGATAGGCGCTCTGCTCCAAGCCCTGTTGCCAGCCCTTCAGGCCCAGAGATCCGCCGGGGCCGGCGAGGTGCATGTAGAGCGCGTGGAACACCCATCGCTTCGGCGCTTCTCCCGGCTTCTTCGGCACCGACTCGATTTCGTGGCGGACGAGGACGAAGTTGGGTGTGTTGCCGGAGAGCTCCACGGCGAGATCGTGACGGTGGCCTTTCTCGTCTTCGGCGGGGGCGGCGCCAGGAGTGGTCTTCTCGGCGAAGCGGGCCGCGACGATGCGCCCGGGCGCCATGGCCCGCACGGGCACGAACCCCGATTTCCCCACGACGGCGTCCTTGGTCGAGAGGTGCACGCCGCCATGGAGATTGTCGTGGGCGCCGAGCGGGTAGAAGCCGCCGAGATCGACCGGCCGGGACTCCTGATGATGGAGCATGGGAATCGGCGCGGCGGCGACGCCCTTGATCTCGAAGGGGAACGAGGCGCGCGCTTGGGTGGTGACGACCGCGCCCTCGGGGACCACGACGTTCGCCGTGTCCTTGGACCAGAAGATGTAGCCACCTTCCTTGTCCTTGTTGCCGACGTCGTCGAGGAAGAGCGCGTTCTTCTGGTTGAAGTCGTCGTAGTTCTTCTGCTTCCAATAGGCGGATTGGGGATCTTTGGCGGCCTTGACGAAGGCCGGATAATCACCCTTCCGCCGGAAGAAGAAGCGCGCGCGGACCAGGACGAGCGTCCCGCGGCGATCGTCCCAATCGCCCTTCACCAAGAGGATCACGTCGTGCGCCGGCGCGAGATCGGCGAGGGTGGATTTCCCATTCGTGAGATCGAGCAGGGTGCCGGGCGTGACCCAGCCGAAGGGCGTGGCCGGATCGGCGATGGCGAGCCAGAGCTCGGGCTCGCCGCCCGCGCCGGCGAGGTGGGCATATCCCACGAAGAGGATCAGGTGATTGCGACCCTTGGTGAACCCGCTGTAGAAGAAGACCGGGTTGTTGAGCCGCAGCGACGCCAGCACCGGCGCGAATTGATCCTCGATCTTCGCGTCCGTGAGCGTCGCGGCCACCTCCGCGCGCTGGCGCGTGTCGGCGCTCGAAGGGTAGATGTGGCCGATCTCGTAAACCTTCTTGAGATGCTCCTTCCACGCCTCGACGAAGCCGCCGTAGGACCCGAGATCGGCGTCCGACACCTGCGTCTCGGCCGTGGCATGGAACATCCGCAGCTTGCTCGGCGCGCGCAGGTTGAGGCGGTAGGTGGAGTTGTCCGCGTCCCAATGGGTGATGTAGCGATCCTTCGGGGGACCGTCCTCGAGGAGCTGAAACCAGTTGTAGAGGGTGGAAGCGGACGTCCGGCCACACCAATCGTCCACGAACTTGCCGTCGGCTTTGCGATAGCCGCGCTGGCCGAGGAGCGGGACTTGGAGGATGTGGTAGTCGAGAAACTTCGATCGCGGGACGAGCTTGGTTTCGAGCTCGTATTGATCGATGGGATACACGCGGCGCGCGTTCTCGGCGCGGGCCACGGGGCCGTTCGCATCGACGGCGCAGTTCTTCGCGTGGAGCTTCCGTTCGACGGCCATGGGTCTCGCTAGAGAGAGAAGGCGTAGCTCGGCGGCGCGGGGCGCACGCGGTGGACGCGGATCACGTAATCGTGATCGGTCGACTGCCCGTGGGCTTTGAAGGGCTCCGGGATGTAGAGGATTCCCGGGCGATCGCGGTCGGAGAGGACGACGTCGCCGGTGCCGAGGTTGCGGCGGCGACAACCGACCTCGCGGACCAAGAGCCTTTGCACCTCGGCGTGATCGGTGGTGCCGAAGTTGAATTGGAGGAGGGCGCGCTCGTCGAGGTCGTGGAGCTTGGCGATGGAGGCCAGCGTCTCGCCAGTGCGCACGCGGTGCCGGCGCACGGCCGTGATGGCGAGAGCGCGTTTCTGCGGCTTGCGGGCGAGCTTCTTGTCGAGCTCTACCACCGTGGGGCGAGGCCAGCGCTCACTGCGGCCGAGGGCGCCGTGCTCGCCGACGGGGTGTAGACCGAAGCCGTCGAAGACGAGGACGTGCAGGAGATCGCGCTCGCCGCGATCGGCGCGCACCGAGCAGCGGCCGGGGCGGATGCCTTCGAAGCGCACGTAGCCTTCGGCGTCGGTGCGCTTCTCTTCTTCGCGACCGTCGGGGAGCGCGACCCAGAGGGCCACGTCCGCAATGGGATCCGAGGTCGCGTCGTCCACCACTTGATACGTAATGGATGCGCGCTCGACCTGGGCCGGCCGGCGCACCGTCTCCGGCTCTTCTTCGAGGCCGCCGGCGGGCGCGGGGAGGCGCGTGCGCACGGCCGTCAATCGCCCATCCTCGAGGGCGCGGCGCAGGGTGCGCTTCAACCACGTTGCGTCGGGCACGCCTTCGCCCGGGAATGCGCCGGTGAGCGAGCGGCAAATGGATGCGAGCATCTCCGTGCGCGCGTCACCGAAACCACCGGGGAACCATGCGTCCACGCGAGCTTTGGCCATTTCGCGCGTCATCGGCTGGCCGCGCAGCGAATGGGCTTCCGTGCGCGCGTCGCCGCGTACCAGCCACACCCCGGCGGATCCGTCGATTCTCCACCTGCTCGCCATGCGCGGCGCCCTCGCCCCGACGAGACCACCGGCCTCCCGCACTGTCAAGCGCGCCTTGCGGCCGCGCGCGGCGCCCCGTTAGACTCGCGGCTCGTAACGTCGGAACGGATCAGGGGCTCGCATGCACACCTTTCGCGTTCACGGGCTGGATCACGATCTCCATTTGATTCGCTTCGACGGTCACGAGGGCATCTCCGAGCTCTTCTCGTTCGACGTCACGCTGGCCTGCGAAGATCGCGACATCGCCTTCTCCGCCGTCGTCGGCGCAAAGGCCACCCTCGAGATCCGCTCCGGCGATTCCATGCGGCGGATTCATGGCATCGTCAGCGATTTCGAGCAGGGCGACGAGGGCAAGAAGCTCACGGCCTATCGGACCACGCTCGTCCCCGCGGTGTGGCGGCTCCGTCACGTCCGCGCGAGCCGGATCTTCCAGGGCGACACGACACCACAGATCATCGAGAAGGTCTTGCTCAAGGCCGGCATCGCGGCGAGCGGTTTTCGCTTCGCGCTCCGCGGCGAGTACAAGCCGCGTGAATACTGCGTGCAGTATCGAGAGACGGACTTCGCCTTCCTCAGCCGGCTGATGGAGGAAGACGGCATGGCGTATTTCTTCGAGCACGGCGGCGACGAGGACGTCTTCGTCGTCTCCGACAACGGGCCTGCGCACGTCGCCGTCGCTGGAGGTCACGAGATCGCGTTTCGCGCGCCCACGGGTGCTCTGCAGCAAGGGGAGCACGTATCGCGCTTCCGTTGGAGCGAGCGCGTGCGCCCGGGGAAGGTCACGCTCCGCGATTACAACTTCAAGAAGCCCACGCTCCCGCTCGAGCGCGCAGCCGACGCGCGCGGCGCGCTCGAAGTCTACGACTACCCCGGCGACTACGAAGATCCCGGGGAGGGCGCCCGCCTCGCCGCCGTCCGGCTCGAAGAGCTGCGCGCACCGCAGCGTACAGGCGAGGGCGACAGCGTGTGCGCGCGGCTCGCTTCGGGGCTCACGTTCACCATGACGGACCACCCGCGCGACGATTTCAACCGGCGTTATCTCGTCACACGCATCGAGCATCACGGCGTCGATCCGCATGTCGAAGGCCACGACGGCGCAGATCGGGTCTACGAAAACCATTTCGACGTGATCCCCGCCGAGGTCGCTTTCCGGCCCGCGCAGATCACGCCCAAGCCCACCATCCGCGGCGTGCAGACCGCCTTCGTGGTGGGCCCGAAGGGCGAGGAGATCTACACGGACGAGCACGGCCGCGTGAAGGTGAAGTTCCACTGGGATCGCGAGGGCAAAGGTGATGAGACGAGCTCGTGTTGGATCCGGGTGAGCCAAGCTTGGGCGGGCTCGGCCTGGGGAGCGATGGTGTTGCCGCGCGTGGGCCACGAGGTGGTGATCGATTTCGTGGAAGGTGATCCCGATCGGCCGCTCGTGGTCGGCTCCGTGTATCACGGCACCAACGTGCCTCCATATCCGCTGCCGGCCGAGCGCACGAAGAGCACCCTCAAGTCACAGTCCGTGGGCGGGAGCGGCTCGAACGAGATTCGTTTCGAGGACAAGAAGGGATCGGAAGAGGTCTTCGTCCACGCGCAAAAGGACATGAACATCGCCGTCGAGCACGACGAGTCGCGCCAGATCGGGCACAACCGCGCCAAGTCGGTGACGGCCGACGACAGCGAGACCATCGGCGGCAACAAGACCATCATGGTCGCGCAGAATCAGATGGAGACCATCGGCGCCAACGACAGCCTCACCGTCGGTGGCAATCTGCTCGTCACCGTGGCCGGCGCCATTGCCATTGCGAGCGGCGGTGGAGGAGGTGGTGGTGGCGGAGGCAGCGGGCACGACGTCGACGGCGCGTTCGATGGCAACGTGCGGCTCGAGATCAAGAAGACGATGTCGCTCACCGTCGATCAGGCGCGCACCTTCGCCGTCGGTGGATCGAGCGTCGAGAGCGTGAGCGGCGATCGGACGGTGAGCGTCGACGGCGCCCAGAATGCCTCCATCGGGAAAGATGCTTCGCTCTCGGTCGAGGGGAATCAGCGCGAGGAAGCCGGCGGAAAGCGCACGATGATCGTCGGCGAGAAGCTCACCATCACCTGCGGCGACAGCGAGATCACCATCGACAAGAACGGTTCGATTCGCATCAAGGGCAAAGACATCACCGTGCAAGGCGAGGGCGACATCCGCGTCGAGGGCAAAAGCATCCGCGTGAAGAGCGACAACACCGTCGACGTCTCGGCGTCCGGTGACGTCAAGGTCAAGGCGGGGAACGTCATCCTCAACTGACGCGAGGATCGAGCGTGACGTCCGCGATCGATGCCGAAAACTTCGAGCTCTACGCCGAGGAGGCCGCTTTCCTCTGGCAGCTCCGCGACGCCGCCGTCCGCGATCCGACCCACGATTTGTGGAGCTTGTGCGCGCTCGACGAGCGCATCGAAGCGCACCTCGACGGCCTCCGGCTCGCGGGCGACGCGGGCTGGGCGATCTGCGAAGCGGCGCTCGACGAAGGAAAGGGCGGGGAGACGTTCGTCGCGACCGTGCTCGCCGTCGGGAATCTGCGGCGAATCGCGCGGGTGCTCGACGCCGGTGGCGCCGATCCCGTGCGCATGCGCGGTATCATCTCCGCGCTTGGATGGGTGCCTTTGACGGAGGCGACGCCCATCCTCCGAGGTCTCTTGTTTCCCCGCTGCTCGCCGGTGCTGCATGCCATTGGCATCGCGGCGAGCACGGCGCATCGCGCCGATGTCGGCGCGGCGCTGGAGAATGCGCTTTACAGCAGCAATCCCGATCTCAAGGCCCGCGCGCTCCGCGCCGTGGGCGATCTCGGGCGCGACGATCTGCTCTCCGTGGTGCGAAGCGCGTTGGATGACAACGATGACGGTTGCCGCTTTTCCGCCGCATGGTCGGCGGCGCGCTTCGGGGATGAAGAGGCGACACGGCGGCTGCTCGTCATCGCCGAGGGGACTGGGCCGCATGCGACGGCGGCGGTCGACATGGCCATGCGCCGTTTGGATCCGGCGATGGCCGCGAGGTGGTTGCGTGATCGCACGATCCCAGATGCGCGGGCACGTGTGATGGTGGCCGGCGCGGCGGCGCTCGGGGATCCTGCTGCGGTCGAGTGGTTGTTTCCCTTGATGGAGACTCCGGCGCTGGCACGGATTGCCGCGGCGGCGCTCGCACGGATCACCGGGTTGAGCCTCGCGGCCGAGAAGCTCAAAGGGCGCTCACCCGAAGGCTTTCAGGTAGGGCCGAGCGATGATCCGGAGGACGACGATGTTGCCATGGATCCGGATGGCGGCTTGCCATGGCCCAATGTCGAAGCGCTGCAAGCGTGGTGGCGAAGGGCGCAGGGACGATATCCGGCCGGTACGAGGATGATTGAGGGAAAGCCGATGAGCGAAGATGCGCTCGTGCACGTGCTGCGCGCGGGACACCAGCAGGCGCGCGGGGCGGCGGCGATTGAGCTGGCTTTGCGGCGGCAGGGGGAGGCGATCTTCGAGGTGCGGGCGGCGGGGGAGCGGCAGAGGAGGGAGCTGGGGGTGGGGTGAGCGCGAAGCGGGCAGGGCACGCACGTCGCGTTCGACGTAGTAGGGGAATAGCCGCCGACCAAGCCAGCGGCTATTCCAGCCGGCGCACCTTCAACCGGCTCGGTGTTGTTCGCCGTTCAACGGTGGAACAAGCTCACGATGACGGCACCGGCATCCGGAGGGCTCGTGTCACTGTCCGGCGATTCCATCGTTGCAGCGATGCCAATGCCGTTGCTGAACACGATCCCGTTCGGATGTTTCGAGGAAATCACCCCTTTCGGTGGCACGAGGATGGTCATCACCGGCACATCGGTGCCAACCGCGGGAGCGAGCGCGCTGTCGTACAACTTCACGTAAACGCTGCTCGCGCCAGTGTTGGCGAAGTACCACCCAAAGAGATGACCTGGGCTGTTCCTGGCGAGCTGCCCCGCTGCGCCCAGCCCAACCACCTGAAAGATGGATAGGCCAGCCGAGCGAGCTCGCACGGGCAATGGGGCAACATCCGAGGTGTCCGCTGCAATGCCGTCCGCGCCCGTCAGCAACTTGCAGCGTAGAACCTGCACACCGTCAACATCGTCGCTGGCGAGCTGCACGCCCGCCCCATCCATGATCGCAATGTTGTCTGCCATCTTCATCTCCTCAAGCCTGCCAGGAGGCGACGACGACGATGTCTGCGAGGCTCATGCCCGTGCCGCAATGAGCACCGCTGTATTGTGACGCATCGGCGTCCGGGGCGCCGATGACGACCCAGGTCCGATACGTGGGAGGTGATGACGCGCAGTTAAGATCCACTGCGCGCATCTGATAGTAAGTGACCTTCATGGCCGGCGGGGGCAGCCCCACCGCAGGTGACCCTAGCACCGTCGCCCCGTTCTCGTCAGCATCGAAACCGGACACATAGGCGTAGTCCGCAAGCAAAGGATTCAATCTTGTGATGCCATTGTCGTTCGTACTGAAGTCGGAGAGGGGAAGGGCGCTTGTGCTCGGCAAGAATGTCGACTGCTGTGTTGCACCGTTTTCCATAGAAGCCATGATGACACCTATGATGATGCCTGCAGCGGCGTGGACGAGCCGTCGTACGGGCCGACGATGACAGAGGGCGTGTATGGATTTGAGGTAAGAGCCGGCACGATGCACACCTTCGTCTTGGCGTCCCACGTGTCGAACGTCGTTCCACCCATCAAGATCCACATCCACCGGGGGTAACCTTTGCGGATTTTCTTCGTGTTGTCGGCCGAGGAAACGAGAATCTGTTCGCGCACCCGCTTGCTCGTATACGCGCAAGCTACCGTCTCGGGATTCGAGGGATTGTCCGCCGTGACAGGGAGTGTTGCGCTGCTCGTCCCGAAGTACGCAAGTCCTGATACGGTGAGCGGTACGAATCCATCGTTCGACGAGAAGCCGCGCCGGCGCCAGCCGCGCCATGCCACCGTGCTCGGTGCACTTCCGCAAAAGACCGTCGAACTGTTGAGGGAGCTAATACCCGTCGCGTCGACCCGAATGTTTGCGTTGTTGTAGCCCACGCCCGAGCACCTGATCCAAATGAAGGGATCGAGATCCGCATCCTCTCCGCTGTCCATGCGCATGTACGAAAGGAACTGGGCCTGTGTCGACGTGGTGACGTCACCCATCAGGATCCAGAACGTCCCATCGGCCGAGACGCCGGACGAGCCAGCACAGTTCGTTGCCGTGATCTGCGCTCGCCCAAGGTTCGTCGCCGTCTGGAACCAGTTCGAGTGGGTGATGGTGTTGGAGATCTGCGAACCGCACCCGACATACGAGCCTGCCGTTGGGAACGAGTTCCCCGTGCCTCCGCCGCCGGGGGCAACCGCTGCCGTGCAGCCGGCTGCCCCCTGTGCCAGCGTGCTGAAACGCGAAGCGCTCTCATCCTCGACCGACACGCGCTGGAGATAAATCGACCCCTGTGTCGTGTTGGTGGTCTTCCAGAACACGATCTCCATGACGAAGGTCTTGAGCCCACTGGGAGTGAACGTGGCGCCCGAGCTCGATCCCGTGATGACGTGGGAGGCATCGAAGGTGCCCGTCCGCGGGAGGATCACCGCGTGCCCCTGTGCGCCGGCCGAGTCGAAATCGTAGCCGAGAAACTCACCCTCCGCGCCGCTCGTCGCCTGTGTGACGGTCTCTCCACGGAGGAAGCTGCCCGTAGGCGCTGAAGTCATCGACAACTTCAGCGTCGTTGGCCCCTGTCCGTTCCACCAAGCGGACACGCTGTCGAGCGCGGTAGGATAACTGTCGCTGGAAGGATCGGCTGAGCCCCCCCACTTGTCGTTTGCGGCTGTGCCCGAGGTGTCCTTGTTCGTGCCATCGCCACTGGCGAGGTAGGTCCAACCTGCTTTCTTGAGAGCGCGGGTGAGCTTCCAGATTGCCTGGAAGGCATGAGTCTGACTCTGCAAGGCGAAATTCGGATAAAAAACGTTGGCCATGACCTCATCTCCTCAATTCGTGATTTCGACGCGGGAGCACGTTGCGCGTCCCGAGGGCGCGAGCGTGCTCGTCATGCGGAGCTGCACTTCGTAGATCTTGAGCGCACTGGGCAGCGATACGGCGGCGCTGACCAGCGTCGGTGTCGTGCTGCTGGTGGAGAGCGTCGAGCCCGTGACGGCGGCGCCGTCCGTCACGTTGTAGAGACGCAGCTCCGCTGTCTGGCCTGGGGTAGCCTCGATGATCGCTCGGAGGGTGAACGCCGTCCCCTCGGGGAAGCGCGTCGGGTCGAGCTGCGCCCGCCCGATCACCGTGAATGTCGCCGTCGCCACCGAGACGAGCCCTGCGACCAGCACGGGTGGACGCGTATCCACGTATGCCTTGGTCGCAGCGTCGCTCGCCTGCACGGGTGCGGCGACGTTCGAAATGCGCTCCCCTCCAGCGTCGTAGCCGGCAGCGTAGAGCCTCCCTGCGCTGTCACGCTTCGCGATGGTGTTCGGGCTCGGTGCCACCACACCCGCCACGGAGGTGCCGTACCCACCACTCGAATCTGCCTCGGAGACGTCGACGTCCGCGTGAAACAGATTGACGATCACCGCGCCTGCCGTGGGAGCGCCCGTATTGCCGGCCGAGGCTCCCGTCGTTGCGGCCGCATGGATGCCAGTCGCAAAGACGAGCCCATTGGGATGCTCCGCCGAGATGGCCCCTCCTGCCGGCACGTAGAGGGTCATCGTCGGAACATCGGTCCCGACCACCGGCGTTTCCAGCGTGTCGTACAGCTTTACGAACGCACCGCTGGAGCTGTTGTTCGCGAGATGCCAGCCGAACACTCGCCCGGGGGTGTCCCGGGCCACCTGAGCAGATGCTCCAAGCCCGACGACCCGGAACACCGACAGCCCAGCCGCGCGAACCTCCACCGGAAGCGGGTTGCCGATCGACACGTCACTCGCCGTGCCGTCGGCACCCGTCTGTACCTTGACGCGGAGCACGTGAATGCCGTCGACATCGTCGCTGGCGATCCGTGTGCCGGATCCCTGCATGAGCGCGAAGTTGTCCGCCATGATGCTATTCTCCTTTCTTCTCCTGCGCTCGTGTCAGGCCCACGTGGGCACGGCTTGCGTGTACTCGACCAGGAGCCAGATATCCTGGAGCGTGTCATTCAGCCGGTGGTAGGTGGTGCCGGTCTTCAGCGCGTCTGGAAGCGTGTTGATCGCATCGCTGGAGAACGAGAGCGTCAGATCCCCGAGCTTGGCACCGCTCGAAACGATCGACGCAGACGCCAGATCCCCTGAATCGCCAAACGCCGTTCCCAGTTGGATGGGGTTCGAGGGGGGCACGGTCGACCCTGCCGGCAGCGTCGCCGTGAGCGCGAGCGGGGTCCACGGTGACGTACTGGCAGGTCGATACTGCGCGGGGCCGTTCCATCGCGCGTACAGCTTGATCTCGCCGAGCGTGACGTTGGAGTTCCCCGCGAGATACGGGAAAAGCGATTGTGCCAGCGGAATCACGATCTGCTGGCTCGCCTCCGTCGCAGCCGGGCTCATGAACATCGCCCAAGCATCGGGGAACTCGGCGCGCGCGCTGATCAGCCTGGTCCCGTGACGCGGCGTGGCCTTGGCGACGGCGGTCCTGGCCGCGGTGGCGAGCCCGTTGCCACCGTTGCGGGCCGTGTAACGCACGTGGAAGATCACATCGCTCACGGCCGACACGTCGAAGCCGTTCGTTGCCTTCGGCAGGCTGATGTTCCAGGTGCTGACCGCACCCGCGCCCTCGAAGGGCAGGTAGCGCTCGTCCCGGAAGTTGAGCTCGAACAGGCCTCCATCGTTCTGTGCGCTGCTCGTCGCGATGGTGCTCGAGACTGCGGAGTATCGCGTGCTGAACCGCTCGTCCGACCCATCCCACGGCGCCCCCTCGTAGTGCGGGGCGACGATGGCGTTCTTGCGCACGCTGCTCCGCTGAAGGGTCAACGTGCAGCTCACGCTCGTATACGGCCCAGTCAGCGCCGGGATGGTCACCGTCACCGACTTGATGCGGCGGAGGTAGTGCCCCGGGAAATCGAGATCGAACTGTTTCTCGCTGATGTCGATCGTGCACTCGCCCGTTTCCCGAAGCCTCATGAGGCTCTCCGGGTCGAGCGATGCCAGCGAAATGTGCTTCGTGATCTCGAACTCCCGCGCGTTCTGCTCCAGATATGCAATCTCGAGCCGCCGGAGATCGTGTTGGAGTCGTTCACCGGCGAGCAGCCCCTTCTTGAGGCTGTCCCAGTAGCCGAAGGTGATGTAGCTCGAGCTCTCGACCGCGCGCTCGAACCGATACGCCCGCTCGGCGCGCTTGGCCACGTCGTACGCGAGCTTGTAGCTCTGGAAGTAGACCGTCGACAGCTCGTCGATCATCCAGTCGTAAAGCTCCTCGTTGGTGCGCTTGTCCCGCAGGTAGTCACCGACCTCGCGGGCGTGCCGGATCTGGAGGTCGTGGTTCTCCAGATCCTTCTCCGCGATGGCCACGCGGATCTCGGCGGCGGCAGTCTGCCTCTCGATCTGTTGGATCTCCTTGTCGGCGAGACGCTCCTGGAGCTTCCACTCGTCCCAGCGGCGCTCATATGCGGCAACCGTGGTCTGGATGGATGCTGCATCGTGCAGGATTCCTGCATAAATCTGAAAAGTGTTTCCTGCTGCCTGCAGCTGCTCGCCTACATGTTGACCGCCGATTCTGAGCACGCTGAACGGGCTGGCTGCCCATCCTGCAACGCCGACCTGGGCCGTTGGGACTGCATGTGCAGCCGCCGCTGCGCTGAAGGTCGCCTGTGCCACCGTGCTGAGCGCCGTGGCGGTCTCATTCGTAGCCAGCGCACCAACTTCTCCAGGCGAAACCTTGGATAGACCAGCATAGTAGTCTCGCCGCGTCGTCGTCACCTCGAGCGCTTTCTGCAGTCCCTTCAGCGTCTCCTCGGACTCACGGAGTTGCTGCTCTTTGATCTCGCGCACCGCGGTGAGCATGTCGATCTCCTGCCCAGACCGCAGACGCGACAGCCCCTCTGCGTCCTTCTTCTCCAGCGCGGACAGGAAGGCGCCGCCGAGCGCCGACACGCTCGACGCGAGCTCCATCGCCTTGGCGTGCATCACCGAGAAGCGATAGTGCGGCAACAGCGGATTCGCGTCGTCGAGCGCGCTCGCGAGATCCACGCCTGCCGCAGCGGCGCGGACGAGCAGGGCGGGATCGATGGGCGGCTCGAAGAGCGGGAGCTGGCGCACGACGCCCTCGATGTTCATGCAATGACGCAGCTTGAACAGCCGGTCCGCCACCGTGTCCCACAAGCCGAGGAGCATCTCGTCCGGCGGCACGCAGAACAGCAGCATCTTCATGTCCGGCGCCGGCTCGTACGTCTTGCCGGAGCCCGCAGCTCGGCCCTGCGTTCTCGCGTTGTTCGACGCGCGAACGAGCCCTTCGGCCGACACGAGCGGATCGGAGAACGGTCCCATGTCGAGATCTTCGATCTCCGCGTAGGTCTTCGCCGGCGGCGAATCCGTGCGACGAATGCCCACGGGGTGAGGGCCGAGGAGCTGATTCGCGAGGATGTAGAGCTGCGTGGCCTCGTTGATCGACTCCAGCGTGTCGCGGCGGAAGAGCTGATCACCCCATGAAATGAGGTTCTCGATATACTTCATCAC
Source organism: Minicystis rosea (assembly GCA_001931535.1). Classification (GTDB taxonomy): domain Bacteria; phylum Myxococcota_A; class Polyangia; order Polyangiales; family Polyangiaceae; genus Minicystis; species Minicystis rosea. The sequence goes on from CP016211.1 coordinate 13,858,116, forward strand.
CACCGCCTTCTGATATGCGATGGGGCGCAGTCGGGCGATGACGTGCGGATTGAAAGGATCCTTCTGCCAGGCGGCCACCTGGGCGTCGAGCTCCTCGCGAGCCTCCGCGTCTTGCATCGAGAGGAAGATCTGAATGGCCTCCGAGGCCTTGCTCGGAGCGGCATCGGGATCGCTGACCGCGAGGAGCAGCTCGTCCTGAATCGTCGCGAGATCGAGGTTCTCGAAGAACGGCTTCACCTTCCAGAACCGCTGCGGTGCCTTCGTCGTTCCCCCGAGGTGGGATCGAAGATGTAGTGGAACCACTTCTGGGCCTCGTCGAAGCGCTGGTTTTGCATCAGGCGCGTGGCGACGAGGAACGGGATGTGGAAGAAGACCTCCCAATCGTAGAGCGCGTATGCGCCACCGAAAGAGAAGTCGACCTCCTCGATCGGATACGGCTTCTTCACGACGCTCGCGTTCGGCGCGTACTGCGACACCGACGAGAACACATCGCTCGACGAGAACTGGACGGACTTCTTCGCGGGGTTCTTGGGCCACTGCAACAGGCCGGCGACACCGCTGCGCCGGAGCATCGACAGATAGTCGCAGGCATAGGGGTGATAGAAGGTCCAGAACCGATAGCCCTTGGTGGTATACGTGTGTGCGTAGAGAGACTCCTCGGCCGGCTGAATGCTCCAGTCCATCACGCTGACGCTTCCCAATTGGAGAGGAAGGTCGCTGTTCCGGATGGAGATCGTGGAGCCCTCGGTGGTCTGGCCCGGGTGCGCCTGCGATCCCTGGACCCACTGCGTGTCTGCGGAGAGCGTGCGTGCGGCGAAGAACGTGTTGTAGCCGTCCTTGTAGAAGAAGTACGGAAGCTCTTTCAGAGCGTCCTTCCTGTTGTCTCCGACCTTGTGCTGCGCCAACACGCGGAAGCGCGTTGGCGTGTTGCCGAAGACCTTCGTCATCACCGGGCCATTGTCGAGGACGATTGGCAGCGTCAGCGTCTTCTTGTCGTGCGCATCGGGCATGGAATCGTCGATCTTGCCATCCGGAATCTGCTTGTCGTCTTGGTTGACGCGAACAGTGAGCGCCGGCAGCGAGAGCGTGTATTCCGTGGTCTCTTCGGCCTGAAGGTGCTCGTACAACTCCCCAGGAGACTTCACGGCCGCTTCGATGAGCTTCTTCGCGGCGGATAGATCCTTCTCGGCCTGATCCGGGTCGATATCCTCCTCTCGTTGAGCTCGTTCGAACAGCGCCAGGACCTCTGCCAGGTCCGCGGCCGGGTCCTTGAACGTCAGATCGCGGTTGGTGTTCCCCACCTGCCCGGTGCACGCGTCGACATTGAACGTGCCGAGCCGGAAGAGGCCACGGTGCCAGGGGAGCCAATGACCTGGATTGAGGAAGCAAACGATGCTGTCGGTCTTCCACAGCACGAACGTGATCCACTTGGGATCGACTGCGGGCGAAAGCGTGATGGGGTCCCCCTTCGACACGCGCCGCGCCGTCCACTTCTGGTTCTGATACTTGCTCCAGGCGAGCCGGATTTCGAGGTGCTTCCTGGCGTCCGGTCCCTGCGCGTTCGGGCTGGCCTTGGGCTGCTGCTCATCCGCCTTCGTCTCGATGACGGGCCAGAACAGGTGAAGGCGCCGCTGCATGACCGCGAGAATCAGGTGGTCGGCATCGATGTCGAGATCGATGGCCTCCCAGCCCGTCCAGTACGAGGCGTCCACGCGTGCGCGATAGAAGTACTTGTACGGTTCCAGGCGCGTGCGCCCCACGACGTGGAGCACGTCGATGGCATCGTGCTCTCCGTCACTGGCCTCGTTCTGATGGAACATCCCTACCACCTCGAGGTTCGCCACCTCCTGGAGACCCTCCAGGTACCGAATGAACGCGTCCTCGGCGACCTCGTCGGTGATGTCTTTCTGACGCAGCTCGCGCTCGAGCTGCTGGAAGAGATCCGATTTGTCGTCACGGAGCTCGGGGTAGATCCAGTTCTCGGGGTAGAGGAAGATCTTGCGGTTCGCCTCCCACAGACGATAGCTCCTTCGCCAAGACCACTCCTGCGCAGCCTCCTCGGTGAGCTTGGCTTTGGGCTCCAGATGGAGCAGCGCGCGTTGGACGAAGGTCTGCACCGAGCTGATGGCCTGCTTGATGCGCGAGGTGAGCTGGCACGCAGCCATCTGCACGTCGATGTAGAGATCGCTGAAGAGCTGATCCGTGTCCGTGTAGCCGCGGTCGTCCATCAGGTACGAGACGAGCGCATTGCGCTGCCGATCGCGGATGAGATCACGGAGCGGCGGCGCCACGGTCGTCCACTCGTCCTCGGTGTGCTTGGCCTTTGCAGCCTGAATGATCGGCGTGGCATCGAACACCGTCGCAGGCGGCGTCGGGACTGCCACGATCCACTCGATCGCCGTTTGGGCCGAGACGCCGACGCGGCTGACAACGGCCACGGCGTCCCGCAGCCAGAGCAGGAGCTCGCCAACCTTTTCGGCGTCGTGGGGCAGTGCTTCGATGCGCTGCACATATCCCTTGGTGAGCAGCTCGACGACGTCGGCGACCGGCCACCCCATGGTCGGACTGATCGCTTGCGCCACCGCGTCAGCATCGAACGTGCTCGGCGTCTGATCTCGTGTCATGTCGAGGAGAGCCCCGAGGACGGCGACGAGGCCCGCGCTGCCACCGGCGACGGTGCTGCGCATCGCGAGCACGTCCACGAGCGTCTGCCATTCGGCGAACCGCGTCGTGTCCGGGCTGCTTGCCACGCGCGGCAAAGCATCCATGTGGAACATCGGCAGAGGTGCAGTGCCAGGCTTCGCGAGCAAGGCGAGCTCCGCTGCATTCATGTCCAAGCGGCGTGCGATCGTCGCGGCTCGATCGAGGTGCTCGTATGCCGCGATCTGTGCGGCATGACGGTCGGCCGCCAACGAGCGCGGATCCGGCACCGCACCGGGGAGCGGGACGAACTTGAATGAATCGAGCAGCGGCGCTCCCACAGGCGAAGCGGCGGTGAGGGCGGTGCGCAGCAGCGCATCGGTCACGCCCGCGTCGATGCCGAGTGCGGCGCCGAGCGTTTGCTGGATGAGTCGCTCGCCGTCCTGCTTCATGCTCATCTCGGCGAGCACGTAGCCGTACCGAGCGGCCTTCTGTGCGATCACGCCGGTGCCAGAGCCGATGAGCTTGCTCTTCGCGGTCTCCGGATCCCAGCAGAAGGCAGCCATGTTGTCGTCAAACGCGCTCTCGGTAATCTCGTCCGGCTCATCGCTGTCGACGAGCGCCCAGATGTTGTTGCGCGTCGTGCTGTCGCTCACCATCTCCGCGAGGAGCGTCTTCAGCTTGTCCCCTTCCAGATCCGGTGTCTCCGCCTTCTGGCTGCGCAGCTTGATGAGACCGGCGAGCAGCGTGTCCAGCGTCGCGAGGATGGCAGCGCGGGGCGGAACCACGGTCGCCGACGAGAGGGGGCGGCCCGCGAAGAGGTAGAGAAGATCCGCAGGGGCAAAGCCAGCACCCCGGATGCGCGCGACCATGTCGACGAACGCGCCGACCGTCGCGGGCTCGAACGGATTGCACGCCGTGCCGCCGAGCGCCTCGAGGATGAGGAGATCTCGCACCGACAGCTTGAGCGCGCGCGCCAAGGTCACGTGGCGATGGAGCTTGGAAAGGTTGTCGACGGACACCGCCGTGCTGCTGGAGAGCGGCGCTGCGCTCCCCGTCTGTGCCTCGCACACCGCCGTGTCCGTGAGCAGTGCGAAGTCCGCGGCGCTGAGGTGGAGCGCGGCGAGGATCCCCGCAGCGTGATCGCCGAGGTTGCCACTGGGCGTGGCCGAAGAGAGGCCCGGATCGAGCGGGTTTTGGATACCCTTGTTCTGGAACAGCGAATCGTAATAGGACGCGTCCTTGCTGCTCCAGCGCTGGTATCGCTCCAGCGGACCGAACCAGCTCGCCACCACGGCGACCGGCAGACCGAAGCGTGCGCGGAGGTCTTCGATGGCAGCGAGCTTCGTCAGGAGATCATCATCGATCTCGCAAACCGCGGAGCTGCTCGAGGTCATGGCCTGATCGAGCTCTCGGAAAGAATAACCGATGCGCCGCGCCAGACGGACGAAGCGGTGCGCCGCGTCGAAGAAGGCGTGCTTCCGGGTCGAGTCTCCCCAGACGATGGTCATCGTGCTCGTGTCGCACGGATTGCTCGCCGAGATGTGCGGATAGCCATGCTCCTTGGCGAACTTCGTATCGAGCAGATTGACCAGCTCGTCGTAGGTCAGCCCCGCGTGCTCGAGGAACACTGGTACGCTCGTGAGCTGCGCGAGCGCATCGTCGATCGGTCCCGAGCCCGCCGAAAGCCCCAGAGCCCCGGAAGCGGCACCGGATCCTCGAGCACGCTGGTCGTGATGGCGAGGCGCTCGCTACGAGACAGACCGAGCCGCTCCGCCACGATGTCCTGCGTCGGCGGGACCACATCGTACGTCGACGGCGCGGTCTCGACCGAGTACTGGAGCGTCTTCATCAGCTCGTGCCGTGGGACGCCGAGGTGATTCAAGTACACCCGCGCCTCGGTCGCGCCGAGGTCGAACGGCAATGCCCACGGATACGTCGCCTCCGCGAGCGTGCCATAGGCGTTCGCATAGGCACTGCCCGCGGCCTTGTTCACGTCAGGCAGCGCGCGCAGCTCCTCCGCCTTGCCCGTCGTGGCGATGTGCGCCGGATAGGCCGCGGACGGCGTGCCGACGGCGTGCTCGAGAATCTCGTTGACCAGATCGACGTACGGCAGCGGTACCAGCGTATTGTCGCAGCTCAGATCGATGTGCGCGAGATCCGGACGCTTCTGCAGCAGCACCTCCTTCGCCGTCGGGTGACTACTTCCCTGAGGGACATTGGAGTCGTGCTGGCCAAGGAACTCGAGCAGATCGACGAAGTACGCAGCCGGCCCGTACACCGAGTTGCAATGCGTGCAATCGCAGAAGTCGGGAGATCCGAAGAGCGTCGCCCAATCCGCCGCTTCGGGGGCCTGCGTCATTCCTGCCCTGGGCGTCGCCTGGTCCGCAACGGCATAGGAACCCCTTCGGTTCATCGACGACCCGAGCTTGCTTTGGAAGGCGAGGGCTTGCGTTGCCGTATCTCGTGCGTTGGCGAAGATCTCCTCCGCGACTACCACGCCGCCGAGCGCCTCCGCATGGTTGGCGATGAACGCATTCCGGCCCATGCGCACGACCTCACGTGCCGAGTGCAGGCCCGCGTCGATGAGCACCCGCATCTCGCTGTATCGCGGAGTGAGCTTGTGGAGCACCTCGATCTGCCGCAGACGGCTCACCGTATCCGTGTCGAGCGAGATCTCGTTCTGTGCGAGGTAGTGCGCGACACGCGTCTTGTTGAGCTCGAAGCTCGCATTCTCGTCGATGAACTGCACCACCGGATCCGGAGTCCCCGACGTCGTCGCACGCTCGATGTCGCCCGCGATGGCAGCCGTCGGGTGCGCGGCGGCCAGCGTGCGTCGCAGAACCACGGCGTAATTGCGCTTCTTCACGTCCGCATCGGGCGCGCCCGCTTCGTTCATGCCAGGAGTATTGGCGGGGAAGCCGATGACTTGCGCATCTCGCACTCGCTCGAGCACTTGCACCCACTGATCTTCATCCCACTTGGCGAGATCCCGGGTCGAGGTGAAACTACCCGTGGCCTTCTGTGCCTGGAGCTCCTTGATGAGCGGGAAGTGAAAACGCGTGAGCGCGCCGAGCTGGAACGCAAGCTGCAGATTCGCAATCTGCTCCGGCGTGGTGCCGGGCATGTACTCCCCGCTCGGAAGCGCCTCCCAGAAATCCTCCATCGGCCCTTCGTGAGAGAGGTACTGGTCGAGGAACGTTCGCGCCGACTCCTCGCCCAACACGGTGGTCACGAGCCCGCCGACGCTCCCCGTCGCGCCGCTCGGCGCCTCGAAGGCCATCTCCACGGCGGCCGTGCGGAGCTGTCCCAAGATGAACACGATATTGTCATTCACCGACTTGGGGACGGTGTTCCTGGAAGCCGCGTTTTGCAGCGCGCGTCGCAGGTCCTGTGGCGGGACGCGGAGCAGCTCGCGCCTCGTGGCGGGCAACCCTTCACGAATGAGCGCATAGTGCGCAGCAACGGGCGCGCCGGTGACGGCGGAAAGCGAGCCGGCGGCCACGAACGCATCGACATGAGACCGCACGGAGCCGGAGGCGCAGGCGAGGTGATCGAGCTCTTCGGAGGAAGCCGTCTGGATGTCGAAGCCCGTGGTATGCGATGCGATGCGCGATTGGAGCGCGTCGATCTCCGATGGCCCGCGAAGCGCCCCACCGACGATCAAGTCCACCGTTGCAGTGGCCGGCGCGTGGCAGATGCGCTCGGACTCGGCGATGACGTTGTCGTCGTGGTCATACGCGCGGACGATGAGGTCGGGGGCGACTCTGCCCGCGGAGCTCGGGGGGGTATACGGGATTCGGTACTGGCCTCCGCCGGTGGTCCTCGTATCCTCGGCCAACTCTGTTTCGGGCTCGTCGGAGGATAGTCGGCGATCAAAGACCTTCACCTTCGTTCCTTCGAGAGGCTCGCCCGTCGCGGATAGGACCCTGCCACGGACGACCGAAGGCGCGGGCTCACGCTGATCCGATGGGACGAGCCCGCCGGCGGTGACCGCGCTACCTACCTCGATGCGCCCGGTGGTGTTTTCGGCAACGAGCTTCCAAAGAAAATAACGTGTGCTGAGGGGAGTTGGGTCGTCGCCCATGACGAAGACACGGAAGGTGACGGTGGGCGAGCGATCCTGAAAGAGGTCAGCAAGATAGGTGTCGTCGAGGGCCATGGTGAAGGCACCTCGCGCATCGGTGACGGCAAAGGCGACGAGATCCGTGCATTGGCCTTCGGCGTCCCAGGCTTCGACGCGCAGGTCCGGAAGGCCTTTATGGTCGGATTGAGAGATGATGTGGCCGGAGAAACGGTAGGTGGTCATCCCATGACCTCACTTTCGAGTAGAGGAAACGCAGTGCAAGGACAAGGAGGCATCAGCCCCGCTATGCTTCAAACAACAGTGAGCCGCATGAGCGGGTGATAAGTGGCTGTGGCGACGGAATTGATGTGTCTGCCGCATAAATAATGGTGAGCTTGGGAGCGTCCCCTTGGTGGATGGTCGTGAGAGTTGTTGTTGTGACTGCAACACAAAAAAAGGGGATGGCAATCTTGCGCCGAGCCCGGTGCGTTGTGCGATATGTTTGACCGCTGGTGGACGCATCTGGCTCGGCGAGATTGATTGCGGTGATTGATGTGTGTGTGAATCTAATTCCTACTTAATCACGCTTCTTCCACACAGGGATGAACTCGCGAGGATGAACGGGTAGATTGCCGTAGATGTCTTCTCCCTCTTCCTTCCACCAGTACTCGCTGTAGATGGTTGGATGCTTGAATTCATATATAGCAATGAGTCCGAGCAGGCCGCACGGGCTGTCTGACTTGAAGTCCCAGCCGTCCTTCTCGGCGCAGTAGGTCTCATCTTCGGAGTTGAACCACACCTGAAATCCCTTGCTCTTGAGTACGAGGAATGCGGTGTTGTACACGTTGCTGTACTCTGAAAGGCTCGCCATGTTACTTGCCTCCGATTAGAGTGATCGCGGACCACGGAATCGGCCCCTTGAACAGAACCTCCTCCGCGCGGATCGCATTTTGGAGGTCCTTTGATGTGCCAGCAAATTTCAGAAACTGAAGAACGTTCTTGTGTGAAACAAATCCTGTGCCTGCGGCCATCGCGACGTCCACGTCGATGGCGACCAGCCCGTTACCGCTGGAGAAGATGCGAGTTCCCTTTTCCGTTACGGACCCGGAGAGGTATTGTGACGGCTTGCCGGCCACATGATCTGCAATTGTCCCCCCCGTTCCCTTCGGTGTGAGATCTTGGCCGGCATCAAATGCCACCCGATCTTCCGCACTGAGTTCGCGATATACCAGATGCCTTCCTTCTCCGGAGCCCTTCAATGCCCGCGATGCGCCCTTGACCTCCTTGCCCAAACGCGCGGACTTAGCGAGCTTGGCGAGCTTGCCAGCGGGAACTAGCGTTACGACGCCCCAGGCAACTCGCAGGGCGCTGCCCTGTTCTAGACCTTCGGAGATGTCCTTTATACTGCCGATCGGAGTCATGTCTATGATAGACTCGGCAACACGGTCCGCTTTGCTCGGTGGCAGTGAGGCAAGGTACGCTTCTGCTTTGCGAACGTCGTTCATCGCACTCGCTAGCGCGAATCTTCTTGATAGATCGGGGGGCTCGGCAATGTACGGCCCAGAGCCTAGAGCGTCGCGCAGTCGAGCGCGACTCACGAATTGGAAAGCTGATGACGGGTCAGCAGCGGTGTATGCATCTGGTGCCGAGTAGAGCGGGAAAGGCGCAATGTCATGATCGTTGACGCTGCTCGCTAGCGCTGCCTCTTCTGGCCCGGTGGGGGGCTCCGGTGGTGTCGAGGCTGTGCTGGTAAGGGGTTTGCTGATGGATTTTAGCTTCAACTGTGGCGCGCTAGCACGCTTGCTCGGCTGTTTCCATCCCACGTTGCTCAGGTCCGGTTTTGCCGCATTCATCATGGCCTGTGTCATGGGATCAGGAGTCGAAAAGAGGCTGACCCCTTGCCGCCCATCAGGATCGTGCACGCAGCTTGGGTTGTTGCGCGCATAGGTGTACACGCATGTGCCATCCACCAACCCCGCCGGATCCGCCGCCGTCCACCTCCCCAACCACGGCGCATAATACCTTGCCCCATGGTAGTAGAGCCCTGTCTCCTCATCCCGCTCCTTCCCCGTATACCGATACCGCTTCCGGCTCACCTCCGCCGCGCTGCTGGCCGACTGATACGCCGTCGTCCCATAGGGATGGTATTCCTCATACGAAATCACCATCCCCGCCAAATTCACCTCCAACATCGCCGACCCCAGATGGTTTCCCAACTGGAGCCGCGTCACCGTCGTCGGCACGAACGCTCCAGCCGCGCTCGTATCAATCGTCTTCGTCTCCACCATCGCAATCCGCTGCACCCCGTCCATCACGTGCAGCGTCTCGCGCTCGAGCTCCACCGGCTCTGTCATCCCGCCCGGGCCCACCCGCTTGCGATACACCTCGAATCCACCAAGGTAGATGCGCTCCTCGGTGATGCCACTGTGCTCATACACCTTGCGCACGCGTTGCCCGGCCGAGTCGTAGGTGAAGTACACCTCGCCGCCGCCGTCCCGATCCGCGTACACCATCTCGTCCCGGTGGTTCCACGCGATGCTCGGCAGGTGCGGCATCGACGTCATGTTCCCATGCGCGTCGTACGAATAGTGCGCCGAGAACTCGCCCTCGTCATCTTCGAGCGTATTCGTCGCGACGAGCCGATTGCTGAGGAACGTCTCCTCCTCGGTCTCTTCATCGACCACGGAATCGTACTTGTAACGCCGCGTCCACTCCGGGGTGGCGCCGATCTTGTGCTGCACCTCGAGGATGTTGCCGACCTCGTCGTACGCGTAAGCCTGTGTGTAGTTGCGGACCGCATTCGTGTCGTTCGCGTGCGGCAGGTTCACCGGCAGATCGAGCAGATCTACGCCGAAGGCTGCGTTGGCCGCGAGCTCGCGTCCGCTACCCTCGATCAGACGATAGATGGCGTCGTACACATACGCCATCTTCGGCAACACGACATCGTTGTTGAAGAACACGCTCTGCTGGGCGCTGTCCCTGATTTCGGTGATGTTCCCGACGGGATCATACGTGTACCCAAGGTTCTGTAGCACCGCATCGTCGCTCGCTCGCGTCGTCTTGAGCTGCGTCATGCGGAACGTGAGCGGGTCGTAGGTATACTCCGTGGTCAGGACACCATTGCCCAAGGTGTTTTCTGCATAAACGATGCTCTCCCGCTGCCCCTTGGCATCGTAGTCGATGTCCTTCACGAACACCGTCCACGCGGTTGCGCCGCGCACTCGCACCTCGACGCGTTCGAGCAGCCCGGCCTCGTTGTATCCGGGCCGGATCTCGCTGTCGTCCGGCGCAACCATGCTCACCGGGCGATTCAGCGCATCGTACGTCGTTTGCGACGAGAAGACCTCCGACTCCAAGAGCGAGTCGGCTGCCGTCGCAATGGCCGTTGGGCTCGTGAGCGTGGCGAGCGCGCTCCAGTCGACCTGAGCTTTGTACTCCGTCGCGATTCTGCGTTGACCCTCGAGGAGATTGCCCTTGAAGTCGAAAGCGACGCTGGTGACGACGCCGGCGCCGTCATAATGCAAGTACGGCTTGCCACGGTGGTTGGTGGTGGCTGCCGCCGTTCCGAGCGACTCGCCGTAGACGGTGCGCTCGACCAGCATCTCGTCGTCGCTGTCGTGCTTGACGAACAGGTGCGTCACGCGCCGCGCCTCGTCGTACTGCGCGCGCCGCACGAACAGGCGCTGATCCCACGCGCGCAGGACGGCGCCGCCCGCGTCGCCGAGCATCCACCGTTCGCCGGCGTCGCAGCTCTTCTGATGGAGCTTGCGACCGCCCATTGCGAACGTGCTCTCCTGCACCATCACGCCGCGTGCATCGGTGATGGAGAGGGCATTGCCCTCGATGTCGAGCTCTACCGTCGTCGCGTATTGGCCGTCCGCACCGTTGTCCTCGATGGTCTCGAACGGCCGCCCCAGCGCGTCGAGGTGCACGACCGACGGCGTATCGCGGTGCGCATAGGCCTTGTCCGCCGCCAGCCGCTCCGGATGAGTGGAAGCGAGAATCGATCGGCTCGCGTACCACAGGCTCTCGGCCACGGTGTCGTTTGGATCGAACCGCGTCTCCATCCACGGATCGAACGCGACCTTGCTGAAGGTCCCATTCGGCAGGTCGGTGCGAATCAAGCGGCCGAGCGCGTCGTAGCGGAGGATCGGGGTGACCCCCTGCTCGACGAGCTCGGCCTCTTCCTCGTACTCGTGCGAGCCGCTGAAGAACGGCTCGTACTGTTTCACGGGATTGCCTTTGTTGTCAAAGACCGTCCGGCCCGTCCCGACCCAACGCGGATCGGTATCGACGAAAACGAGCTTATCGTCGCCATCATGCACCAATGCGCCCGAGCTGTCACGCTGCGGCGCCTTGCCGGGCTCGGCCTGGACCCTTCGCATCACCTCGTGGCCCGAGCCATCGGAGTAGCTGTAGCTCTCCTGCCAGCGCGTGCTCGGCGTCCCGTGCTGCTCGCGCGCCCGCAGATGCACCATGTTGGGCTTGCCCGTCGTGCGGTAGCGATCGAGATCGTATTCGAAGGTCGTCGTCGGATCGTCGAGCGTGTCGCCGTCGCTGTCTCCGTCCTTGCCCATGACCGCGGCGGCCACCACCATGCCGAGCTCGTCGAAGGCCGCCTGGGCGCGGTTCCCGTTGGGATCGGTCACTTCGTATGGCGCGAGGAGACGATGGTCGTATTGGGCTGAAACGGTGTTGTCGAGCGGGTCGATCACCTGTGCGACGAAGAGGTGATAGGTCGAATCGTAGGTGACATCCGTGGCGTTGCCAAAGGGATCGACGAACGTCACCGGCAAGTAGAACTCCGTTGGCGCGAAGATCTGCCGCCCCGAGGGCACCCACCAGGCGTCGTCTTCGGACAGGAAACGGACATAGCCACCTTCGGTGAGCATGGCCTCCGTCGCCCGACCATCGAGCGCGCTCGCCAGGAGCGCAGGCGTGAATGCCTTGGCATAGCTCCGATAGGGGAGCGCACGGGACGACACGACGCCTTTTGCGGCCTCGCCGGACAGTCCCTCTGCATAATAGTGCGTTCGCGTTTGCGACAAGAGTCGCTTCTGCGGCGCATTGCCCGTGGGCGTTCCTTCGTAGGGCAATGGAGACGCGTTGGGCGCCGCGGCGTCATCGGCGATGTCGACCGCCGCGAGCACCTCCGCAGGGGTGAGCACCCCGTCGGTGAGCGCGGGCTCGAGCCCGGTGAGCTCATACGTCCGTGACTCGATCGGCACGCCGATGCGGTACCAGTCCGAGGTGCTCACCGGCGCGTGGTGAAAGACGTCGATCTCGGAGAGCGTGATGGCGATCTTGGTCTGCGCGTCGAGCGCGCCCTTGCCCGAGCGCCGAGGATATCCGACGGCCACCGACTTCGTGACCACTCCGAAATCGTCGACGCCGAGCGTGAAGGCGTGCGAGATTCGCGGGTCGTCCAGCGTGCGCTCATAGTGGTATTCGATGGCTTCGCGCGGGTGCGCGAAGAACACTCCGTAGGTGTGGCGCCCCTCCGTGCCCAGGCCCTTCGAAGGAGTCTTGAGCACCGGCTGGATACGCCGCACGTCGTAGCTTCGCTCCGATACCAGATACGGTCGTGATGCGAGCGTCGAGCCATCCTGCGCGTAGATCTCCTGCCGCAGGACCTGTCCCTTCAGCGCCCGGCACGCCTCGCGTGCCTCGTCGGCGGAGAGCCCGCTGGGTAGAAGGGTATCCGCCAGCAAGACGGCCTTCGGATCCTTGTCGGGGCCGAACCAATACTCCTTCTCGTACTGCTTGGCGATCTTCGCGCCCGCCTTCCACGCGCCCGTGTGAAACCACGTCTTCGTGTGCACCGGGGGCTGGTGCATTTCCGGATCGGTCGCGTTGGCCGGCGGCGGGAGCTCCCCCATGCCGCTGAAGGCGCTCCACGACTCGGTATCCCATTGCTCGACCATGCCGAAGCCGCGGAACTCGCGCTCCACACCGTCGAAGTAGCCGTGATGATACTTGTAGACGCTGACGAAGCGGTGGCGCGAGACGGCGTCGTAGGTCTCCGTCCGCGTGAGCGTCTGCACCGGGAAGGGCAACCTCGTGACCCACGGCCGGCCGGCCACGGCATCCTCACGATAGAATCGAGTCGACGGCGTGTACTCCATCGTCGTCGTGAGGCCGAGGTTGTTGGTGATGGTCGCGAGCAGGTACGGCTTTTTGCCGCCCATCAGGTCGATGTACCGCATTGGTGCGGGCGACTGGCTCGGGAGCGAGCTGGACCACACGAGACAAGCGGTGCCGGTGCCGAGCAGGTCGATGACGGTGATGGTCGACAGGTCGCTGTGATCGGGGAAACGCCCCAGCGTCACAGGGATGGCGAAGCTGTTGCCCGACTGGTTGGCGTACAGTCGAATGCCATCACGATGGATGTAGAGGATGTCCGTCGTGCCGGAGCCATCCACGTCGGCGAGCCGGATGCGCTTCGGGTCGAACTGATCCGGGTGGTCGAAGTGTACGAGCCCGCCCATCTGCACCTTGGCGCCGAATCGGCCATTGCCGATGTTGGGCCAATAACAGATGCTCCCGTTTTGGACACGGACGATGTCCGTGAGCCCATCACCGCTCATGTCGGCGAGGAAGATGGTCTGCACCTCGTCGGCGAAGACGACCCGCGGCCCCGGCGCGCGCTCTTCATCGTTGAGCTTGTGGTAGGCGATAGGCTGGGTGAAACCATCCTTGCCCATCGATTTGAACCAGAGGAAGCGCTGGTCGTGCCAGGCGATGAGGAGGTCTTCGAGGCCGTCGCCCGTGAGATCGACGAACCGGAGGTTGGGATCGGTCCAGTCGATCATGGGCTGTGACGGGAAGGCCTTGAACGGCCCCCACGTGCCGTCCGCATGACGATCGTGGTAACCGGCGACGGGCGGATCGAAAAAGACCAGCTCCTTTTCGCCGTCGCCGTCGATGTCGGCGATCTGCTGCCCATGCGCCTCGAGCTGCGCCATGCTGGGCTTTTGCAAGAGCACTTTCGCGGGGGCGAGCGCGCCGTCGCCGAGGTTCTTCTTGTACATGAGCGCGCCGGCCTGCTGGCTGAGGATGCCGGGGAGCCCTTCACCATCCAGATCGACCCATTGATACGGACCGTGCGCCCCGGCCGGCAGATCGACGAGACTCTGCTTGTCGACGACTTCCACCTTGGTATGAAGCACGGCAGGCGAGTACGCGAACGTGAGCGGCGGGTGCGACTTCTTCGTGTAGCTCGTCTCGTCCGTGCTGCGGATGTAGCCGGAATGCGTCACCGCGACGAGCTGGGTGAGCACCTCGTTGGGCGAATAGGTGAAATCGGTGGAGGCTACGAGACAGGGCGTGTCACCGAGCTCCTCCATGTGGTGGAACATCAGCACGCGCCGGCAGAGCCGGTAGCAGCGCATGTCGAAGCCGCCCCGGTAACTGGAGAACGAATCCTGTCGTACGGTCCACGGTTGTTCTTCGTCGATGGTCGGCGCATCTAGATCGTGTTCGCCGTAATCGAAGACGACCTCGAAGAGACCCGGATCCTCCTCGGTCGGGGCTGCTCCCATGACCTTGTTTCCGTAACGGATACGCTTCAGATGGCGATTGGCATATGTGGCGATGCCCTTGTGCCGGTTCGCCTCCCACGGTGCGCCGTGCGGCACGCCCGCGAGATCCTCTGCCTTGTATTCGTAGGTGATGACATTGCCCTTGTCGTCCCGCGTCTCTTCGAGGAGCCACGAGAAGATGAGCGTCGGGTGGCCGGGCTTGTGGATGCGAGCGCCCTCGCTCTTGCCGTAGATGCTCGTCACGTTGTCGGCCGTCGTGGCCTGCCAGTACACGTTGCCGTTCGTCAGGTCGGTGCGTCGCTCGATGCGCACGAAGCCGCCCTCGACGCGAGGCGAGAAGCGCTCGATGCGCTCGCCGTTCTCGCTGAAGGCTTCACGTGTCCAGTGGCCGCTGCCTTTGGGATCCTCGTACAGCTTCGGGACGAGATCCTCTGCGCCCGACATGATGAACACATCCGACTCGGAGGCGTCGGCATAGCGAGGAAGGCCTTTATCGGTTTTCCTGGTGATCTGGGGTATCGATAGGTGGAACCCGTGGCCGAACGGCCCATTCCCGGCACCGGAGTCATACGCAAGGGAAAGAGCCGGCTGGAGGCCGGCGCGACCTGGGCTCGTGGCAATGGGGATTTGGAGCGAGGCGGTGCCGGTGACTGGGTTGACGGCGAACTTCTCGCCGATTCCTCGGATGGCGCCGCCACCTTTGGGGAGTGCGGGCATGGGTGCCGTGACGGCGGGCAGGCCCCCAGAAGCCTTGTTTTCGCCGGCGGACGCGCCCTTGTCCTCTTTCTTGGGCTCCTCGACGGGCTTCGGCTTCAGCTCTTCTGATGTCTTGGTGGGGACGCTCTGGGTTGCAGATTCGTCGCTCGAGCGTCGATCGAACTTCGACATTGATCTCTCCCGTCGAGACAAAGATGATTGCAAGAGCAGGTGATGGCCTGCCCAGAACATGATCGGAATTCAGCGGTAAGCGCGCTGGCCGGCCCAGTAAACTGTCTTACGCCGACGCATGGCGAACAAGACGCATACAGGCGCGCCCTTCCCGAGCGGTCGCCGTTCGCTGTATCGACATCAGTATAAGCTTTGAGCTTGGTAGATCTTCCACCGAAAAATATTCAGCGGCGTCGTTTTGTATCCTGTCTGGAAAATCTAGACATGCCGGACGCCATGCGTGTTTTCGGCGGTGCGGCGCATGGCGCACTTCCGGCGAGCGAGTGGGCGTCGTGCAGGCACGAGGAGTGGAGACCACCCAAGGTGCTGTCGCATGCGTTCTGATTAGACTGCCAGCCAATCAACGATCTTGCTCGCGACCCTCATGCCTGCGCCGCATGAGCACTGCTGTCCTGTGACGCATCGGCGTCTGCCTGCCGACAACGACGTGGGTCATGCCTTGGAAACGCAGGGGATCATCGGGGATTCGTGACGCTGGAAGCAACGTTGCTGCGGCGAGTCATGCTGTATGAGTAAAGAGACCTTGGTTCGTTCGAGCACAAGATGCTCGGGTGAGTCTTTTGCCCAACTCATATGTGCGGAGCGCTCACGGAAGGTCGGCGCGATGACCTCGTTGCGGCGCTCAGCCCTGGCAGCATGCCTTCGGCTTCTGTCGGCGTTCCGATATCGGCCTTGTTCGGCTACGGCGGGAGCGATTGAGCGACGTTCGTCGTGCTTCCCTTCCTCTGTCGCGCATCACTTCGTGTGCTTCGGGACAGAGGGGTTGTCGGCATCTCGAGCCGAACCGCTGCGCGCGGGGCCGCAATTCGCAGGCAGGTTGCCTACGACGGCGTCGAGCACCGCAGCGATGTCTCCACGGACGATGACAGCATTTCGAGGCGTACGCGCCTCATAGGTTCCGTTTTCGATACAACGAATGTACGGACGGTCCCTGGAGAACGGGTGCTTGGTCACACGGCTGAAGCATAGTTGGTTGATGCTGACGAAGGGGAAGAGCTGCCGCAGCTCTGGGCGCTTGGACGCCGCGCTCGCCAACCTCAGGAAATCGGGCTCCCGTTCGGACGATAGGAGCCGATTCCACCCGTTGGTAACGTCCTCCTCGGCGGTCATGGGCACATCGTGGTTGGCAGAACGCGTATGGTGTCTCGGGGGAGCCTGTTCGCCGCGGTTACGCCGGCTCGCCCTTCACCATGCTGCCGAGCCACGCCGTGAAGGCCGCGAGCACATCGTTCACCTCGGCTTCGGTGCTGTCTATCACGCCATCGATCTTGCTCTTGCTGTAGAGGTAGTTGACCGCGAAGCGCTGGCTCTCCTGGCGCAGGTGGTCATCGACGTAGCGCCCGAAGCGCTTGAAGCGATGGGCGGCGTTGGGCCCGAAGGGCTCGCCGGGTTTTACGCAGTAATAGGCGTGCAGCCGTTCGCTCACCGTGAGGCCCTTCAAACCACCTTCGTCGCCCATGAGGAGCCCATCGATGTCGCCGATGGCTTCGGCGAAGGTGAGCTCCGAGCCGGGGCCGATGCGGGCGCCGCTGCCGCCGTTTTGGTGGATTTCGACGGCGGATTGGCCGATGTCGCCGGCCAGGGTGGCGGCATGGAGGTTGTCGAGAGGGAAGCCGGCGCCGAAGTTGAGCCAAGGGCGAAGGTCGGCGGCGCGGTTGCGGTGCTGGCCGCCGGAGAGGCCGGTGAGCACGTGACCGATGGCGACTCCATGGTTCGAGGCGTCGGTGACGATGCCAATCTCTTTACCGGTGCGGAGCACGCCGTGCGAGGACATGCCTTCGAGCTTACTGATGTCGTCGTGGGTGAGATCGCCTGTAGGCGTGAGCGCCGGTGCTGCGGGGAGGCCGTAGAGGGTTTGGAAACGTGGGGTGTCGTAACCGGCCAGGCGGCGGAGCGCGTTGAGGACGGTATCGGGATTCCAGCCGGTGGCGCGCTCCACCTTGCGGACGAGCGCGATGTAACGGTGCATGCCGGTACAGGCGATCTCCGTTTCGACGGAGGCGCGCTCATCGACCTCGTTCAAGATGGCATAGACGCGGATCTTGCGGCCGGCCCAGGCTTTGCCGTCGTAATCGTCGGGGAGCGCGTCGAAGGTGAGGACGTCGCCGTCGCGCTTGCCGGGGTCGTGGAGGGCGGTCGAGTCGTCGGCAAAGCGTACTTCCCAACGGACGTTGCGTTTCTCGTCGGGGGTGGCGCGGCGGCTGTAGGCGACGACTTTGTAGGTGGCGGAGTGGCACGCTTCCACGCGCGCGGGGCCGATGACTTTGACGATGCGAAGTTTGGTGTCGTCCGCGCGTTGCGCGGTGTCCGCGGCGTTTGCGCCGGGGAAGGCCACTTTGATGGGCTCGCCGATCTCCATGGCACGTCAACCCATGATGTTTTTGCGGTTGTGGAAGAGCGGGTCGCCCATGCGGCAGACGCCTTTGCCTTCGATGCGGACGTCGAAGGAGTACAGCATGAATTCGGCCGGGCCGCGGTTCACCCCGCTGATCACGCCGCCCGCGGTGCCGGCTTCGTCGCCGCTGGTGCTGCGGTATTGGGCGCCGTCGATCATGGCGGAGCTGCCGTCGATTTGGACTTTGCGGGTGCCGTTGTCGGTGTCGGCGGAGCGGCCGATGTTGGGATAGGGGAGGGGAATGGGGCCGGCGGCCGAAGGGGTGTTGCAGACATCGGGGAAGACGATGCTCGTGCCGCCGGAGGTCTCGTGCGCCACGCCTCGTCCGTTTGCGAACACCGTGCCGGCCATGATTCGATCTCCTCGCTCACGTCCCCGCCGCGCGGATCACCGCCGCGCCGCGCGCGCCCAAGTCCGATGAGCACCATACCAAACAAGGTGAGGGGCGATAGCCTTTCTCGATACCCAGCGCCGCCAGGCCCAAGAGCAGAGGGCCGGCGGCGGCGCCGGTGTCGCCGAGGCGATCGGCGGGGTGAAAGAAGCCGAAATCGTCGGCGAAACGCGGCCTGTGCCGCAGGAGGGAGACGCCCCATTCCTTGGCGTGGAAGCTCTCGCCGTTGATGCCGGCGTAGACGGTGCGAATCGGATCGAGGGGGCCGAGTTGGGCGAAGAGCGCATGGAGCGCCGCGGAGAGGCCTTCGCCGCGGTAGGGCTCTGCGCTGTAACGATGGCCGGGCTCGCCGGCGATGCCGACGCCTTCGAGGTGCGCGATGGGCTCGCGCCGGGCTTTGCGCGCGCTGCCGACGGGAGCGAGCAACAAGAATGCAGCGGCCTCGCCGGGGGTGAAGCCGTCGAAGACACCCGCGGCGCGCAGGCGATCTTCGTCGTCGAGGGCGGCGAGCCAATCGGCGTCCCAAGGGCTCTCGACGCCGCCGATGAGGACCGCGGGCGCGGCGCGTGAGGCGATGCGATCGAGCGCTTCGGCGAGGAGCGCGACGCCGGCGGCGCGACCGCCGGGCGCAACGCGGCTCGCCTGCATGTCGAGGGAGAGGCCCGATTGCATGAGCAAATGGCGCAGGAAATGAGGGCCTGCGGCCGGTGATCGCGTCGGCAGCGTTTCAGGCAGCGAGAGGAGCAGGGGAATCGGACCGAGCTCGGGCATGCTCGCCAAGGCCTCGCCGAGCGCGGCGCCCGCGAGCCGCGTCATGCGCGCTTCGCGTTCGAGGAGCGATGTGTCTTGGGCGAGAGAAGGATGGAGCGCGGGGAGATCGCCCTCGGGCACGGTGGCCAAGAAGATGGGCTCGCCGCGGCGATCGTAGAAAGGGCTCGTGCGTACGCGCGAGAGGCCGGCGCGCACGGCGGCCGTCGTCTTGCGCGCGTCGGTCCCGAGCGACGTGATCATGCCGAGGCCGAGGATTTCGGCGGTTCGCGCGCTCACGCGGCCCTCCCGTCGAGGTGCAGTGTTTCGAGGGCGACGCGCACGCGCGAGATGCGCAAGGCGCGCTTGTCGCAGCGCACGGCGCCGCGGAAGGTGAGGCCGAGGCGCTGATCGTCGGGCTCGATGAGCACCGTCTCCAAGAGGAGAGGCGGCTTCTCGATGGTGCGGGCGATGTGAACGGCCACGTCGAATCGGCACACGGGGAGCCGAAAGCGAACTGGGCCATACGGTGCGACGTTGAGGGCCGTGACGTCCTCTCCGCCTTGGAGATGACCGCGGCTCACCAGATCGGGATGCGCGGCATTGAAGAAACGAGGGTGGAAATCGGTGGGGAGGAAGGGCGCTCGGGTCTCGCGCCAGCGTGCATCGTAGGTGCCTGCGGCGAGGCTGCGCGGCTCCCACGAAGGGGCGATGAAGCCGAAGCCGGCGGGGGTAGGAACATCGGTGATACGGGTGATGAGCTGCGCGGGATCTTCCACGTTGGGCAGGCGCTGTGTGGCCGGGCCGATGCCGACGGGGTTGCGGCGATCGAGGGTAGGGCCGCGCGTGGGATCGATGCGGAGGACGCCGCCAAAGGCACGCTCGTAGACGAGCGGCATGCGATCGAAGGGCGCGGGCGCGGAGGGTTCGGGATCGCTCGCGCCGCGCCAGACGCGATCACCGAAGACACGAATCGTCTTGCGTACGGGGCCGACGGCGAGCGTGGCATCGACGACGGAGGCCGGGCGGCCGCCGATGGGCCATGCGTGACCGAGGAGCGCGATGTCCGTCGCGGGCTTTTGCAGATGCGCTTCCGCGATGTATTTGAGGCTGGTCGTCGCGGGATCGCCCCAATGCTCGTCGGCGGTGAGGAGGCGTGTTTGGGGCTCGGCGATCGCCACGGCGTGATCGAAGACGAACGCGGCGCGCACGGCGACGTAAAGGGTATCGACGCCCTCGACGTCGGGGAGCACGAGAATGCTCACGTCGAATGGAGTCTGATTCTCCAATTGCAGCATTCCGTAACCCCGATCGACCATCGCCGATCGGCTCGCGCTCCGCAAGGGCGCGTCCATGATAGCGTGGAGCGCATGGAGTCGGCGTGGCCGGTCGCGATTACGGCGCTGGGGCGCGCGTCGGCGGCGACGGTCGTGTGGGGGCGCGGCGGGCAGCGCTTCGTCTCCGTGGTGCTCAAAGCGACGTTCGCGTTCGTGCCCGATGGACCGATGGTCGAGGTCGCGCCCGATCCGATCTGCGCGCGGGAAGAGGACGGCGCGCCGGGCCTCGGGCTGCGCGCGGCCGACGATCTCGCGCCCTACCTCACGCCGACGGACGTGTGCTTGACGGGCCATGCGCCGCCGCGCTTGCCCATGATGCAGAGCGTGCGCGTGCGCTTCGCGGTGGTGCGTGACGGCGCGGCGTTGCTCGATCGCGTGATGGATTGCGAGGTCTCCCGTGCGCCCAACGGCGCGCCGCTGCCGACGCCGATTCGTGGCCTGGGGCCAATCTCGAAGCGTTGGCCGGCGCGCCGCAGCTTGCTCGGTGCGATCGATCCGCAGCGCCTCGAGGGGACCGTCATCGAGATTCCGGATCCCTTCGATTGGCGGTACTTCCAGGCATCTTCGAGCGACGTGCGTTTGGGGGTCCTGCGTGGTGACGAGTGGCTCATGCTCGAAGGCATGCACCCGACGATCGAGCGGCTGATGACGCAGCTCCCGCAGGCGCGCGCGTTCGCTCGGCTGTCGGGGCCGTCGATCGTTGCCGCTGGGGATCGCCCGCTGGATCTCACGCTCGATACGCTGCGCATCGACGTGGATCGCCGGTGCTGCGCGCTCACGTTTCGCCGGCACGTTCCCATTCATGGTGCGCTCGAGGGAGCGTCCGTCGTCGCCGGTATCGAGCTGCCTGGGCGTCCCATCGCGTGGCCTGCGCGGCCTACCGAAGGGGCTCGTGCGGACGACACGCTCGGGAGGACGTTGCCAGTCGAGGATGGCGATTTCGTCATTGCCAAGGCGGAAGAAGACCCGCTGATGGGCACGATCGGGCTCGGCGATGTCACGCTCGCCGAGCTCACGGCGCGGCCCATCGTGCCGTTCGCGCAGGCCGCGGCGCTGCAGGCTGCGCCGGTGATTCGGGTGCAGGACGATCCGCTCGGCGGCACGCTCGGGCTGCGTGAAGATGTCATCTCCGCGCTGGCGGCGCGGCCGGCGACGCCGTTTCAGAAGCCGGGGCCGTTGTTGTCGTTTCCGTCGCAGCCGTCGACGTTGCCGGTGCCGGCTGTGGCGCGGCCGGTGGAGCACGATCCGCTGGGCGGCACGCTCGGGATCGACGAGAGCGCGGCGCGCGTGACGTCGTTTCCGGTCATCCCGTTCGCCGAGGCGCGGGAGAGCGCGCCCGAGCCGTTGCCGGCGATCGCCGCGGATCCGCTCATGGGCACCATGGGCATCGGCGAGGTGGATGCGGCGGCGTTGATTGCGCGGGCCGTGACGCCGTTTCGTGCGGACATCGCTTCGCCGCTCGCGCAGGCTTCGTCACCGTTCGTCGCGGCGCCGCGCGCGCCTCACGATCCGCTGGGCGGCACGCTCGGGCTCGACGACGCGCTCGTCGCGGATCTACTGGCGCGCCCGGTGATTCCCTTCGGGCCGCAGATCGCCACCAAGCTCTCGGTCCCGGAGGCTCGCCCCGGCGAGGGCGACGATGGGCCCATGCCGGCGGGCCTCGGCGCGCAGTTCCTCGCCGCGATGGCCGTCCTCGAGCGGCGACGCGAGGCTTGAGAAGTCGCGGGGGAGCGCGCGCTGCGCGAGAGGAGATCGCCTCCGCGCATTTCCTTTACATGTTCAGCTTCCGAAGCCGAAGGGACGGATGCCGGTCTTGTTCTCGACGAGGATGCGCACGCGCGGGCCGGTCTCGATGGTCAGCGGGCCCGCGTGCTCGTGGACGTCGCCGTCGCACACGTAGCGGACGACGCCGCCGCGCGCTTCGATCACGGCGCGCGGCGTGATCCGATCGTAGGTGTGATCGGGGCCCATCGAGCGGGCGTGCCACACGTCGGGCAGCTTGCGCACGAAGCCGAGCGCCGTGGTGTGGATGCCGAGGATGTGGAACGTGCCCGGCGCATGATCCGATCGATAGAAAGGCCGGAAGCCGAGGCCGATCTGATCGACGGTGCCCGCGCCGATGGCGAGGTAGTCGCGATCGGGGAAGACGTCGCCGTCGTCGAGCGTGACGCGGCCTTCCCACCGCTCGGCCACGGGCGTGGGGCGGCCGGCGACGACGGCGGCGCTGGCGCGGCCGAGGACCTTGGCGGCCCAGAGCGCGTCGCGCACCTCGGCCTTGTTGTAGTCGCTGATGAAGCCGTGGATGGCGCCGGTGCCGAAGATGAAGCCGTAGTGCTTGCCGATGCGCATGACGTGGCGCTCGACGTGCTGGAGCGGCTCGCGCGCGGCGTGCCGGCGGATGAGGCGCGCGAGGATGCCGTCGGGCCGGCCGCGCGGGACGCCGACGGCGTTGGCCACCGTGTTGAAGGTGCCGCCGCGCAGGAACGCGAGCGGGGGCAGCGGCTCGTCGGCCCACACCTCGAGGAAGCCGGTGATGGTGACGTAGTTGGTGCCGTCGCCGCCGGAGATGCCGAGGACGTCGATCTGGAGGCGGCGAAAATCCTCCGCGATGCGGGCGAGATCGTCGCGGTTGTGCGCCGTCCGCACCACGCCGTGATCGCCCAGGGTGCGCGCGAGCCGGAGCGCTGCCCGTGGATCACGCTGGTTCTGCCGAGACCGCGGATTGATGACCACGCCGATGCCGCCCATGCACCGATCCGTGACGGGATCGTGACACGGCGTCAATGGGATCATGACCCTAACCGGCTCGTCGGGCCTCGGCCTTTTGGGGCACTTGCGACCCCATCGTGACCCGAATGTAAGAAGTTACGCGGCGGACTGACTACTTCCGCCCCTTCGGGCTCTTCCAGCGTGGCTCGAGCTGGTTACGCACGATGCCGGCCATGAGGCCGATGTGCGCGCAGTGATCGGGCTTGTCGTCTCCCGTATAGCCGCGCATGTGGAAGTTGCCCTTGTCGAAGCGGTCGATCATGTCGAGGCCCAGCACGTCCTGACGGTTGGCCTTCTTCGGCTTCCCCCCGAGCTGATGGACGATGTAGTCGCCCACCTCGGTCGTGGACGCATAGCCGGGCGGGATGATCGAGGAGTGGCTGAGGAACATGAACGTCTGCTTCTTCGCGGCACGCTTGGCGAACTCGACGAAGGGGACCAGCTGCTCGGTCTTGAGCGCATGAGCCTGCTCGTCGGTGTACCCCGCGTGCACCGAGTCGAGGAGGATGAGGGAGTCGACCTTCTTCCCCGCCGGCTGGCGGAGGATCTGCTCGATGGCGCCGTAGCCCGCGCTCCACGACGAGAGCGCGAGCTTGCGGATCTTGGCGCTCGGCCGCCCCGCGTGGCGCGCGACCGCGGCCTCGATGCTCGAGAGCAGGTTGGTGAACGCGGCCGGTGACGAGAAGGCCGTTTGATAGGCGCCCGATCCGATGCCGAGATCGATGCCGACGAGGACGATGCCCTTCGCCGTCTTCACGAACTCTTTCCGGATCGGCTCGTGTCCGTGGAAGTGGATGACGACGTCGAACTGCCCGCTCTTGCTGATGCCGCCTTGATGCGGGAGCAGGACCTGCCCCATCGACATCCCGCTGCCGTTCCAAGGCTCGTAGATGCCGAAGCCCGGGTCGGGCGTCATGCACGGGTTGATGCCGCCCCGCCGCTTCTTCGCGACGGGCTTGGGCGCTTCGGCCGGCTTCTCGACCTGCGAGGCCGGCTTCGTCGGTCCGTCACCCGGCGGCTCGTCCGCGACCGCGGGCGCCACGTGCGTGAAGCCGGCCAAGCCGAAGGCCGCGGAGACGGAGAGCAGGGCAAAGAAGCGGCGAACGGCTCCGAAGGACGGCATGGACGAGGGTCATTCCATAGAATGCCGGAGCCGTCGAGCTTGTTGCAAAGACCCGGCGCCCCACGCGTTCCGGGAGCGCACGGAAGACGGTGAAATTAGTGAGGAGAGGCGAGGGATCCCCCGTCTCGGATTCCCGCGGCCGCCGCTCGCCGCGATCCCGAGATCAGGCGACGAGGGGGCGATGAGCTACGTCGCGGACCTGGATGATCGGGGTCGGGCAAGTGGATGATCTACGTCGCGGACCCCGATCGATCGGGTCGGGCTGGCCGATGATCGCGGACCCCGAAATGGCCGATGCGCGCCGCGCATCGAGATCGCCGAGGCGATGTCGAGCGGGCGCGCATCGCGCGCATCACGCTGTCGTGATTACTGCTGCGGCATCATGCCGGGCGGCATGCCCGCGGCGGCGGCTTGCCTGGCGGCGGCGCCCGCGTCGGCGGCGGCGAGGATCCGCTCCTCGGCCTGCGCGGCCAGCTTCTCCACCGTGGTCGCCGCGTCGGCGTCCGAGAGGCCGGTGAAGAACTTGATGAACGGCGCCTCGAGCCCCGGGTTCACCCCGCTCAGCACGAGCACGATCGGGATGGCCGGCTTCTCGATGTCCGCGAGCTCCGACGCGCGCTGCCGCCATTGGCCCGCGCCTCCGAGCATGCGCAGCAGGAACTGCGCGCCGAGGCCGAACAGGAAGCCCGCCATCACGCCGCCGATGAACACGTCCGTGTCGCTCGGCGCCACCGCGGCGGCGACGAGGCCGCCCAAGGCGCCGCCGATCACCGCGCCGGGCAGGCCGCCGTTCGGCTGCGACGCGAGCCGCAGCACCGCGGCCGCGTGGAGGCCGGGCTGGCTCGTCTTCGCGGCCTCGCGGAGCGGGACCAGCGTCATCAAGCGGCGGTTCGAGGAGACGCGCACGCTCAGGTACGAGAGCAGGAGCGCGATCACCGAGAGCCCCACGCCGATGCCCACCGCGAGCCTTCGCGGGATCAGCCCCTCGGGGATGGGCTCGCGGATGAACGCGGTGCCCGCCTTGGCGTTGAGCTCCTCCGAGTGCTTCGTCGCGGCCGCTTCGGCGTCCTTGGTCTGGGCCACGATCTTGTCGATCGCGATCCCGTCCCAGAGCTTGAGCAGCGTGCGGGCCGCGGAGAGCTCTTCCTTCTTGTCGGCGGCGGGCTGCACCGCGGCTGCCTTGGCGATCGCCTCCCACGCGGGCGCCGCCTCCTTGCGCTCGCCGGCGCTGGCCTCGACGTTGACGCGGCAGGCGGTGAGCAGCTTCGCGGCCTTCTGCGTGGGCTGCGCGGCGCCCCACGCCAGGCCGACGTCGGGCTCCTTGTCCTTGTCCTGAAGCTCTTTGACGCCGGCGCGGATGCGCCCGGAGATCGTCCCCGGCTTCTTTTTCTTCTTCGGATCCGGCGGGGCCTCTTCGTTCGCGTCCAGGTGCGCCGCCTTGGCCGTGGCTTTGAACGGATCGATCTCCGTTTGCAGCTTCTCCGCTGCGACCACGCAGGCATGGGCCGGCTTGATCCGCTCGACCGCCTCGTCGGCGGCGCGGCGGGCCTCGGGATCCGGCACGAGCTTGCCCTTCGCGGTCACCAGCAAGATGACCGCGGGAGCGATGCACAGCACCATGAGAAGCGACGCGATCAGGGTCCAGCGAACCTCTTCGCGACGCGTGTATTCGTTCACGCCCTTCGCCTCACGGTTTCGGGTGAGCCAGTAGGAAGTCGAGCACCTTGGGGGCCCAGGATGCATTGAACTTCGGTGAATGAGGGCCGAGGTGGATGGTCCACAGCTCGGCCGCGCCGTTGCCCTCGCAGCCCTCGTACTCGAGGGCCTTCGTCTCGTCGCCTTCGAGATCGGTCACGATGTCGAAGGGCGCTGCGGAGGTGTCGGCCTTGGCGGAGCACTTGTTCTTCGCCGCCCAGTCTTGCGTCGTTTCGAGCGCGCCGGGCGCCACGGGCAGGCCCGCGATGTTGATCGGAGGCCCACCTGCGTAGAGGACCGTCTGATCGGCGTCGCCGTGCACCTGGAGGAACGCGACCGGCGCGGAGGCCGCGCACTTCGTCTGATCTTTGTACGTCGCGCCCGCGAGCGAGACGATGCCCGCGATCTTGCTCGCTTGATCGCAGGCCATGCGGTTCACCATGAACCCGCCGTTCGAGTGGCCGAACGCGAAGATGCGCTTCTCGTCGACGGCGTACTTCGCCTTGATGTCCTCGATGACCGCCATGAGATAGCCGATGTCGTTCGTCCCGAGCTTGTCGAGATCACAGCACGAATCGGTGGCGTTCCAGAAATATCGATCCAAGATCGGGTCGACGGTCGAGTGCGGGAGGGCCAGGATCACGCCCCGTTTGTCGGCCTCGGGCGCGAATTGGTTGGCGTTCTCCTCATCGTCCCACGGGGCTTGGGTCGAGCCGTGATCGGTGAAGCCGTGCAGCTCGAGGAGCAGGGGCGCCGGCTTCGACGCGTCGTATCCGCTCGGGAGCTTGAGATCGTAGGCGCGGCCTTGCAGGTCGACGGTGACCATGGCGTCGGGCGGGCGCCCGACGTTCTCGCCGCCCGTGCCGCCGGTGCTTCCGCCCGCCGACGTGGTGGAGCTCGTGGATTGGCCGCCGGCGCCGCCGGTGTTTCCACCGTTTCCGCTGCCGCAGGCAGCCAGCAGCGACGCCGTCGCGACGATCGCGAACGCGCCGCGCAGCGACGCGGAGATCGAGCGGACGGAAGAAACCATGACCTCTTCGTTTAGACCAGTTGCCCGGCCGCCGCTACAGCGTCGCAAGGGGCTCTTTGCAATGGGGCGCCCGCGGCCCGAGACCTGGTCCCCGAAAGAGCCTGCGCGAGGGCCCCGGCACCTGAAGCTGGAAACGGGAGCGTGAGCGCCCCCATACCCCGCCTTGAAGGGTGTTGGGCCTCCCGCGAGGGTTTCGTGTAGGGATGGCGGGCCCGTGTCCTCCGTCGCGCCGCCCTCCTCCGACGCTGCCGCCGCCGTGCCCGTCGCGGAGCCGACGTTCTGGGCCCGGCTCCGGGCGGCGCCCTGGGTCGTGAGCACCTACTTCGCGGAGGGGCTGCCCTTCGCGATCGTACGCCAGCTCTCCGGCGAGTTTCTCACCTCGATGGGCGTGAGCCTCAAGGAGATCGGGGCCACCTCGCTCTACGGCCTGGCCTGGAACCTCAAGCTCCTCTGGAGCCCTCTCGTCGATCGCCACGGCACCATCCGTCGCTGGCTGGTCGTCATGGAGGTCCTGCTCGGGCTCGTCGTGCTCGCGCTCGCGTGGCCCGCCGGCCGCGGCGACACGGGCGCGGTGTGGCGCGTGGTGGTCGTCGTCGCCTTCCTCGCGGCCACGCACGACATCGCCGTCGATGGGTTCTACCTGGAGGCGCTCGACAAGGGCGCGCAGGCGCGGTTCTCGGGGCTCCGCGTGGCGGCGTATCGCGTGGCTCTGCTCGCGGGCAAGGGGCTGCTCGTGCTCGCGGGCGTGCTGCAAGCGGCCGGTTGGGATCGGACCGCGGCGTGGCGCGTCACCTTCCTCGCGGCCGGTGCGGCCATGTTGCTGCTCGCGGTGGGCCATGCGCTCGCGCTGCCGCGATCGACCGCGCCGGTGCGCGCGCTGGATGCGCCCAAGCCTCGCTACACGGACGCCTTCTTCTCGCTCCTCGAGCAGCCGAAGATCGGCGCGTCGATCGCGTTCATCCTCGCCTACAAAGCCGGCGATTCCTTGATGTTCGCCATGAACGCGCCCTTCCTCAAGAGCATGGGGCTCGGCGATTTCATGCGCGGCACCGTCGGCACCATCGCCATCTTCGCGAGCATCACGGGCTCGATCGGGGGCGGCGCCGCCATCGCGAAGTATGGCCTTCGCCGCATGCTCGGCCCCATCGCCGTTCTCCAGAGCCTCGCGATCCTGGCCTATGTGGCGCTCGCCGCGGCGCGGCCTTCCGTGGCAGTGACCTCGGTGGTCGCCGTCTTCGAGCAGCTCGCGGGCGGCATCGGCGACTCGGCGCTGGCCGTGTTCCTGTTGCGGCGCTGCGCGCCCCAGCACAAGGCCGCGCACTTTGCCATCGTTTCGGCCTTGATGAGCGTCGCCTCCACGATCGCCGGCGTGGCCAGCGGTTACCTGCTCACGCGCCTCGATTACTCGGCCTTCTTCGCGGTCGCCTTCGTGGCCTCTCTGCCCGGGGTGATCCTGACCCGCTTCGTCCCCAAGGAGTAAGAGCCTCCAACAGGATCTCCCGTCGCTGGCCTGCGGACACGCGGCGCGCGCCTGCGTTGCTCAGCTTCGGCGTACATCTGTACGCCTTCGCCTTCGTGGGGTGATCCTGACCCGCGTCGTCCTCAAGGAGTAAGCGCAGTGGGCGTTTGCCCGCTTGCTTCCCCAGCGTGGCCGGACCATCTGTGGCCGGCCATGCGCATGCCTCGACTCGCCCCTGCTTTGCTGGCCCTCAGCGCGGCGCTCGCGCCGCGCGCTGCTGCGGCGGCTGCCGACGTGAAGGTCGACATCCCCTTCACCAAGGCCACGCTCCCCAACGGCCTCACCGTGATCCTCCACGAGGATCACACCTTGCCGATGGTCGCGGTGAACACGCTCGTGAAGGTCGGCGCCCGCTTCGAGGAGCCCGGCCGCACCGGCTTCGCGCACCTCTTCGAGCACCTCATGTTCATGGGCACCTCGCGCGCCCCGACGAAGATGTTCGACGCTTGGATGGAAGCCGAAGGCGGCTCGAACAACGCCTGGACCAGCGAAGATCGCACCGATTACTACGACATCGGCCCGGCCCACACGCTGCCGCTCCTCCTCTGGCTCGAAGCGGATCGCTTCTCCTCCATCGGCAAGGAGATGACCCAGCAGAAGCTCGACGCCCAGCGGGACGTGGTGCGCAACGAGCGCCGCCAGACCAGCGAAAACCGGCCTTACGGCAAGGTCGAGCTGCGCTTGCCCGAGCTCCTCTATCCGAAGGGCCACCCGTACCATCACCCGGTCATCGGCTCGCACGAAGACTTGCAAGCGGCGACCGTCGACGACGTGAAGACGTTCTTCGCCCGCTGGTACGTGCCCAACAACACGTCGATCGTGGTCGCCGGCGACTTCGATGCGCAGAAGACGAAGGCCGACATCGAGCGCCTCTTCGGCTGGATCCCCCAGGTCGAGCTCACGAAGGTCGAGCAGCCGGCGGCGCCCAAGCTCACGAGCGTGGTGCGCGAGACGATGCCGGACAACGTCAAGCTGCCCAAGGTGATCATGGCGTGGCACAGCCCCGCGCGCTTCGCGCCGGGCGATGCCGAGCTCGATCTCGCGGCCGCCATCCTGCAAGAAGGCAAGGCCAGCCGGCTCTACAAAGCGCTCGTCTACGACAAGCCCCTCGCGCAGGAGGTCCACGCCGAGCAGCGCTCGCAGGATCTCTCTTCGACCTTCGTCATCGAGGCCGTGGCGCAGCCGGGCGTGTCGCTCGATCAGGTCGAGGCCGCCATCGACGCGGAGGTCGCGCGCCTCGCGTCGGCGCCGCCCTCCGCGGAGGAGCTCAAGCGCGCGCAGAACCAGTTCGAGACGGGCTTCGTCGCGCGGCTCCAATCCGTGGCCGAGCGCGCGCAGCTCTTGAACCAGTACCAGATGGCCGTCGGCGATCCGGGCTATGCCGACAAGGATCTCGCGCGCTACCGCGCGGCCACGCCGGCCCAGGTGCAGGCCGTGGTGAAGGCGACCCTCGATCCCAACGCGCGCGTCGTCCTCCGCGTGGTGCCGAAGGACGCGCCGCCCGACGCCAAGCCCGCCGCCGCGAAGAAGGGAGCCAAGTGATGCGCACCTCGAAGATGCTCTCGATCACGGCGCTGTGCGGCCTCGCGCTCACCGCGTGCGAAGGGAACGTGCCTCCGCCGGAAGTGCCCACGCCGCCGCCGCCGACCGCGGCGCCCGTCGCCGCCGATCCGATCGGCACGGCCAAGCCCGAGCTCCCCGCGCCGAAGGCGTTCGAGCCGCCGGCCCCCGTGGTCTACAAGGCCGCGAACGGCATGAACGTGTGGCTCCTCGAGCGCCACACGCTCCCGATGGTGAGCGTGACGCTCGCGCTGCCCTATGGATCGGCCTCCGATCCGCAGGGCAAGGAAGGGCTCGCCCACATCACGGCCGACATGCTCGACGAGGGCGCGGGCTCGCGTGACGCCGTGGCGCTCTCCACCGCGGTCAACGATCTCGGCGCCGCGCTCCACACCGGCGCGGGCATGGATGGAAGCACCGTCTCGCTCGTCGTCCTGAAGAAGAACTTCAAGCCGGCGTTCGACATCTTCAGCGACGTCGTGGCGCGCCCGCGCTTCGACGCCAAGGAATGGAAGCGCGTCTCCTCGCTCTGGCAGAACGATCTGCAGAAGCGCGCGCAGGATCCCGGCTCCGTCTCGCGCGTCGCCATGGCCGCCGCGCTCTACGGCGCGGGGACGCCTTACGGCCACCCGTCGAACGGCCTCCTCTCCTCGGCGACGAAGGTCGATCTCAAGGCCGTGAAGGACTTCTACGCCAAGCACTACCGGCCCGATCAAGCCACGCTCGTGGTCGCCGGCGACGTGACGCGGGCCGAGCTCGACGCCGTGCTCGGCCCGGCGCTCGACGGTTGGAAGGCTTCGGGCAAGGCGGCGCCGCCGTCGCCGGTGGGCAAGCCCGTGGCTTCACCGCCGCGCCTCGTGCTCGTGGATCGTCCCGACGCGCCGCAGTCGGTGCTCGCGGTGGTGCGCTCCGGCGTGGCCGCGGCCGATCCCAAGGCCCCGCTGCTCGATCTGATCAATACGGCGCTTGGCGGCTCGTTCACGTCGCGCCTCAACCAGGATCTACGCGAGGAGCACGGTTGGTCCTACGGCGCGGGCTCGCGCTTCGCGGAGACGCGCGGCACGGGCGCGTTCATCGCGTACGCCTCCGTCGTCACCGACGCGACGGGGCAAGCGGCGAAGGCGATGCTGGCCGACCTCGACAAGATGGCAACCGCAGGCCTGACGCCTGACGAGCTCGACAAGGTGCGCGCTCAAGACCGCGCGGACTTGGTGCAGACCTACGAGACCGTCGGCAGCATCAGCCGTCGCCTTGGATCGCTGGCGGTGCTGGGCCTGCCGCCTGCCTTCGATGCGAACGCGAGCCGCTCCCGGCAGCAAGCCTCGAAGAGCGAGCTCGATGCGCTGGCCGCCGCCGTGTCACCGAACGGCGCCACCATCGTGGTGGTCGGCCCTGCGGCAGCGGTCACCCCGCAGCTCGACGCCGCAGGCCTCGGCAAGCCCGAGCTCTATGACACTGAAGGCAATCCGCTCAAGGCCGGCGCCCCCGAGAAGCCGGCGAAGGCTGCCCCGAAGAAGAAGAAGTGACCAAGAGCACGAAGGCCCCCTCGGCCATCATGGCGGAGGGGGCCTCGCATCGATGAGGTCAGGCCTCATCGATCATCGAATGCGCGCGACCATCACGGTGACGACGGGGGATCGGTCGACGGGGGATCGGTCGGCGCGGACGTCGTCTCGCTGGGCTGGAAGTTGAGCGGGTTCGTGGGCGCTCCCTGGTGGAGCACCTCCTTGCCGACCCAGTAGATGTAGTGCGGATCGGCGTAGCCATCGAGGTAGACCTCGAGCTGCACGGTGGCGCCCACCGGCGTGTCGAACCTGATCCCACCGAGGCCGAGCGTGTTCTCGGTGTAGAGGTGCACGCTCCCATCGGCCAAGAGCTCGATCTGATCCTGCCCCGCGAGATCCTGGCCCTTCGGGTTGTCGATGGTGGCGCCCTCGTCGAGCACCGTGGCGAAGACGTCGAACCCGCACGAGTAGTTGCCGCCGTTCTCGGGCGCGTTGAAGTCGCAGGTCGTGAAGACGTTCCAGTGGCCGCCGGTCGAGTATTCGACGAAGACGCCGACGCCGTCGCCCGGCACCGCTTGAATGGTGGCGTCGGCATCGATCGTGACGACCTGCGGGGCCGTCTCGGTGGGCTCTTCGTTGTCCGGCGGGGTGTAGCCGCCGCCTCCGTGGTCACCGGAGGTGATGATGCAGCCGCTGCTCGCCGCGCCCAGGCAGGCGGTGGTGGCGAGGAGAGTAGTGAGCATCAGAGGACGCAACGACAAGCGCATGACCAGGGCTCCTTGAGGCGAAGTTACAGGGTTTGGGGCCGCGTGCGGCCCCATCGTTCCAAGGCGATTCAGCGACGCCGCCCACCGCCGCCGCCGAACCGCGGCGCCGCGGGGCGCGACGCCGACGGGCGAGGCACCGACACGCTGTGCGACGGCGCATGCACCGCCGGCGCCGACGGGCGGACGCTCGGCGTCGAGTGGAAGGTCGGTGCAGATGAATGGAAGCTCGGTGCGGGATGCACCGCGCCCGGCGATCCGCGGAAGGCCGGCGCGACGCGCGCGCCCTGCGCCGGCGCGCTCTGGAAGCTCGGCGCGCGCGACGGCGCCGCGTGAGCCGCGTGAGCACCGGGCGCGCCGTGGAAGCTCGGTGTTGCGCGGCCCGGCGTGCCGGCGTAGCTCGGACCGAAGGCGCGGCTCCCCGGCTGGCCGACCCCTTCAGCGCGCGAGCCCGGCGTGGCGCTGCGACCGAAGCCATCGTAGCTGCGGTTCCACGCGTTGCCCCGCGCGCCCGCGTTGCCGAGCTGCGGGCGAGCCGTCGAGCCGAGCGCGCTGCGACGCACGGCCGCGGTCCCGCTGTGCGTCGAGAAGGCCCGCGCGCGCGCATCGGCGGTCGCGCGTCGCTGCGGGACGGCCGAATGCGGGACATGCGCCGCCGAGAACGAAGGCGACGAGGGCCGGTGTCGCGGGCTGCCACCGCGGCCCGCCGCCGGCGTCGCCGCGTGGTACGGGCGCGTGCTCGAGGCGGCCGACGCCACGGCGCCGCGATCGCGCACGACGTACGTGGAGACGTTGTTGTAGAAGACGTGGGTCGTCGGCACGAAGCAGTACGCCACGTACGGCACCGTCCACAGGCCCACGGCCACGCCGTCCGCCCAGTACCAGGTCGGCGCGAGCGGCGCCCACCCGATGTAGCCGCCGTCGCCCACGCGCCACGTCACCCACGCGGGCGCGTACTCACGGCCCGGAATCCAACCCCAGTAGCTCCCGGCCCAGACCCATCGACCGTAGTGGAAGGGGACGTATCCCCAGTCGTAATCGCTCTCCCACATCCAGTCGCCCGTGTCGGCCACACCCCAATGCCCGGACGTCTGGTACGGCGCGAAGTCGGGACCGACCTCGGCGGCGTTGGGCACCCAGATGGTTCCGTACGTCGGATCCTGCGTCCACGCGCCGTGCGGATCGAGCGTGTCGCGGAAGTCGGTGAGCGCGCTGGGATCGGTGTCGGCGTACTCGCCGTCGGCGTCGTCCTGCGGACTCTCGGGCACGTCCCCCGTGTATCCCTGCGTTGACGGATCACCCAGGTCGGCGCGCGCCGCTGCGGGCGCGAGCGCCGTGATCAGCGCTGCGAGCACCCCGATCACGCGCGAGCGGGAAGAGCCGGACGAGAAGGACGAAGCGGCAAAGGGCATCGACAGCATGATGGGACCTCTTATGGGCAGATGCCAGGGAACGGCGAGACCGCGCGCGCTCGGGCGAGGCTCACCGGGGCGCCGAGGTGCCAGGGTTGCGGCGCCGGTTGGCCGAGAGATTCTGCAAACCGCGTTCCGAGCCTCATTCTAAAGGACGGCGCGGCGTGGTGAAACCGACAAAACCGTGCTGCGTGAGGCCCCTCCGTGGTGCCCCGCACCTGCCGGCCGTGGTTGGCGCGGGCGCCCCGATCGCGGATGGCACGGTGTGCCGGCCCCGAGTGACAATGGATCAGACAGCGAGTGTCTCGGGTCTGGGACACGTCTCGGGTGTTTCGCCTCGCATACCGGACGCTGTAAGGTGCCGCGGGTGCGTTCTCGATCTGGGTGGCTTCGGGCCGCGGCGGCCCTCGCGGTGTTCCTTGGACAGGGTGTCTCGACGGCGGCGCCGCCTCCCCTCACCGAGGGCGTTCGCATCGATCAGCTCCAGCCGGCGAGCCCGGAGAGCATGTTCTTCCGCGCCGAGGGCCCGCACACACCCGCTGCCGAAGGGGTCGAGTTCGCGGCCGGGGTCACCTTCGAATACGCCAAAGGCCTGCTGAAGCAGGTCGGCGTCGATCGCGACGGCGGGCGGCAGACGCTCGCCACGCTCGTGGATCACGCCGTCCTCGCGCGGGTCGCCGGCTCGATCACCCCGGTGCATTGGCTGTCGTTCGACGTCAGCCTGCCCTTTGCGCTCTTCGAGTCGGGGGACGCGCCCGTCTCGTACGTCAAGCAGGCGCCGTCGGCGGCCTCCGCGCCCGGGGTCGGTGATCTGCGGCTCGGGGTTCACTTCCGTCCGATCGACACGACGCAGCTCGGGCTCATCCTCGGCGGGCGCTTCTGGGCGCCGTTCGGCTCGCAGGATGCCTACCTCTCCGATCGGCGCTTCCGCGGCGAGGTCGACATCGGCGTCGCGGGCGAGGCGTCGCGCATCCTCTATGGCTGCTCGTTCAACGTCGCGCCGACGTTCTTCATGCGGCGCAACGGCGATCGCATCGCGGGCTCGTGCGCGGTTCACGTGACCCTCGGATCGGTGGTCTCGCTCGGTGTGGAGCCCGCGTTCCAGCTCGTCACGCACACCGATCCCGTGCCGCTCGATGCCACGAACAAGGATGGCAAGCCGAGCCTCGGTGTCCTGTTCGAGCCGCTGGGCGCGTTGCGGCTGCGTTTCGGTGGTTTCCGGCTCGGGTTCGCGGCGGGGCCCGGCTTCGGCGGCGGCATGGGCAACGCCGAGGTGCGGGGCCTCGTGAATTTCGCGTACGTCGGTCTGGGGAAGGCGCCCACGCCTCCGCCGCCGCCCATCCCCGATCGCGATCTCGACAAGATCCCCGATGCCGTCGATGCCTGCCCCGACGAGGCCGGCCCGAGCAGCGCCGACCCCAAGCAGAACGGCTGCCCGGCTCGCGACCAGGACGGTGACGGCATCCGCGACGACGAGGACTTTTGCCCCGACCGTCCCGGAATTCCCCACCCCGATCCCAAGGCCAACGGCTGCCCCGACAGCGACAACGACGGCCTGCCCGATCCCATCGACAACTGCATCCACGAGCCCGGGGCCGCGCCGACGGGCTGCCCGAAGCATGCGCGCCTCGCCGAGGGGGCCTTCAAGATCGAGCCGGTCATCGATTTCGGCACCGGCGACAAGCTCGGTCCGAACAGCCGCACCGCGCTCGACGAGGTGGCCGCGACCATGCGCGCCAACCCCAAGATCGAGCGCATCAGCATCTCCATCGGCACCAAGGGCGCGCGCCCCGCGCTCTCCGACAAGCGCGCGCAGGAAGTCCTCCTCGTGCTGCGCGCGGCCAACCTCGATCCGAGCCGCTACGAGGTCGTCCTCCGCGACGAGCTGCGCGGCGGCTCGGTTCAGGTGCGCATCGTCAAGTAGGCCGCGCTCGGCGTTCGCTGGTCGCATGCGCGCCGACGCAGTCGAAGCGCGCATGCTCACCCATGCGCTCGAAGCGCCTGATGCACGCAACTCACACGCAACCCGCCCTGCGCCGGGATCCGCGCGAGCTCGATACGGAGCCGTTCGCCGTTACTTCGCGGCCTCGGTGCAGCAGCGGAAGCCGGCCTCGTAGCCGTAGTCGCCTTCCTTGTGGAAGGTGACCGTCGGGCGGCAGCGGCCGCGGACGGGGCCCCACCAGCCGCCTTTGAGGCCGCTGCGGTTCGGGGGCTTTTTCCCGGGGATTTCGACCCATTCGTTGACGTTGCCGTTGAGGTCGTAGAGGCCGGCCCAGGAGACGCAGGTGAGGGACTCGCCGATCTTCAAGCGTTGATCGAGGCGCGCGAGCTCCGTTTTGCACCAAGGGGTGGCGAGGCACTCGTCGTATTCGGGGAGCACCTTCGAGTGATCGGGGTAGCGATACTCCTTGTCGATGCTGCACGTCTTCGGATCGCGGACGTAGCCGTAGACGTAGGGGAGCATGTTCGGGCCTTCGCAGGCGAAGTTGAACTCGTCCTCGGTGCAGATGCGTTTGCCCGCCGCTTTGCACATGGCGACGGCGTGCGTCCACGAGGTGAGCACGCGCGGCTCCTCGCCGACCTTGTTCGGATACTCGAAACGGTCCATGCAGAAGGAGACGTGCCTGCGTTTCCCCGAGACGCAGCGCGAAGGCTCGGCGTAGCGGAGGCAGCGCTCGCTCACGTTCTTCTGATCGTTGTGGTCTTTGTACTCCTGGTGATGCTCCAGGCAGTCTTGCATGACGGCCGGGCAATACTCGCCCTCGACGCGGACCATGCCTTCGGGGCAACCCTCGGTGCGACCGGGATACGACGGCGCCGCGCTCGCAGCAGCGGACGCGCTCGCGGTGGCCGTCGGCACGGCGGCGCTCGCGGGCACGGTGGACGCCGCGGACGAGGCCGCGCTCGCGGGCGTCGGGAGGCTCGAGGTGGCGGCGGTGGGCGTATCGTGATCTCCGCCTTTCGCGCTGCAGCCGGCGGCGAGCGCGAGGAGCGCGACGGAGAGAGGGAAGGAGCGGACGGGGAGCATGCGCGCGCTGTCATAGCGGGGTGCGGCGCGGCTCGATACGTCATTGTCGCGTCCGCTCGACGGCTTCGTCCGGAAGTCCGCGGATGGAAGCTGGATCACCGCGGCGCGGGCGCAGCAATTACGCCAGAGGGAGCGCCTTCACGCCGAGGAGACGCCGCGCTTCGAAGTCCGGCTTCGGCGGCGGGGGAGGAGGCGGGATGAGCTTCATGGTCCATCTCCCGGAGAGGGTGAATCCGAGGCTCACCGCGTCTCGGAGAGAGAGACCGTATCATACGGTCCGAGGCCGAGCGCTCTACGCTTGGGTGCAGATGGGTTTGCCATCTTCATCGAGCTGGCATCCGCCGGGTATTCGGCCCACGTGCGTCGCGCATTGGCCCATGGTGTCCGTGGGCGCGTCGATGACACAGGCGCTCTGGCAATCGTCGCGCCGGGAGCATGCTTTGCCACCGTCGGTGGTGGGGCAGACGCAGCCTTCGCCGCTCGCATTGCCGAGGCTCATCCAACAACCACCCTCGTCGTGACAAGCGCTCTCGCGGTCGAGCGCGGCGCTGCATTGGGCCGTGACGGGGACGTCTCCGCAATTGTCGGGGCCGAGATCTCCGCCGCACGAGGCCGTGACGAGGAGCAACGACGCCATCCAGAACGAGCGCCGCGCCGCCGTCGACGCGAGGCG
Organism: Minicystis rosea; assembly: GCA_001931535.1. Taxonomy (GTDB): domain Bacteria; phylum Myxococcota_A; class Polyangia; order Polyangiales; family Polyangiaceae; genus Minicystis; species Minicystis rosea. The sequence goes on from CP016211.1 coordinate 13,895,259, forward strand.
ATGAAGGAAGGAAAGAGCCATGATGAGGACCTCCAGGCTCGGGAGTAGCGTCTCGAATGGGAACGGGCATTCCCATCGGGCGCGCACGTTCATGGCATGCCTGAGCGTTGCAAGGCACGCCCCGACACGTCGAGCTCGACGAACACGAAGCGATGCACGTCGAGGCTTCGTTCGAGCGGGTTTCTTCGCGCGATCGATAGCGCGTGCGGCGGCTCGTGAAGTGGTCGCGAGGGACGACAAAGTCGTGGCCTCTTGCACACGGTCTCGCTATCCTGAGAAGGGAGGGGACATGGTTCGTTGGAATGGTTTCGCCGAGCTCGCATTCACGGAGAGCGCTTGGATCGCGTTCGCCCGGGCCGTCGAGCTGGCGGAGACCGACGCGCACGAGACGCACCCCGAGGCGTGGGTCATCCGCGATCGCCGCATCACCTTTTCGGTCGAGGCCGAGAGCGGGCGCGCCGTGGTCGAGGGAATGAAGCGATTCCTCGGCCTCCTCGCCCTTCAAGCCGAATCGGGGGAGGCCGTGATCGAGACTGCACCGCCCTCCGAACGCTGGGTCCGTCGCGCCGACACGTCGTTCGGCTCGCACGATCTCCTCATCGATCCCGAGGACGAAGCCCCGCACAGCCGCACCATCCGCGTCGGCAGCGCTTGAGCACGATGGGGCCGCAAGCGGCCTTGTTTGCGATGGGGCCGCAAGCGGCCTTGTTTGCGATGGGGCCGCAAGCGGCCCCAAACCCCAGGCTGGACGAGCCAGCCTTGATCACGATGGCCCCAAACGGCAGTTGAACGAGCCAGCCTCGATCGCGATGAGACTGCGAGCGGCCTTGTTGAGGATGGGGTCGCGAGCGGCCCCAACCCCAGGCTGGACGAGCCAGTCTTGATCACGATGGGCCTCAAACCCAGTTGAACGAGCCAGCCTCCAGCACGATGCTCGCGTTACGGTGAGCATTGGTCGGGCGAGCCGCAGCGCTGTTCCAGGCAGTTTCTGCATGCGAGGGTGATGGGGGCGGTGTTGCAGAGGTCGGGGACGCTGCCGCCGCCGGCGTTTTGATCGCAGGCTTCGAGGCAGCCGCCTTGCGCGATGCTGATGTGGCAGGCGCAATCGAGGCATTTCACGCCGCAATCTTCGGCGCAGTTGGTCTCCTCGCCGGGCTGGCAGAGGCCGTCGCCGCAATTCGTGGTCTGCTCGCAATGGGGGCGACCCGCGGTGAAGGGCACGCAGGTCGTGCCGGTGCCGCTCGGCGTTCTCATGCAGTAGAGGCTGCTCTCGCACTCGTCCACGCCGGAGTCGAATCCGCATGCTGCGCCCAAAGGCTTTTTCGCGACGCACGTGGCCACGTCGCTGCCCGTCACCTCGCAATAGAGCCCCTCTTGGCAGGGGAGAAGGGCCGTGTCGTTGCGGGTGTCGACGCAGCTCTCGCCCGCGGCCGGCTTCTTCTTGCAAGGTGCGGAGTAGGTTTCCGTCATCATGTCGTCGAACGCGGGTTGCCGCGCGAGGATGTCGCAGAACATGTCCTCCGGGCAGATGCGAAGCGTGCTCTCGTGCGGGGAGAAGGCGCAGCGCGCGGAATCGATGACGACTTGAGCGCACGTCCCCGTGTCGCTTTGAAGCTGGCTTCTGTAGCAGACGGAGAGCTCACCGGCCTTGGCACAATCCACATCATGGGTGCAGGTGCTGCCGAGGATCTCGAGGCCCGTGGCCATGGTGGCGCATGCTTTCCGCTCCGCGAAGGTCGCTCCGGATTCTCGCAAACGCGTGCACGAGGGGGCCTGGAAGCAGGCGTGGGCGGCGTCGGGGTCGAAGATGGCTTGGCCCATGGCGACGAGGTCGCCATGCGTGGCGCTCATGCACGCCAAAAAGACGTCCCCTCGGCAGCCGTCCAATGAGAACTCGCGATTGCCATCGCAGCATGGGAGAAACGCAGCACAGCTATCCACCGCCAGAGCGTGGCAGAAATCCTCCGGTGTCTCGCGGCTCGAGCAGGACGCGGGGCCGAGCGCCAGCGCGAGGGCCACGAGCAGCAGAGCGGTCGTCTTGTTCATTCATCCTCCGTGTCGGCATGCTTCGACGTGGCGTGCGACATCCACCTTGGAAGCGGGGACGCCGCCGGATGGTCCAGCCAGCTTCGCGAACAGGCACGCTCGGGATGGGACCGGCGAAGCTGCTGCGCGCCGCGCGCCACCGGGAGGTTTCCTTCAAACCACCTCGGGATTCCTCGGAAGACCTCCGTTGGCCGCGCGGTGCTCTCTCGATCACGTGTTCGGTGGGGCATCACGCCGCTGAGTGGTGGGACCCGTCATATTTCTTCACAAACGAAGGTGCTCGCGGTGCGGTCGTTCGTGCGAGGCTGCCGGTGCGTGGATGCGCTCGGCCCGGCCATGAGGATCGCTTCGTCGATTCCGTCGCGGCAGATGCGCAATCGATGCGGCTGAGCGCGCGCCTCTCCCTGTGCTGCGCTGCTGCTCGGGCCTCGAAGCCACGATGAAAGGTGACCTGAACTCGTGAAGCTCCCCACGCCGCTCCGGCCGCTCGAAAACCGTGATTATCGCGTCTACTGGACCGGCCAGCTCGTCTCGCTCGTGGGCACGTGGATGCAGCAGATGGCGATGGGCTGGGTGATCACGCGGCTCACGTCACGGGCGCTCGTCGTCGGCGCGCTCACGCTCGTGGGCGCGCTGCCGATGGCGCTCCTCGCCTTCAAAGGCGGGCAGCTCGCGGATCGCTTGAACCGGCGCAACATCCTCATCGCCACACAGGCCGTGATGGGGCTCCTCGCGCTCTCGATTGCCGCGCTCGCGTACACGGGGCGCCTTTCGCTGGCGTGGATCTTCGTGTTCTCGGCGCTCCTCGGGGTGGCCGCAGCCTTCGATCTCCCCGCGGCGCAGGCCTTCGCGCCCGAGCTGGTCGCGCCCGAGGACATCCCCCGCGCGGTGGCGCTGATGCAGGCGATCTTTCATGGATCGCGCCTCATCGGGCCGGCGGTGGCGGGCCTCGCCATCGAGCGTTGGGGCGAGGCCAGCGCGTTCCTCGCCAATGGGCTCTCGTTCCTCGCGGTCATCGCGAGCCTCCTCGCCATTCCCGCGGTGCGGCCGGCGCGCGACGGCGGCGGCCCGCGCCGCGGCGGAGGTGGGATGGGCGAAGGGCTCGCCTACGTGAAGAGCGATCCCGTCATCAAGCGCCTGATCCTTTTGCTCTTCGCGTGCATGACGTTCGCGTTCCCGTTCGTCGTCTCGCTCATGGCCTATTACGCGCGCTACGTGGTGCACGCGACCGCCGCGGACATGGGGCGGATCATGAGCACGTCGGGCCTCGGCGCGGTGATCGGATCGAGCATCCTCGTGCTCGTCGGCGCGCGCGCGTGGCGACAGCGGATCGGCGTGGGCGTCGTGCTCGTGACGACGGGCGTGATCGGGCTCGCGTTCGCGCGGACGACGCTCGTCGCGACCGTCTTCGTCAGCGCGTTCTCGGTGGGGACTTCGTTCTACCTCGGGACCATCACGCAGGTGGTGCAGCAGCGCGTCCCGAACCACGTGCGCGGCCGCGTGATGGCGCTCTTCATGATGGGCATGACGTCGCTGATGCCGATCTCGAGCCTCGTGCTCGCCGCGCTCGTGGACGTGGTCGGCTTCGAGCGCCTCCTCCTCGGGTGCGGGGCGATCTTCGGCGTCGTCACGGCGAGCCTCGCGCTGACGCTCCCGCCCGACGTCCCCGAGACCGCGCCCGCAGCGTGACGCCGCTTCACTCGTCGACGAAGGCGACGTTCTTTTCGATGGGCTCGCGGCCGATGTGCAGGCCGTTCCCGGGGAAGTCGGGATCGGCATAGCCGACGGCGACGCCGCACAAGATCGCGAGCTCCTCCGGAATCCCGAGCTCGCGCCGGAGGACCTCGGGATATCCGGCCAGCGACACGGCCACGCACGTGCCGACCCCACGTGCGGTGAGGGTCAACACCAGCGTTTGCAGAAACATCCCCACGCCCACCGCGTCGGCCGGCCCGAGGTCCCGGTGCATGCCCACGATGCCGACGAGCGGCGCGCCGAAGAACTCGAAATTGCGGAGGACCGCCGCCGCGCGAGCAGCCTTGTCCTCGCGGGTGATGCCCATGGCGCCGTAGACGCGACTCCCCAGCTCCCGGCGATGTCGTTGGAACGCCTCGGGCAAAGGAGGAATGTTGGGCGGCCCTTTGCGGGCTTCGGTGAGCAAGGCCGTTTGCAGGCGGTCGCGGGCGGCCCCGGCGGCGAAGACCACTCTCCAGGGTTGGATGTTCGAATTCGAGGGCGCGCGCTGAGCCAGCGAAAGACACTCGTCGAGCAGCGCCCGCGGCACCGGCCGGGGCAGGAATTTCCGCGTCGAACGCCGCTCGGTGATGGCTTGCTCGAGGTCGTGCATGATCGTGCGAAAGCCCGCCGCGCTCGCCGGTGTCGCGGGCGCGGGCCGACGACCCCACCGCTCTCCGAGGCTTCGATCGCGGCCCTTCGGGCGCTCCCCTCGGGCGCCGAAGCTAGCGCCGCAGCACGGGTACGCAAGCGATGGACGTCATTCCGCTCCCGACACGCGGGCAGCCTCGGCGGTCGACACGAATGCAGGATGCAATGGGATCGAGGCGCGGGGGCGCCGAGCGGGCTCCGCCATTGCAATGGCGGACGGGAGAATGGATGAGGCCCCGAACGGGCTTGGGTAAACCACGTCGGGGCCGAGGCTCGAGAGGGCTTTGCGGGATGGGAGGTGCGCCCGCGGTGCGCCTGGATTCAGGCGCAACACCGCGGGAGGGCACGCGTCGTCGATCACCACTCCGGCATCGGTCGGATCTCGATCTCGTTCACCTTCACGACCTCGCCGAAGCGCATCGACCACGCGATGGCCGCGGCCTTCGACGGCAGCTCGACGATCGCATAGCCGGCGATGAGCTCCTTGGACTCCGCGAAGGGCCCGTCGATCACGGTGCGCTTGCCGCCGTCGAAGCGGATGCGCGCGCCCTTCTTCGTGCTCGTGAGGCCGCCGGTCGCTTGGAGCACGCCCGCCTTCATCATCTCTTCGACGAGCGCGCCCATCTTCGCCATGTGCTCGGGATCCGGCGGCACTTCGTTCTCGGCCTGCTCGTTCATCTTGTGCATCGACAAGTAGCGGAGGGGCGCGTCCTCGGGCTTCGGGCCCATGCCGAGGTCCCACGGCTCGACGACCGGACCCATGAAGAGCTCCACGTCGCCCATCACGGCCGCGAACTTGTCGCACCATGAAATGGCCTCTTCCTTCGAGCGCACGGCCATGAGCGCGAAGCCGGCCACGAGCTCCTTGGCCTCGGTGAAGGGGCCGTCGGTGATCGTGCGTTTGCCGTTCTTGTAGGCGATGTGGACTCGTTGCGAAGACGGCTTGAGCCCTTCGCCGGAGACGAAGATGTTCTCCTTCGCGCCCTCTTCGATGAGCTTGCCGACGCCCTCGATGACCGCCGGATCCGGCGGAAGCCCCTTCTCCATCTCTTCCGTCATCTTGTGCATGATCATGAATCGCATCGCGGTCATTCCTTCGGTTCGGGCGCGGCCGGGGCCTCGCTTCTGGAACGGCGACGAACCAGCCTGGGCCGGATCGACACGCGCTCCGATTTTTTCTTCTCAGGGCCTGACGTTCGAGAAAATCACCGTGTTTTGCGCGGATTTCGGGCAGGAGAGCCTTCGCGTCAGGGCGTCTCCGCGGCCGGAAGGGCCGCCGCTGCGGGCGGCGCCGCGGGCCGGCGGCCATGGGCGACGTAAGCGCAGGCGACTCCAACGACGAACGGGAACAGCGCGGCCGGGCCCTCGGAGGCGCAGAGGATCGTCGCGCCGATCATGATCACGGCCAACCCGCCGGCGGCGAGAGGCGTCAGCACCTGCTGAATGCGCAGCATCCCCGGCAGGACGAGCCCCAGCGCTCCCAACACCTCGGCCACCCCGATGAAACGGAGGAACGCTCCCGGCAGCGGGGATTGGGCCGTCAGCGCGGCCATCGGCAGGATGAGCTTCGTCCCCCCGGCGAACAGGAAGAGCAGCGCGAGGAGCGCCTGAAGGGTCCAGAGGAGCGCGTTCTTCTTCTTCGAGGGCGTGGAGGTTTGCATGGTCGGGTCTCCTTCTTCGTTCGGGTTCGATGGGGCGACGAACGAGGGAGACCGAGATCGACACGCTCACGAATTTTTCTGGAGGGCCGGCCGCGACCGCTCGGAACGTGATGGGGAAGGCCCGTGCCTCAGGGCACGATCTCCACGGTGTGGGCGCCGGAGGGCGTCTTCACGTAGACGGTGCCGCCGAGATCGCTCGACCAGGCGAAGCCCGAGGTCGACGTCTCGAGCGCAGCGAGCGAGGCGGCTTCTTCGAGCGGAGTGCCGCCGTCGGTGACCTGCGAAGGCTTCTTGCCCATGGCGACGACCTCGAACAGGACGCCTTTCTTCAGCTCGGTGCCGTCCTTGGACGTGAGCTTCACGCGATCGGAAGCGCGCTCCTGCGTGATCACGGCGCCGTCGAACACGGTGAACGACGAGGCCGCGCCCGGCGCGATGCGGGCCCAGAGCACGCCTGGATCGCTGGCATAGGAATCGACGAGCGTGGGATCGGCGACGGGGCGCAGCGTGTCGATGGTGGGGCGCAGCATGGGGACGATGCCGCCCTCCGCGAGCCAGAGCGGGAGCTTCGAGAGCGGCGCGTCGGCCATGAAGGGCTTGCCGCCTTCCACGATCGCGCCCGTCCACCAATCGACCCAGCGGCCGGGCGGCATCGGCACCGAGCGCGACGTCACCCCGGGCTCCACCACGGGCGCGACCAAGAGGTGATCGCCGAAGAGATAAACGTCGTTCGGGTGCTCGCCGAGATCGGGATACGCGAGGCCGAGCGGCCGCGCGATGGGGCGGCCGTCCTTGGCGAGCGCCTTGGCGTACGACCATTGATAAGGGAAGAGCCGGAGGTGCAGGCGCGTGTACGTGCGATACCAATCGAGCATCTCGGCGTCGAATCCGGTCTCCGCGTCCGGCTCCCACGCCACCGTGCTGGCGCTGTTGCCGATCTGCATCACCGTCGAGAGCGCCGTCTGCTCGAACCAGCGCACGAACAGCTCCTTGTCGGGAGGCGAGTGCAGGTAACCGCCGGTGTCCGCGCCGTAGAAGGGGAAGCCCGAAGGCCCGAGCGAGAGGCCCGCCACGAGCGAGGCCGGCAGGCCGCCCACGCTGGTCTTGTTGTCGTCCTTGAGCGCGCCGTTCTTGACGAAGCTGGCGTCGAGATCGCCGGGCCAGATCACCGAGACGTTCTTTTGATCACCGTAGGTGGCATGACGGCAGAGAAGGAATCCCCCGCTCGCGGGAGGGTCTCTTGATAGACACGGTGATAGAAGAGCTGATAGCGCGAGTGCATGGTGCGCTCGTCGCTGCCGTCGGCGAAGCGCCATTCGTTGCGGGCCGAGGTCAGGCCGGGGACGACGTCCTCCCCGTAATCGAGCTTGAAGCCCTCCACACCCATCTTGGTGTAGAGCTCGATGTGCTCTTGCCACCACGCATAGGCCTCGGGGTTCGTCAGATCGATGAGCTTGCCCCAAGGGTTCAAAGGCAGGCCGGAGACGGGCGGGAAATAACCATTTTGATCGGCCTCGGTGCGCAGGGCTTCCGTCTCGGGGGCCTCCTTGTCGAGGTAGGGGGTGTGCCACAGGGCGAAGCCGAAGCCGAGATCGTGGGCCTTGTCGATCATGGCCTGAGGGTCGGGGAACTGCGGCGCATACCAATCGAACGCGTTGACCGCCGAGGCGTAGGGGCGATCGACCCAGTAGCCGGTGGCCGGGAGATCGAGATCGCGCATGGTCTGGAGATCGCTCTCGGCCTCTGCTTGATCCTTGCTCTCGTCGCGCCACACCCAGGGGCCGAGGGCCCAGGGCGCGGGCAACGAGGGATATCCGGTGACGTCGTAGTAATGGCGGGTGACGTCGAGGGGCTTTTCGTCGCCGAAGAGGTGGAAGGTGAGCCCGTCCTTCGAAGCGGGCCCCGTTCCGAACATGGCGTCCACGCGATCGGCCTCGTCCACGGCCACCGAGAAGACGCTGGGGAACGGGCTCTCCACGAAGAGGCCCCAGCCGCGCGTGCCGATGAGGAGGGGAATCGGGACGTGGACGTTGTTGTAGGTGGTCTCGCTCGTGCCCTCGATTTCGATTTGCATTGCGCGGACCTTGCCGCGCTGATTGACGTCGTCGAAATGCTCGCCGAGGCCGTAAAAGCCCTCTGCCTCGTCGGCGCGGGGGCGAAGGCGGAAATAGGCCACCTCGCCCGCGACCGTCGCCGCCGGCGTGAGCACGAGACGGAAGCTGCCGTCGGCGGGAGCCTCGATGTGGAGCGTGGCCTCTTTGCCCTCGGGGTAGGTGAGGGTGACGTCGAGCGTGCCAGTCTCCGCTTTGGTGACGTCGACGTGCTTGGGCGAGATCCAGGTGAGATCGTCGGGCGGTTGGTGGAGCGCGGTGGGGGCGATGATGGCGACGGGATCGTAATTGGTAATGTCGTCGACGGCCGTGACGAGGCCGAGCTCCAGCGCGTCGGCCGGGAAATCGAGGAGCTTCACGTCGCCGCGCAGGAGCGTGACCGAGAGGCCGTCGGGATCGACGCGGACCGAGAAATCACCGGCGCTCAACGATTGCGTCGGGCGCCCCGTCACCATCGCCGGAGGACGCGAGGCATCCCCGCAGCTCGCGGCCGCGCAGGCGATGCTCACCATGGCTCCGAGCCTCGCTACCGATCGCTTCATTTCGCTTCTCCCAAATCCTTCACGCGGCCGCACGACCAGGTGTCGCCGAGCTTGCAGCCTCGGCGCAGGTACTCGAGCCCTTTGGCGCGGTTCTCTTTCATCCCGCGGCCGACGACGAGCGCGTCGCCGAAAGCGCCGCAGCTCGTGGCCGCGCCCGCATCACAGGCCTGCTCGAAGAGGTGTTGGGCGCGGCGCTCGAGGATGAGCGCGAGGTTTTGGCAGCTCGACGCATAACCGCGCTCGCAGGCTGTTTCGTAGAGCTCCGCGGCCTTGCCGATGTCGCGCGCGGCGCCCTCGCCGGTCTCCGACATGACCGCGAGGTTGTGGCAGCCGGAGGCGGCGCCGTCCTCGCAGGCGCGTTTGTAGAGCTCGGCGGCCTTCTTGGAATCGACGGCGCCGAGGACGCCGCTCTCCAACAGGAAGCCGAGGTTCGAGCAGCCGCTCGCCGAGCCTTCGGCGCAGGCCTTCTGCACGAGCGCGGCGGCCTTCGCGTGATCCTGCGGCACGCCGAGGCCGTTCTCGTAGAGGCCCGCGAGGCCGTCGCAGCCCTGTGGATCGCCGCCGCGGCAGCCGTGATCGTAGAGCTGCGCGGCCTTCGCGGGATCGCGCGGGACGCCGAGGCCGCCCTCGTGGAGCGTGCCCAAGTTGGTGCAGCCCTGCGAAACGCCCGCCGAGCACGCCACCGTGTGCAGCGACACGGCGCGGCCGAGATCCTGCTCGACGCCGTGGCCCGCTTGGTAGAGCAGGCCGAGGTTGGTGCAGGCGAGCGGGATCGAGGCCTCGCAGGCGCGCCGGTGCAGCGGCAGCGCGCGCACGTAGTCGACGGGGACGCCGCGGCCGCTGTCGAGCATGCTGCCGAGGGCCGTGCACGCGAGCAGGACACCGCCGTTGCAGGCGCGCTGATGGAGCTGCGCGGCGCGGGCGAGATCGCGGGCGATGCCGGTGCCCTTCTCCAAGAGGACGGCGAAATCGTGGCAGGAGGGGAGGAGGCCGCCGTCGCACGCCCGCTGCGTGAGGGCCGCGACGCGCGCGGGATCGGGCGGGAGGCCGCGGCCCTCTTTGATCATCGCGGCCAGGTACGCACAGCCTTGCGCCGCGCCGCCGTCGCACGCTTCCTGAAAGCGCTGTGCCGCGCGCGCATTGTCGACCGGCGCGCCTCGGCCGGTGGTGGCCGCGAGGCCCGCGGCCAAGCTCTCGTTCGGAGAAAGCGCGCCCTGTCCCGCGCCGCAGGCAGCGAGCGCGACGGCGAAGATCGAGGCGGCGAGCGTTCGAGCGGACATGGGGGCGCGAGCTTACCGCAACGCCGCCCGATTCGATGCGCGGAGCACCGGACCGAAGGTCGGGGCGGCGGGCGCGTGAGCGCCGCCCGGGATGCGGTACACCACCCCCATGGCGACGAGGCTCGTGGGGTGGGATGCGATCGCGTTCGCGGAGCGGAACGGCTGCACGTTGAGCGTGCACGCGGAGGGCGAAGAGGCGGCGCGCCACGAGGTCAGCGTCGAAGACGCGAAGCGCGTCTGCGCCGCGAAGCCCAAGCGGGTTTACGTCGACTTCGACGAGCCGGATCGAGGCACCGGCTTCGCGTGAGAAGCGCGGATCAGGCCTGAATCGAGCGGCCCAGGGGCCGTTGCGTGGACGCAACGATGCAAGCGGCTCGACGGCGATGCGCGAAGCGGCTCGCCCTTTGGAACGAGCTCACGATGCGGTGTGTGTGGATTGGCGGGCGGGGAAGGGGCGCGCTTCAGCAGGAGGCTTTGGCGTGGGTCGGGGTGCCGACGGACTGCGTGGTCGTCGTCAGGCCGAACTCGCGGGCGATGGCTTGCACGCAGGCCACGGGGCGGCCGCGGTTCACGCGCACGTAGGGGATCCCGGCGGCGCTCGAGGCGCGGGCCAGCGCCGAGTCGACGCCGTGGACCTGGAAGCCGGTGGCGCTCAGCACGAGATCGTAGCTGCCGCGCGAGATGCGCTCGCACTGCGCCTGCACGCGGCGGAGGCTGCCGTCGCACCAGGTGATGGTGATGCCGAGCAGCTCTTCGAGGCGGGCGCCGAGCTCCGGATCCTCGCGGTTCGAGACGAAGAGCGCGCGGCTCCCCGTGGTCTGCGCGCGGACGCGGGCGCTCAAGGCGTCGAGCGCGGTGGCGGCGAGCGTGTCCTCCGCCGTGTCGTCGTCGGCCTCCTTGGCGGCGGGCTTGGCGGCCGTCGCGGCCGGGGCCGGCGCCTCGGCCATGCGCTTCACCAGATCGCGGAGGCGGCGGCGCACGCGGCGATCGGCGTGGTTGAGCTCGTCCTCGCCGAAGGCCGCGAGGATCTCGCGGTGCGCCGCCTGGAGCTGGCCCACGAGATCGGGCGTGTTGAGCACGTCGAAGGCCCGGATGAGCCAGGCCATCATCGCTTCCTTGCTCTCGGCGGCGGCCGGGAGATCGGCGAGCAGCTTGGCCGGGCTCTCCACCACGTTGGACTCGGGCGCGTCGGCCTCGCGCTCGCCGAGGAGCTTGGCCCACGGGGCCGAGGGCTTGTGCCGCTGATCGAGGACGTCACGCACCCGCGAGGCGCGATCGCCGAGGCCCGGCACCGCGCGGCGGAGCCGGCCCATGGCGATGCCCCAGGCGAGATCGTCCTTCACGGCGCCGCGCAGCCAGCGCAGGCGGCGGGCGGCGTTGATGAGCGCCTCGAGCTCGGTCGGGGTCAGCTCGGCGAGGCGGCCGTTCGGCACTTCGCCCGGCGGGATGAGGATGGCCTTGAGCTCGGCGTCGACCTCTTCGAACAGGGCATCGGGATCGGTCGGGCGCGGCTGGCGCGCGGGGCCGTCGGCCCAGCCGTCCTCGTCGAGGCCGGCGTCGTTCGACTTCATCATGTGCTCGTCGAGCAGGCGCTCGGCGAGGGAGGTGGCCTCGACCCAGTTGGTCGGCTCCGAGGCCCAGGTCGCGTGCATCTCGCGGCGCACGTCGGCCGGGCGCGCGGAGAGCTGGAGCGCGCGCACCGAGCCGGGCCAGAACATCTTGCCGATCTCGGTGAGCCGGCGGGCCACGCGCGCCACCGCGTGCTCCACGTCGCGCACGCCGGGCATCGCCTCCTCGACGGCGCGCGCGCGGCAGATGCACACGAGCATGTGGAGCCGCTGCCGATCGGCCGACATGCGGGCCAGCGCGCCGATGCGCTGCTCCACGCCGGCGAGCAGCTTCTCCACGGTGTCGAGCGCGTCGCTCGCCCGGAGGCGCTGCGGCTTCTCGTGCTCGACCTCGCGCACGGTCACGCGGGCCGGCGCGGGCTCGGCGACGACGGGCGCGGCGACGACGGGCGCGGCCTCGACGGGGGCCGGGGGCGCGACGGCTTCGGTCACCGCGCTCGCGACGCTCACGGCCTCGGCGGGTGGGGTCACCGCGCTCGCGACGCTCACGGTCTCGGCGACGGCAACCGGGACGACGGCAGGCGCTTCGGGGGCGGGCGCGTAATGCAGTGCTTCGGTCGGCGTGCGGGAAGAGAGCGGGCCTATGGATGCGGCCTCGGCGATGTTCCCGTGGAGGGCCGGCGCGGCGCCGTTGGCAGTAAGGTGGCGCTCCAGCAGCGTGCGCGCGAGATGCGAGGGGAGGATTTGCCCGATCACATCACCGAGCGCATCGTCTTCATTCACACCTCGCCCGAGCCACCGCTCCGTGCCTCGGTGAACCAGGCATTCATACCAGCCATTGGTGCGAACGAGCACAACGTAGCCGGCTTCAACGAGGAGGGCGCGCAACGCAGATGAAGGCGCGGTGTGCATAGATTGTCGTTTCTTACCACTTCCAGACACGTGCGACGAGGCCGGTTCGTTCGTGATGCCGACCATTTTACTCGGTGACGCGCGATCGACCGCGGCCCGCAATATCCGCGCGCGTAATGATTTCGCGATGAATCGCAGGAGATGATGAATACGCGGCGCATCATCCTAAGGGTAATCCCCATTGGGGTCGGACCCGACATGAGCCCGGTCGACCTCGCTGAGCACGCGTGATCGACTGGCATGTCGCGCGGCGCGCCGCCCCAACGAGGCCCAGATCCGCGGCGATGCGGGGCCGATTGGCGGTCACGCACAGGCGTGTCGAGGTCGACTCGAACGCTCCTCGATACGGACCTTCCGTCGCTGCCGAGGCGCGCGGGGAGACGCATCGGGATGACAGCCTATCTGGTCGGCGAGCACGGCCAGTTGGGTATCAGGGTCAGAATGTTTCACGGCAGGCGGCATTTTGCCTGCGGTGCTCGCCTGGTATCCCGCGCTACCAAGGGACTTTGTCGATGGAGCAATGGAGTCCACCGCAACGCGTGTGGGCGCTCGCGCGGAGGATGGAAGGAGGGCGCTGCCCTCCGGCAAACGCATGACGCCATCTGCAGGCGAAGCCGTGGTGAGCGCGGCCGTCAGCGCCGTCGGGGGCGGGGCGTGGCGCGGCTCGCCGCCTCGCCTCGCGTGGGGTTGATGCTGCTCGGCGGCGGCAGATCCTCGGCCTTCTCCAGCAGAAACTCGAGGGCGAGCGGCTCGCTCGACAGCACCGGGATGGAGAGGCCGTCGTGCTGCACGTGGCGCTTCACCTGGAGCGCGCCCACCGCGGTCTGCACCAACACCGCCACGCGCGGAAAGCCGCGCACCAAGATGGCGCGCGCCCGCTGGGCGGCCTGCTCGAACGCAGGATCGTTGTTCATCACCGCGCGACGCATGTCGACGAGGAGCGTGTACCGAGCGCGCCCGTGGTGATCGAAGATGCGGCCGATCTGCGCATGAATTGCGGCCATCTCCGCGTTCGACGCATAAGGCACCTCGGTGCGCGTGAAGCGGATTACACCGGTGTCCGGATCGAGGTGCACCGTGGCGCACGGGTCCGCATACAGCTCCCGCATGACGGCTCGACCCTAACGAACGAACCGCCGCTCGGCAATGCCGCCGGGCTCATTGGAGGTCGAGCGAGAAGACGACGCGAGGGCCGTTGGGCGGAGGCTCGAGGCGGGGCCGTTCGTATTCAGCCCTCGCCGATCTCCGCGATCTCCGCTTCGAGCGACTCCCACTCGGCCATGAGCGTGTCGATCTTGGGGCCGAGCGCGGCCTCCTCGGCCAGGAGCGCGTCGACCTGGGCCTTCGGGGTCTTCTCGAAGAAGCCCGGGGTCGCGTAGGCCTCGTGGATCTCGCCCTTGCGCTTCTCCGCGGCCTCGATGGCCGCCATCACTTTGTCGCGCCGGGCGGGCAGCTCTTTGGCGCGGTTGCGCTTCTTCTTCTGCTCTTCCCACGAGGTGTTCGTGGCCGCGGGCGCGGGCTCGTCGGCGCGCTTCTCCTTCTTGGCGCGGAGCACGACGGCCTCCGCGTCGAGGTGATCATCGCCGCAGCGGGCCAGGTATTCCTCGTACGTGCCCGGGAAATCGCGCGGGCCCTCGGGGGTGATCTCGAGGATGCGCGTGGCCAGCTCGGAGACGAAGAAGCGATCGTGGGACACGAAGATCACCGTGCCCTCGTAGACCTTGAGCGCCTCCACCAAGGCCGCGATGGACTCGAGATCGAGGTGGTTCGTCGGCTCGTCGAGCACGAGCACGTTGGGCTGCTCGGCCGCGAGCCGGCCGAACACGAGCCGCGCCGCCTCGCCGCCGGAGAGCGAGCCCGCGCGCTTGTTCACGTCTTCGCCCGAGAAGAGCACGCGCCCGAGGTGGCCGCGCACGAAGGCCGTCCCCTCCTTGGGGCGCGCGGCCCAGAGGAAGTCGAGCGCCGTCTGCTGCGGGTCGGTGAGGATCTCCTTGTGATCCTGAGCGAAGTAGCCCACGCGCGTCTCGTGGCCCCATTGCACGGAGCCGACGTCGGCGTCGAGGCGGTCCACCACGATCTTGAGGAGCGTCGACTTCCCGAGCCCGTTGGGCCCGATGACCGCGAGCTTCTCGCCGCGCCGCACCGTGAGCGACACGCCGCGGAGCACCTGCTTGTCGCCGTAGGCCTTGCCGATGCTCTCGATCCCGAGCACGTCGCGCCCGCTCGGACGCTCGGGCGTGAAGGCGAAGCGCGGCGCCCGCCGCGACGTGTCGGCGAGCTCCTCGATCTCGATCTTGTCGAGCTGCTTCAGCTTGCTCTGCGCTTGGCTCGCCTTACTGGCCTTGTAGCGGAAGCGATCGACGTAGGCTTGCAGGTGCGCGACCTGGGCCTCGGTCTGCGCGATCTCGGCCTCCTTGCGGGCGCGCACGGCGGCCTTCTCCGCGACGAAGGCCGTGTAGTTGCCGGTGTAGACGGTGATGGTGCCGTAGTCGACGTCGAGGATGTGGGAGGCGACGTTGTCGAGGAAGCGCTGATCGTGGCTGATGACCACCGCGCAGCCTTTGTAGGCGGCGAGGAACTTCTCGAGCCAACGGATGGAGAGGATGTCGAGGTGGTTCGTGGGCTCGTCGAGGAGGAGCACGTCCGGCCCGCCGAGGAGCACCTGCGCCAAGAGCACGCGCAGCTTGAAGCCGCCGGAGAGCGTGCCGAGCGGCTGCCGGTGCGACGCGATGGGGATGCCGAGGCCCGTGAGCACCCACGTCGCGCGCGCCTCCAACGTGTAGCCGTCGTGCGTGCGCAGGATGTCTTCGATCTCGGCGATGCGCGCCGGATCGCCGTGCCCTTCGGCGAGGCGGCGCTGCTCGGTGAGCGCGTCCCACACGAGAGCATCGCCCGCCATGGTCATGTCGAGGATGATCTCCTCGTCGTTGAGAAACCGATTCTGGCGCAGCACCCCGAGGCGCGCTTCCTTGGGCAAGCTCACGCTGCCGGAGGTGGCGGGCTCGTCGCCGGCGAGGATGTTGAGGAACGTCGTCTTGCCTGATCCGTTGGCGCCGACGAGGCCGTAGCGCGAGCCCGTGTTGAGCTTGAGGCCGACGTTTTCGAAGAGCGCGCGCGCGCCGTACGCTTTGCCGAGGTTCTGGGTGCCGAGCATGGAGCGGCCCGAGGGTAGCACGCGTGACCAAACGCTCGATCGGATCGGGCGCGGCGCACGGAGCCCACGACGCGTCCTGCCGAATCGTGTCACCATGGCCGGGCATGGCGAAGCACCTGGAGATGGCGATCGGCGCGCTCAACGGGCTCGTCGGCGACTATCTCGATCGACAGCGCAACGGTCTCGCCACCCCGATGTCGCTGGTCCACGACGACCGGCCTCTGCTGCTCACGCGCGCCGCGATCGCGGCCGCGTACCCCGCGGCCACGTCACGAGCGGTCGTCCTCGTGCATGGCCTCATGAGCACCGAGCACGTCTTCCAGCTCGAAGGCGGCGAGACCTACGCGTCCATGCTCGCCCGTGATCTCGGCTACACGCCCTTCGCGGTGCGGTACAACTCGGGCCTGCACATCTCTCAGAACGGCGAGGCCCTCGACGATCTGCTCGCCCGCTTCGTCGCGGCCCATCCGGTGCCGCTCACCGAGGTCGTCCTCGTGGGGCACAGCATGGGCGGGCTCGTGATCCGCAGCGCCGCGCATTTCGCGAGCGCGCGGGAGAGCGCCTGGCTCACGCTCGCCCGGCGCGCGTTCTACCTCGGATCTCCGCACCTCGGCGCGCCGCTCGAGCGCTTCGGCAACGTGCTCGCGTGGGCGCTGGCCCGCGTCGGGAACGTGTATACCGATCTCGTCGCCGACATCATCAACCTGCGCAGCAGCGGGGTGAAGGATCTGCGCTACGGAAACCTCCGTCACGAGGATTGGCAAGGCGAGGACGCCGACGCGCTCCTCGCGAATCGGCGCCATCCGGTGCCGCTCCTGCCGCAGATTCGTCATCACTTGATCGCCGGTACGCTCCTCGACGATCCTCTCGTCAGCGTGCTCTTCGGCGATGCCCTCGTGCCTTTGCCGAGCGCCACGGGCCGCGCCCGCCCTCACCATCGGAGCGCGCTTTTCCCGGCCGAGCACGTGCGCGTTTTCCCGGCCTTCGACCATTTGCGCTTGGCCCACGATCCCGAGGTTTACGCGCAAATCCGCGTCTGGTGCGAGGAGGAGATTCGATGCGACGCTGGCGAGGCCTGAAGTCCCTGGTGGTGGACGCGGTGGAGCACGGATCGCGCGCCGTGGAGCGGATCCAGATGGAGGCGGCCCGGTTGCCGTTCGACATCCTCGAGCAGATTCCCCCGCTCACCGTGCCGGTGAAGGGCGTGCGCGCCATCCATCACGGCGCCGTCGCCGGCACCCACGGCATGATTCGCCTGGTGAACCGCGTCGTGGGCGACACCCTGGACGTGGTCTTCGACGTCGTGGAGAAACGACAGGCCATTTCCGCGGCGGATCAGCCGTCCGTCACGACCGCGTCACGAGAGGCCGAGCAAGGGTCGCCGAACGCCCCGTGATCGAGTCTTCGTGCTAGACGTCGAAATCGATGCTGCGTTTCATCGGTCGTACCTGGCTCCGTGTCTTCGGCTGGAAGCTCGAGAGCAAAACCGAGCTGCCCCGGCGCTTCGTCTTCATCGCCGCGCCTCACACCACCAACTGGGATTTTCCCTTCATGATGGCCACGGCGTGGGCGCTCGACATCCGCATCCGCTGGCTCGGCAAGCACACGCTCTTCGAGCCGCCCTTCGGCTGGTTCTTCCGCGCGATGGGCGGCCTTCCCGTCGATCGCCGCGCGCCGCAGGGCCTCGTCGGTCAAGTGGTCGAGCGCTTCGAGAGCGCGACGGATCTCGTCCTCGGCATCCCGCCCGAGGGCACGCGCAGCAAGGTCGACTACTGGAAGTCGGGCTTCTATCACATCGCCCATGGCGCCAAGGTCCCCGTGGGCCTCGGCTTCCTCGACTTCGAGAAGCGCACCTGCGGCATCGGCGGCTTCTTCATGCCCACCGGCGACATGCGCGCCGACATGAACATCGTGCGTGACTTCTACCACGACGTCCGCGGCAAGTTCCCCGACCTCGAGTGCGTCCCCCGCCTGCGCGAAGAGGATGCCGTCGTCGAAGCCGCGCAGACCGCGGCTTGAGCTTGATCACGATGGGGCCGCAAGCGGCCTTGTCGCGATGGGGCCGCAAGCGGGCCCAAACCCCGGGCCGGACGAGCCGGCCCTGATCACGATGGGGCCGCAAGCGGCCCCAAACCCCGGGCCGGACGAGCCGGCCCTGATCACGATGGCCCCAAACCCCGGGCCCTGATTCACGCGCCCGCGTTGCCCTTCCCGCACATCCCATTCTGCATGAGGAGCCTCGGCAGCCGCGGCGCGGCTGGGGCATCTCGACCGCCGACACGCGTCGACGAGCGTCGTGTTCGTCTGCCTTCACCGAGAGCGAGCATCGATCCGTCGCTCGGAGTATGAAGCTCGCCCACGGCTCAGAAGGAGACCCATGAACCTCTATCAGCTCACCGTTCCGCAGTTCATTCGCGTCATCGGTCAGGCTCAGCGCTGGCTCGACAAGGCCGAGGCGCATGCCGCTGCCAAGAAGTTCGATCCCGAAACGCTGCTCGCCTCGCGCCTCGCGCCGGACATGTACCCGCTCCTCCGCCAGTTTCAGAGCATCAGTGACACCGCGAAGGGCAACGCCGCGCGCCTCGCCGGCATCACGCCGCCCTCGTTCCCCGACACCGAGAAGACGATCGCCGAGATCCGCGCCCGCCTCCAGAAGACGGTCGAGTTCCTCGAGTCCCTGAAGCCCGAGCAGTTCGAGGGCGCCGAGGACCGGACCATCACGCTCTCGTTCCTGCCGGGCAAAGGCATCAAGGGCTGTGATTACATCGCGGCGTTCGGTCTGCCGAACTTCTATTTCCACGCGACGACGGCGTACGACATCCTTCGTCACAACGGCGTCGACGTGGGGAAGATGGACTTCATCGGCGCGGCGCCGTTCTTCGACCTTTGATTGACCCCGATGGGGCACGCCCACGCGTGCCCCATCGCACGCGGCGAGGAGGTCGAGTGTTCGTCGAGCTCCTCGCCGTTCGTGTCTTCGCGCCTCGCGCTCAAGCGATCTGCTCGCGCGCGGAGGTGATCCGCGCGTCCGATCGCTCCGAAGGAGCGGCCACGCCCACCGCTTCCTTCTTCCGGAAGAAGAAATACGAAAGCCCCAAGAGGAGCGCGGTCCCGACGCACCAGCCCCAGCTGGCGACGCCGTCGCCCACGGCGAGGTGCGCGATCAACGCGGAGCCGAGCGTGATCGTGAAACCCGCGTAGGCCCACTCCTTGAGTCGCGCGGGCGCCGGTGCGAGGAGGACCGCGAGGCCCGCGAGCTTCAGCCACGACAGCTCGACGCGGAAGTAGTCCGGAAACCCGAGGTGCTTGAAGGCCTCCGCGACCTGCGGGAGCGTGAGCTGGGCGTATGCGGTGAATCCCATTTGCAACGCGAAGAGGGACGTCGCCATCCAGAAGCCGACCGAGATGTGCTTTGCCTGTTTCATCGCTTCTCCTTGCCGAGCCATTCGCTCGGCCTCGCGCTCGAACGCGCTCTTTTCTCGGAGCTCGGCGACGACGCGCCCGAGCCCGCCCACGAGCTTTCGTCGAAGCCGTCGTCGGTGCGGAGCACCATGACGACTCCGGTGTGACCTTCAGAAGGATTGGGACGTCGAGCCCAATCTTGGCTTCGACCCCCGCGCTCCCCAACCTCGATGATGCCGACTCTAGCCTGCCGCCTGTCCGGCCCGCTTCTCCGAAACTGCTAAACCGCGGTTGCGCTCATCGGGAAACGGATGGATCGCGCCCGCACCGAGACGCTGCCGCGATGAGCGAGCGGCGCTCCGCCGACGCTCTTGCAGCCATGCGCATCCGACGTTGATAACGAGATCGCCAATCGCCTCTTCCAAAGCCCGTTTGCGTCGCCGCCCGACCATTCATGTCGTTTGGGCCTTGGCTTGGTGATTGGCAATCTCGAAGAGGGGTTGTGAGTACTGGGGCTCCCTTCCGGAATGACCGCTTCAAACGGGTGGAGATGACACCCGCAGGACGGTCCGCCCAAAGCCCCCGACGTCGGGCGGACCGTTCGGCTCGACGTGTCGAGCTTTTCTCCGGATGTCGCGGCGTGCACCGCGACGGATGGCCGAGCAGCGAGGAATCAGGGGGACGCTTGGATCATCTTCCACCCGTTGCCGGACGGATCGCGGAAGCCGGCGTCCACGCTGCCGTAGCGCTCCACGGGCTCCTGGGTGAACTCCACCCCGCGGGCGCGCATCCGGTCGTAGGCGGCGCGACAGTCGTCGACGACGAGCACGAGCGGCGGCATGGCACCCTTCGCCACGAGCTCGCGCAGGGTCTGTGCCGTCGCCGCGTCGAGCATCGGCGACTCCGGCGCGAACAGGCCGAGCTGGAGCGAAGGCTGATCCGGGTGCTGCACCGTGAGCCAGCGATAGCCCCCGTTCCGTGCGTCGGTGTGCACGCGGAAGCCGAGCTTCTCCACGTAAAACTCGAACGCCTCGTCCTGATCACGAACGTAAAGACCGACCACCCCGACACCCTGATTCATGGGACCTCCGTTTCTTCGGACCCGTTCGTACCCTCGGCCTCGATCCGTCGCTTCTCCAAAACTGCGATCGTGAGGTGGGGGCGGTGGGCGGCGCTGAGAATGCAGGCCGGCACACGATCGAGCTGGTGCGGGGTGGCCTTTTCGCGCGCTCGGAGCTCGCCCGGGCTCTCGCCGGTCACGTCGCGGAACGTGCGCCCGAACGTGCCCAAGCTCTTCCAGCCGGTTTGGAAGGCGATTTCGGTGATGGACAGGTCCGTGTCGCGGAGCAGCGCCGAGGCCCGCTCGATGCGACGCGTGAGCAGGTAACGGTGCGGCGGGACACCGAACGCCTCCTTGAACGAGCGCGCGAAATGGGCCTCGGAGACGCCGCTCACCCGCGCCAGCCGCGGCACCGGCCACTCCTCGTGCGACGCCGCATCCATCCGGTCCTTCGCGCGCAGCAGGCGACGCAACAGCTCGGGGTCTTGGCTCACGCGTCCTCCCTGTGGTTGGCTCCGACAAGGCCCACGATGTGAACGATTCCCGGCTGTTGTCCGGCGGGGCCACGCTATCGGGCTTGCCTGGGACGGTCAAGGATCGGAGGCCGTCGCGCCGGGCTCGGATGACCCGAGCGGAAGGCGCGGAGCCGCTCGCCCGTGAGCTGCCCCTGTGCTGTAGGCGTCCAATCCGAAATGCCTTCGCCGGCAGGCGTGGGCACGCGCCGCGCGATCAGGGGGTGAGCTGGAGCGGCGGTGTCGCCTTGGCCCAGGCCATCATCGCATCGAAGTGCAGGCAATTGCCCTTGCCGTGCTGCCCGCATTGCTCGAGCTGTCCCGTGCAGGTCCTGCGAATCGCGCGGACGGCCTCGGCTTCGCTCCTCCCCCAGAGCCGCGCACAGCGCACGGCCGTCATCGAGCCCGCATCGAATTTGTCGACGGTGAGCGCGGTTGGCTTCGCCGGGCACGCGCGCTTCGCGAAGGCGCTGGCCGCAGCATCCTTCAGCGAGAAATCGCCGCCGGGCAGCGCGTGCGCCACGAGCTCCACGCGCCCCGCGGGATCGGGCTCGAACGAGCACCACTGTGTCTCCGGGCGATAAGGCCCGAAGGTCAGGAGATCCGGCCGCCCATCCCCGTCGACGTCCTCGACGCCGGCGACATCGATGCTCGCGGCGGGCGCATAGCGCGTAACCGTGCCTCCGCGCGCCGTCATCACGTGTCCCTCGCTTTCACCCGCGCTCCAGCTCCCATGGCTCGTGCGGAGGAGAACCTCGTCGTCGCCGTCACCGTCGTAATCGAACGGCTCGAAGACCCGCGCATCGGCGGCGCGATAGCTCGCGATGTGAAGCGTTCCGCCGTGCATCGCCGTGCGCTTGCCCGCCGCGTCCACGTGCACGAGGCTCCAAGGGGCGTCGATCTCGACGCTGCCGGAGCTGTCCGCCGAAGGCCCTGCGACCGGCGTCACCTTCACGTGATCATAGGCGATGGCCCAGAGACCTCGGGGCGTCGCCACGCACACGTGCTCTGCGAACCAATCCGGCGAGAAGTCGTCGCGCCTGGGAATCTTCGAGACGAGATCGTCCCGCGCAGCGTCGTTGAAAGGCGCACACGCATCGCGCGGCGGCTCCTTCGAGGGCGTGGGCGTCGCGCTCGTCACCGAGGGCGCGGGTTTTTCCGGCGCAAGCTCGACCACCGGCACCGGCGGCTGCGCAGGCTTGGCGCACCCCGCGAGGGCAGCAGCAGCCACCATGAACCAGACGATTCCACGCATCGCGCGTCGATCACAATCGAGACCGGCGTCGTGGTCAACCCACGCGGCACGAGGAAAGGGGCGCGACGGGGACGCGTATCGACACGCGTCCCGTCGCTTCATTTCATCCCTCCACGAGGGTCGCGTGGAGGCTCGTCGCCGTCACGGCAGGGTGCAATGCCACTTCTGCGGGATGTTGTAGACGGGATCCGGGTCCGAGCCCGAGTATCCGCCGTTCGCCAGGTCGCAGGCGCCGTGGAACTTGCTGCCGGGGCCACATTCACGCTGGCCGCCCTCGCAGGTCTCCTTTCCCGCGGTGCTGCCTGGCTCGGGGGCGGCGAGGCCGCCGATTCTGGTCAACGGATCCAGGCCCACGAGGGGCAGGCTCCCGCTGAACACGGTCGAGCCATCCGCGGCGGTGACGACGCCCTCGCAGTCCCAGCCGAAGAGGAAGCCGTCGTAATCGACGACGTCGCCACAGCGGAACGACATGGACGCGCCGTAGACGGTCTGGCTCGCGTCGAGCGCGATGGTCGCGCGCTGCGCCGAGATCGCGCCCGGCGCGGCGTGCGCCATGACCGCGACGGTCGAGATCGAGAGGAGCGCCGAGAGAATCCCAAGCGACTTGAAGCTCTTCATGAAAGTGTCCTTCCTTCGATGTGTGATTCGTGCTCTCGATGGCGGAAGAGGCCAATCCACGGGCCGCTTCGCCGTGCGCCGCGCCGGCCCCGCGCGCACGCTGTCGACATCGCGGCGCGCGGCGTTTCGGGGCCCTTCGCGGCTCCCATCCGAAGAAGCGCGGGCGGCGGGCGAAAACCACAACCGGCCTGATGATTTTCTGGGAGGGGGCATGTCCCGGGAGGGGGACATGGGTGCATGCTCGAGAGGCTGCCTGCTTCGCGGCGCGGGCAGGGGGCAGAGCGGGGCGCATGGGCGCTCGCAGAGCTCTCGCTTCACCAGCAGAGCGGCTGCAACATCATGGACGCCAGGTCCGAGCCCACCGAAGGGGCTTTCGATTGGCCCGCTCGATGAGCCTCTTGATCTCCTCCGGTGTCGGTGTCCGCTCCGGCGTGTGCTTGGTTGCCAACCGGTCCAGAAACTGCGCCGAGAGTCGCTCGTGCCAGCGCGCCCGCCGGGTGAGCAACGAAGCTGTGATGGCGAGCAAGAGGGCGAGCGCGCCGCAGCCGAGCGCGCCACGTCCATTCCAGGCAAGCGCGACGGCCGCGGTGATGATTGCGCCGGCGCCGCACGCGAACGCCGTGCGCCGCAGCATCCGAGCATGAGCCCACATGGCCAGTTGCTGCTCGGTGCTGAACGCGATTCGCTGACCCATCTCGAGAGAGCGTATCACCGAGATCCTCGGTCGCGTCTCCAGTCGCTTCGACGACGGGCCGGGCCCTCATGAGCCCGGCCTCGTCATCTCACCTCATCTCAATACGGCAGCTCGTCCAACAGGTCCGCCGGCGCGGCGCCGCCGGAGCCGTTCCTGCCTGTCTTGAGCGTCGCGGCCATGACGGCGCCGGCGGGGAGACCGCTGTTCGCGTCGCTGCCCATCGGGGTGGCGCGGCGGCTCGTGAAGTAGAGGTCGCGTGCGTGCACCTCGGTCTTGTAGCGCTTTTGCCCGTCCTTTTCGTAGCTCGTGGTGCGGAGGCCGCCCTCCACGAGCACGCTGGAGCCCTTGGCCAGGTGCTTGGAGAGGCCTTCGGCTCGGTTGCCCCAGACGACCACGGTGTGCCACTCGGTCCGCACTTGGTGCTCGCGGTTCTTGTCGGTCCAGGTCTCCGTGGTGGCCAATCGGAAGCTCAGCACCGGGACGCCCGAGCCCGTGTAGCGGAGCTCCGGATCCGCGCCGAGGTTGCCGAGAAGAATCACCTTGTTCATGCCGTCGCTCATCTTGCTTCTCCGTCTTTCTGATATCGAATCTGAATCGTCGTTGCGTCTTCGTCGTGCGGCCGGAGGCCGGCGTGCCGCGGCCGATGCGACGCTCTTCTGGGCCCTCGTTCCGCCGCGCGCGGTGGGCTCTCGCGTCTTCGATCGGCCGGCGCCTTCGCCGGGGAGAGCCGGAGACATCGAATCTCGTCGATGCGCTCTCCGGCGGCTCTCCTGAATCACCTGTGCTTTGGGAATCCTGCGCTCGTGTCTCGTGCTCTCGTGTCTCTTGCGCTCGGGGCTTCGTCCTCGTCTCGAAGGGTCGTTCAGGCCGCGCTGTCCACCGCCTTGACCTGGGCGCGGACGTTCGGCGCCGCGGCTTCGATGGCGGCGCGCAGGGCGGAGCCGACGTCCTCGTCGAGGAGCGCTTGGCGCGCGCGCTCGCGGCCCTGGCCGAGGTGCTCGCCGGCGAAGGACAGGTGCGAGCCGTTCTTCTCCACCACGCCGAGCTGGATGCCGTAGTCGAGCAGATCGGTGGCCGCGTCGATGCCGATGCCCCAGCGGATGTCGAACTCGGCCTCGCGGAAGGGACAAGCCATCTTGTTCTTCACCACCTTCACCCGCGTCCGCGAGCCCACGCTCTCGTCACCCACCTTCACCGGGCCGATGCGGCGCACGTCGAGCCGCACGCTCGCGTAGAACTTGAGCGCGTTGCCGCCCGTGGTCGTCTCCGGGTTGCCGAAGGTGACCCCGATCTTCTGGCGGAGCTGGTTGATGAAGACCAAGGTGGTCCCCGTTTTGTGGGCAATCGCGGTCAACTTGCGGAGCGCTTGGCTCATCAAGCGCGCTTGCAGGCCCATGTGCGCGTCGCCCATCTCGCCTTCGATCTCGGCCTTGGGCGTGAGCGCGGCGACCGAGTCGACGACGACGATGTCCACCGCGCCGGAGCGGGTGAGCATCTCGGCGATCTCGAGCGCCTGCTCGCCGCTGTCGGGCTGCGACACGAGGAGGCGCTCGGTGTCGACGCCGATGTGCCGCGCGTACTGCACGTCGAAGGCGTGCTCCGCGTCGATGAAGGCGGCCACGCCGCCGCCGCGCTGCGCCTCGCGCATGGCGTGGAGCGTGAGCGTGGTCTTGCCGCTCGACTCCGGCCCGTAGATCTCGACGATGCGCCCGCGCGGGTAGCCGCCGATGCCGAGGGCGTCGTCGAGGGAGAAGGATCCCGTGCGGATCACGGGGGTGTCGTTCTCACCCTCGTCGCCCAGCGACATGATGGCCCCTTTGCCGAACTGCTTCTCGATCGAGCCGACGACGGACTTGATGCTGCGCAGCTTCTCGGAAATGTCGATGCTCATGACGATGCTCCATTCACGTGTGCGCGCGGCCCCCGAGCCGAGCGCGGATCGATCCCTTCGGGCCCCGCGGCGTGCGGGGCCTCCGGTCGTCGGGGCGACCGAAGCTCTGGCCGATCACGGCGCTCGCCGTCGTGATCGGGTGTGACGTCGGATCGCGGCGCGTGGAGCCCGCGGATCCGAGCCTTCAGCCGGCGGCGCTCGCGAGCGGCGCGGCCGGATCGCGATCGAGGAGGCGCGCGTGCACCGCTTCGGCGACGTGGGCGGCGCGCACGGCGTCGCTGCCCGCCAGATCGGCGATGGTGCGCGCCACCCGCAGCACCTTGCCGTAGGCCCGCGCCGAGAGGCCGAGCCGCTCGACGGCGGCCGCGAGCAAGCTCGCGCCGGCGGCGTCCGGCTGCGCGAGGCGCTCGAGCTCGCGCGGGGTGAGCGCCGCGTTGGTGCTCGCGGTGCCGTGCCGTCGTGATCGATCCGCCTGCGCCGCCCGCGCGGCGATGACCCGATCGCGCACCCGCGTCGAAGGCTCGCCGCGCTCGGTGCTCATGAGGTGCGCGACGTCCACCGGCGGCAGCACCACGTGCAGATCGATCCGATCGAGCAGCGGTCCGGAGATGCGGGCCCGATAGGCACGCACCCGCTCGCTCGAGCACGCGCAGCGCCCCGAGCGATCGCCCGCATAGCCGCACGGACAAGGGTTGATGGCCGCCACCAAGAGCGGCCGCGCCGGGAACGTGACCCGCGCCCGCGCCCGGCAGATGGACACGTGCCCATCCTCGAGCGGCTGCCGCAGCGACTCCAACACCGCGCTGCGAAACTCGCACAGCTCGTCGAGGAACAAGCACCCTCGATGCGCGAGCGACACCTCGCCCGGTCGCACCGGATCGCCGCCGCCCACGAGCCCGGCCGCGCTGATGGTGTGGTGCGGCGCGCGGAACGGCCGCATCGCGAGCACGCCGCGATCGGGGCTCAGGAGCCCCGCGACCGAGTGAATGGCCGTCACCTCGAGCGCCTCGTCGAGCGTGATCGGCGCCATGATGGTGGGGAGGCGCCGGCTCAACATCGTCTTCCCCGCGCCCGGCGGGCCGATGAACAAGAGGTTGTGCCCACCGGCCGCGGCGATCTCCAGCGCGCGCCGCGCGCCGTGCTGCCCGCGCACGTCGGCCAGATCCACGTTGGCCGGCCCGAACACCGGCTGGAACGAGGGCGGGCTCCCCGGTCCATCGAGCGGCGCGCCTTCTTGGAAGTGCCGCACGAGGTCGCTCAAGTGATCGCACACGGCGACCTCGATCCCCGGCACGCTGGCGGCCTCGCGGGCGTTGTCGCGCGGCACGATGGCCCGCAGGACCCCGCGCGCCGCCGCGCCGCGGAGCGCCGGCAGGACACCGCGCACCGGCCGCACCGCGCCCGTGAGCGAGAGCTCGCCGAGCAGCGCCACGTCGGCGAGCGCCTCCGCGGGGATCTTGCCGAGCGCGCCCAGCGTGGCCGCGGCGATGGCGAGATCGAACGACCCTCCGCTCTTCTTCAGATCCGCGGGCGCGAGGTTGATGGTGATCACGTGCTCCGCGAGGTTCGACCCGAGCTGTTGAATCGCCGCGCGCACCCGCACGCGGCTCTCGCGCACGCTCGCCTCCGCGAGCCCGACCAGATTGAAGTGAGCGATCCCCCGGCCCGAATCGACCTCGACCCGGATGGGATGAGCATCCAGCCCGATGAGGGAGAACGTGAGCGCCGTCGCCTGCATGACTTCCCCTTGAGCGAAGGTCATGCCCACCGATCGCCTCACGAAAGCATTGATGATTCCCCTGGCGAGAGGGTGGCGCCGCCAATTCGGGGGTGGCGGCCGCCAGGTGCCATCACTGGAATCCGCAGCGCGCGCGAGGCGCCAGCTCGACCGCGTCGGGGCTCGCTCGCTCTCCTAGCGCGTGTCGTCCGACCCCTGTCGCAGCTCCGCGATCATCGCCTTGAGGTCACGTGGCGCCATCCAGGCGCAGTGCCCGCGGACCTCGTCCACCAGGGCTTCGAGCTCGTCCAGCACCTCCTCCCGGCGCGCGCCCGGAGGCACCTCGAGGGCTTGCACAGCGCCCCAGTACGATTGAAGCCAGCGTGCTTCGTCGCGATAGTCCTCGGCGTCGTCGACGCCCGACCGCGATGCGCTCCGGTAACCGATGTGCTTGCGCTCGATCTGATCCATGAACGCGTCGAGCAGCCGCTCGGCGGGGGAGACGTCGTCGCCGTCGAGCGCGCCGCGCGCCGGCGAGCCGCCCAGCTTGCCGGTGGGATGGCCCGTGGTCACGTCCCACGTCACGATGGGCTCCTCCCGCCCTGCCGTGAGCACCGTTCGACCGTCTGGGTGCGCGAGCAGCCTTTCGATCGGTGAAGTCGGGCGCTGCCTCGATGGGACCCGAGCTCCCGTCTCGAGGCTGATGACCTCGAAGCTGAAGCCCTCGTCGTGGCAGACGCTCACCTTGCGCCCTTTGGGGGAGAGGGCGGCCGTCGCCTCGTGCGCGACGATCGTCGGGAACGACATCAGGCGCCGCGCCGTGGGCATGTCCCAGAGCTCGAGGCCATCGTTGTGGCCGCTCAGCACCACGGTGCGCCCGTCCGGCGACACGAGGAAGAGCGAGAGCATGGGCGAGGGCCCGCTCAGTTGCCAGGCGCGCTCGCCGCGCTCCACATCCCACAGAACCGTGTCCACCAGCGTCGTCGACAGGACCCAGCGCCCGTCCGGATCGAGCTTGATCGCCTTCGGCGGCAAGGTGGGATCGCAGTACGTCGTGCGCGGCCAGGTGGAGATCCGAGCGCCGGACTCCGCATCCCAGACGTAGAGCACGTCGTGGTCGTCGATGCTCACCACGCGATCGCCGAGCTTCGAGAGCGTCGCGTCGCGCACGTACATCCCGTCGTGGGAGAGCTCGCGCAGAGGCTCGAAGGTCACGAGATCCCAGATCGTGCACGTCTTGCCGAAAGACGCCAGCACGCGGTGGCCGCCGTCGTCGAGAGACACGACGCGATGGATGTTGCCGAGCGCCATCGACCGGCTCCTCTCCTCGCCCGTCTCGAGGTTCCATCCGCGAACGCCGTTGGGCGCGATCGCGAGGAGCCGGCCATCGGGGGCGACGACGAGACGGTCGCGCGGCCCGCTCTCGTACGGCAGCTCCATGACGAGCCTGCGTGTCTCCCAATCGAAGACCTTGATGCAGTGCTCGGAGGCGCTGAAAACGCGGCTCCCATTCGGGTGAATCGCGAGCAGCCGGATGGGATCCGTCTCGCCGGTCTGCCTCCGTAAGCGTCGTTCCTCGTGCGGCATTCCCCACGGTATCACCGGGCGCGGGCGGCGCTTTCCCGAACGGAGGCGAACGCTGTCGGAGCCGATCGGTTGGGGGAATGTCGTTCCCCTCAGGCCTTCAACCCGTCTGGTCTCGGAGCGCCTTGAGGACGCGCAGCGCGCGCATCACGCTCGCCGGCTCCCAGGGCCGGACCTTGCCCACGAGCTTTCGAACCATCGTGAAGAGGTCGAAGTACACCCGCTCGTTCACGAGGCGCTCGCCCTCGAACACGAAGAACGCCGTCGCCTGCACCTCGAACGCGCCCTCGGGCGGGCGCTCGCCGGCGAGCGTCCCCCGCAGCCAGAACTCGACGATGACGGCGTCGTCCGCGTGCCTGAGCGAGATGATCTCGTTGCTCTGATCGGGGAACAGGCGCCGCGACGCCCGGTAATACCCGAGGACTTCGTCGCGGCCGTCGAAGACCTTCCCGGTGGGGATGATCTCGTAGTGCGGATGGGGAAACGTGCTGAGGACAGCGTCGAACGCGTGGGTGATCTCGTCGGCCATGTGCGCGCGGACGAGGCGCTCGCGGTGCTCGCGCAGCGTGGCGACGGGGGCGCTCATCAGTTCTCGTCGAGCTTGAAGACGCCGTCTTCCTTGGCGAGCTCGACCTTCTGGAAGCGCTCCACGGGGCGCTCGTCGGCGGCCTTCTTCCAGACGGCGAACCAAGCGTCGAAGTCCTTCGCTTGGCGGTCCAGGATCCGCTTCGACACGCACTTCTTGAACGCCTCCTTGTCCCCGCGCCGCAGGACGGCGTGAATCGTCGACCGCGCGGCCTCGGGGGTGCCGAGATCGAGCCCGGCCGTCGCGCTCGGGGCCGCGGGCGCCGCCGGCGGGGGCGCTGCGGGCGCCGGGGCTGCCGGCGCCTGCGGCTCCGGCGCCGGGGGCGCGCTCGCGCACGCGGAGCACAACGTCATGACCAGGGCGAAGGGAGCGAGCTTCGACATCGCGATCACGAGACTCCGATGCTCGGGACGCGTCAAGGTGCCTCCCATCGTGGCAGCGCTCGGCTGCGCTCGCCCCAGGCATCGTCCGTCATCGATGGAGGCCTGCGGGCGCGCTCGCTTCGCACGCCACGTGGAGCGTGTTATGGGCCGCGTGCCGAAAGAGCACGAGCGATGAGCCAAAAGGTCTTTCACCCCGAGCCCACCCAGCTTCGCCGAGCGCTCGCCCTCAACGTCGTCATCTACCTCGTCGCCGCGCCCATCTTGTGCTGGTGGAAGGGAGCGCATCTCCCGCGCGCCTGGTTGATTGCCGCTCTCGCCCTCGGCCTCGTCGCGATCGTCGCGCCCCCGTTGGTTCGGCTGCTCAC
This sequence comes from Minicystis rosea, assembly GCA_001931535.1. GTDB lineage: Bacteria > Myxococcota_A > Polyangia > Polyangiales > Polyangiaceae > Minicystis > Minicystis rosea. The sequence goes on from CP016211.1 coordinate 13,924,985, forward strand.
CGGGCGGCTCGATCTCATCGGCGTCGGCCCGGAGGGGCTCCTCGTCTCGCGACCGAAGGGCGGCTTCGTCCTGCCCTGGACCGAGGTGGCGCGTATCTACCGCTTCAACGAGCATCTCATCGTGGAGACGGTCGCGCCGGTGCGCCGTGAAACGATCCGCCTGGACGGGCACGGGCACCACGAGGACGCCATCTTCGAAGCCATGAAAGAGCACGCGAAGACGGTCAACCTCACGCTCCTCCAGAGCTTGTCGCAGCTCGGCGGCGCCGCCCGCTGAGCCCCGGCAAAGGACTGCGCGTCCTTTCCCTCCACGGTCTGCCGGCCTCGCTCGACATTGGTTTCACCGTGATGTCGACGAGCGGCGCTTCGTAGAGCCGAGAATCTCTCGATGCCTGATCCCCCGGAGAATGTCTCGTTGCCGAGCCTCGACCGTGATGCGGCGAAAGCGCACATCCGGGAAACCTGCGGGGAAGGCTGGTTGACGCTGGTGGACATTCTTTACGACAACCAGCCGCCGCACGTGGCGATTTACGAAGTCTTCCAGAAGTGGGCCGGGCTGGAGATCCGCTACCACGGCGAAGACACGGCGTTCGAGGAGCTGGCCGGCACGGTGAATCACCTCAGCCAATACCTCTGCGAGGTGTGCGGGCGAAGCGGCGGGTACACGCTCATCGACGGGTGGGAGACGACTCTGTGCGACGCGCATTTCGAAGCGGCGGATGCGCAACAGAAATACAGCCGCCGGCGGGATGATGGTTCCGCGACGTGAAAGGCACGGAGCGCGGCGGGATATCCTTCCGCGCAGAGAGGCCGCTCGGCGCGTCGCCGTCACGCGATACCGACCTACGCTCCGACACTCCAGTCGCCCCACCTGCCGCTGCCCAGATGCTGCTTGGGATGAAGGCAACCGTTGCTTGCCCTGACCCCAACCGTTGCTTGGTAGGAGCGCAGGTGTTGCTTGGGGTGAGGGCAACCGTTGCTTGCCATGACCCCAGGCCTTGCTTGCCATGAAGGCAGCCATGGCCTGCCATGACCCCAGGCGTTGCCTGCCATGAAGGCAGCCATGGGTTGGGGTGATGGCAGACGTTGCTTGCCATGAGGGCAGTTGTTGCTTGGGGTGATGGCAAGCGTCGGTTGCCATCACCCCAGGCCTGGCTTGCGGAGCATGCCACGGGTACTTACCTCGGCGCCGGCGGTGCGCAGCCTCGAGGCCGAATGACGTTTGCCGCGACGGCGGCCGTCGCCGGCGATTGTCCTGGTCGTGAAGGGCTCGTGATCGTTGGGGAATGTCCCCGTCGCCTTTCGGTGCGGTGCCGCATTCGGGAGGGTGGAAGCAAATCCAGGCGAGCTGCGTTGTCCTAACGAGTGACGCGCATGGGGTGCGTCGAGGGAGTGGTCGTTCCATGCAGAACAAGGTCGGCGCCGAGGTCCCCGATGCGGCCGAGAGCGCCAAGATGATCGCGGAGGTCGAAGCCATCTCGGCGAGCCTGAGCAAGTACGTGATTCGGCTCAACCAGGAGGAGCGGCAGCGCGCGCTCCGCATGCCCGACGGCGGCGAGGCCATCGCCGGGCTGATTGCGCAGCTCCTCAACAAGTATGCGGTGACGCTCCCAGGCGTCTCGGGCGATGACATCCAGCGCGATCTCACCCTCGCCGAGAGGCTCCAGCCGCTCGTGCCCGCGTTGGAGATGCTCCTACGCCTCGCGCAGGACGGAATCCTCGAGGCCGAGGCCGAGGCTTGGTACGGCACGACGGCCGGCTATACGGCGCTCGTTCGCCTCTCCGGCAACGACGCCACGCTCGCCGCCGAGCTCAAGCCGGCGATGGAGTTCTTCGGCGTCGGCCGGAAGCGCAAGGCCCGCACCGAGCCGAAGTGAGCGTCGAGCGCGTTCGCAGCCTCGTCCAAGTCCCCCGCCTTCCCACCTCGCACCCGCCCTTCCGCCTTCCTCCTCTCCGTCACCCGCCGCGCGTAGCGGCGTCGCGTGCCTCCGTCGTCACGGCGAGAGGCGCGCTTGACGCCGCGGGCGCGGTGCGTCCCCATCGCCGTCATGAGCCATGATCCCGAGCGGTTGCGGCGCATCGAGGCGGCGCTGACCTACCCCGAGAAGGTGGAGCCGTCGCTCGGGCAGCGGCGGCTCATGCTTCGCCTCTCGTCCGTGTCCTCGATGCGATCCGACGCCTGTGCGTGGGCCATCGTCGGCGCCGAGCTGCGCCGCCGTGAGGCTCCACCGACGGCCATCGTGCGCGAGGTGCGCTACCTCCGCGGCACGGAGGGCCGGCTCGAAGTGCGCGACGTGGAGATCGACGAAGCGCTGGCCAAGGCCTGGTGTCGCGAGGCGGCCGCGATCCGGGTGCCGCTGATCGATGTCGAAGCACGCATGGGGGTCGATGGATCGACGTCGACGCTCTACGCCGAGAGCGGCTTCTCGTCGGTGAAGCTCTCGTGGTGGTGCGACGGCCCCTCGGAGTGGCGCCCGTTGACCCAATGGGCCGAGCAGCTGATGACACGCTTGGAAGCGGTCACGGCAGACATCACGCCGACCGTGCTCTGATCCCACGGCGAAGTCGCCGCTGGGGAGGGGCCGGTGGTGCGGGATCACCGCCCGAGCGCGACACGCTCGTGTAGTCTCGAGGCTGGAGGAGAAGGATCGATGCGCAGGTGGCGGGCCTGTACGACCCTATCGATCGCGCTGGCCCTGTCGGGCTGCAGCGGCGGCAGCGACACCGGCACGGGAGGCGCGACCTCCAGCTCGGCCAGCGTGGGGACCACGTCGAGCGCGAGCACCGGCGCGAGCACGGGCACCGGCGGAACCGGCGGCGGGACGAGCAGCAGCACCACGAGCAGCGCGAGCAGCTCGAGCACGAGCGGGGGCAGCGGCGGAACCGGCGGCGGGACGAGCAGCAGCACCACGAGCAGCGCGAGCACGAGCGGGGGCAGCGGCGGAACCGGCGGCGGGACGAGCAGCAGCACCACGAGCAGCGCGAGCGCGAGCAGCGCGGGCACGGGCGGGATGGACGCCGGCCTGGGCTGCACGACCGCGGCGCAGTGCCCGGCGACGAACGATCCTTGCAAGATGGCGGTCTGCAACGCGGGCACGTGCACGGTCGCGAGCGCGACCGATGGCACGTCGTGCAGCGACGGCAATCCCTGCAACGGGATCGAGGTCTGCGTCTCGGGGGCGTGCGCCATGGGCACGCCGCTCGATTGCGACGACGGCAATCCCTGTACGATCGACGGTTGCGGGGCCAGCGGGTGCGCGCACGTCGATGCGGCCGACGGCACGCCGCCGGGAGGGCCGCTGTCGTGCGCGACCGGGCTCCTCGGGGCGTGCAGCGCGGGCACGCGGCAATGCGTGTCCGGCGCGGCGACGTGCGTGCCTGTGCAGGCGCCGGCGCCCGACGACGATTGCGACGGCGTCGACGACGACTGCGACGGCGAGATCGATCAGGGCTACGTGCCTGACACCTCGTGCTTCAAGCCCGGCGCGTGCGCCGCGGGGAACGCTGCGTCTTCGTGCCATTCGGGGATCGTCACCCCGTGCACGGCGGGAGCGCCCACGGGCGTCGCCGAATCCATCTGCAATGGCATCGACGACGATTGCAATGGCCAGATCGACGAGGGCGCCGCGGTGACCGCGTGCCTCAAGACGGTCAACCTGATCGTCGTCTACGACGCCGCGTTCGAGGTCCAATCCAAGAAGCCTACCAAGGACATCGCGGAGGCCTTCGGTGTTGCCAAGATGGGATTCGAGCAAGCCGCGTTGGTCCCTGCCGTCACGCTCCACCTGGGCGCGCAGGTGGCCTGGGTCGACGTCGTCCCGAGCGGGATGACCTATCCGCCGACGAGCGATCCACTCGATGGGCAAGCGCTCCTCGCGGCCTTCACCCTCTGGGTCGGACAGCACCGCGACGGGCTCGGAGGGCTCGCGGGATCGCCCGCCGATCACGTGCTCCTCGTCACGGGGCACACGCTCAATGCGGCGCCGCCGGCGGCGCTCGGCGGCATGTGCGGGCCTGGAAGCACCAGCGTGATCAACGTGGATTCGCAGGCGAGCGCCGCCGAGCTCGGTGCGGCCATCGCCGGCGCCGTCGGGCGATCGCTGGGCATGCCGAACGCCGACGGGTTCACGGCCGCGAACGCGAGCGCCGTCACGAGCTGGTTCAACACGACGTATGCGACGGGCGGCGTCCCGCGCTGCCTCGACGATCGGCCGACCGACGACTGGAAGACCCCGCGCTGCGGCGACGGTCGCATCGAAGGCCCGGAGGACTGCGATCCCGGGCTCGGCGTGGCCGACGCCTGCTGCACGGCGTGCCGCCTCGCGCCGGGGTGCGCGTGCGCCGACACGCAGCCGTGCTGCGCGAATGGAGCGATCAAGCCCTCGGGGGGCGTGTGCCGGCCCGCGGTCGACCTCACGTGCGACGTCGCCGACCTCTGCGACGGCGTTCACGCGAGGTGTGGCGTCGACATGTACGCTGCGACGGGCACCGCGTGCACCGACGGCGGTGTGCCGGGGATCGGCGCGCCGCCTCTGGCGAGCTACTGCCATGCCGGCCACTGCGTGCAGAGCCGCGTGAACCAGTGTCGAGGCATGAACGGCGGTCAGTTCCCCGCGTCGCTCGGGTGCGTGATCTCGACGTCGTGCACGACGCTTCAGTGCGGGATGTCGTCCGAGTGCCAGTTCTCCTGGAACGTCGCGCCCGACGATGGAACGCCCTGCGGCGGTACCGCGCCTTATACGCAGAGGATCTGCGTCTCCGGCGTTTGCACCACGACCAGCAGCATCCCGGTGCCCGGCCCAACTTGGGAGACCGGCCCGTGGTCCGCGTGCGCCTCGGGGATGCAGACGCGCACCGTGGGCTGCGCGATCTCCGGCATCCCGCTCTCCGCCAGCAGCTGCGAGCAGCCCGCGCCGTGGGCTTCCCGCCCGTGTCCGTGAGCTCGGATGGCAGGCTGACGCGCTCACCGCAGCCGGGGAGCACGTGCCGTCATTGGATCCGAGCGGGAGAAGGCACGCCGAGGCGCAAGAGATGCGAAGACGCAAAAAGGCAGGGGTGAGTGAGCCTCTTCGCCTTTTTGCGTCTTTGCTCCTTTGCGTTGAATCCGGCTTGGCTCGAGCGAGCTCGAAGCCCGGGGAATGTCGCGGCGCAGCGGCAGGGAGGAAGCGCTCAGCCCTCGCGGCAGAGCATGAAGTAGTGGTCGAGGGCCTTCTCGACCTTGTAGGCGGCGCCGACCGAGACGTGGCTCGAGACGCGGCGCATGAAGTCGCGCGTCTTGTTGTAGACGAAGACCTGCAGGCCCTTGGAGTTGGGGATGACCTTGGGCCAGCCGTCGGGCACGGGGCCGTCGGGGATCTGGAAGTAGTCGACGACCACGGAGCCGCGCTCTTCCCACGCGGCGTTCCCCTTGGTGGGCACGGCGACGTAGAAGCCCGGGCCGATGGTGCTGATGAACGGCGATTGGTTGTAGCCGAAGAGGCGATCACCGCCGGACTCGGGCCGGGCGAAGCGCTTCTGGAACAGCTTGAGGCCGCCGGGGAGCGGGAGGGTGTTGCGGCCGTCGTGGATGACCTGGGTCCGCGAAGGCGTGGATGCCGGCACGAAGAACTCGAGGTCGAGCGGCTTCGCGCTGGCCGCCTTTTGGTAGAGCTTGCGCTGATCGCCGCGGCTCAGCGTGCGGGTCTCGGCGAGACGTTCGGCGGCGCCCAGGCCGTCGAGGTACGTCCCGATGGATTCGATGTCGGCCTTGTCGTCCCAGATGCGATCGCGGAGGCTCACGCGCTCTCCATTACCACGATCGTCCCGCGGCGCGCGCCCCGCACGGAGGAGCGCGCGACGAGATGCGCTTTCGGCCCGCGCCGCCGTCCCGCGCGGAGGCCGGGGCCGGCGCCGGCGCGGGGAGGCACGTTGATCGGGAGGATCTCCGCTTCTATCGTCCCGGGACCCTTCACGGGGAGCTTCGCATGAAGAGAGCGCCTTGGATGATCGGATCGATCGCGTGGCTCACCTCGGCCGCGTGCGGCGGTGGGAGCAACGGCACCTCGGGCAGCGGAGGCGCGATGCCGACGTCGTCGAGCACGTCGTCGGCGACGGGAGGGACGGGCCTCACGGGCAGCGACGGCGGGCCGGTGTTCACGGTCTGCAATCCCTTCACGGGGGCGCCGTGTGATCTCGCGGGCGGGCAGACCTGCGATTGGGATGGGGCGAGCTTCTCGTGCTTCGACCCGCCCAACGTCGCCAAGCTCTGCCAAGACTGCGGGCCGGGCGCCTACTGCGTGCCGGGGATGACGTGCCTCGAGTCGAAGAAGTGCACGCCTTTCTGCTGCGACGACGGCGACTGCGGGACGGGCGCCGTCTGCAACAAGGTGCTCATCGGCGATGGGCACGTCGGCGTGTGCACGGCGACGCCGAGCGGAACGGGCGGCGGCGACGGCGGCATCATGCTCGCGCAGCCGGCGTGCGCCGCGCCGGCGACGCCGCCTTCGGCGGGGGCGTGTTACATGCCGCCCGCGGGCCCGTGAGCGACCGCGCTGCCAGGCGCGGTGCTTCGTCGATCAAGCGCCGGCCGCGTGTGCCTCCCGCGCGGCGCGGCGGAGCCGGGTCCCGAGGAAGAGCAGCGGGCCTCCGACGACGACGAGCAGGCCGAAGGTGACGAGGCCGATCACCGAGCCGACGAGGGCCGTGACGATGAAGAGCGCGAGGTCGGCGAGGGTCGGCTCGGCCGCGCAATCGGTGCCGAGCTCGGCGCTGATCGCGCCGACGGTGCGATCGAGGAGCGCGTCGAGATCACGGCCGTAGAGGGTGTGCGTGCGGCGGCCGCGGACGAAGGCGCGGAACGTGCGCCGCGGGATGACGAGCGCGCCGGCGGCGACGCTGCCGAAGTTGAGCTGCCAGGCCACCCAGAAATCCTTGCAGCCGGCGCCGAGCTCCCAAGCGCCGATCTCGAACTCGCCGAGCGTGTCGGTGGCGTAGCCCGTCACGAGGTGATGGAGGTCGTGGAAGCGGACCGCGCGCACGCGCCCAGCGGTGTTGGGGAAGGGCATGGGGATCGGCCCGAGCTTGAAGTCGACCCAAGGCGACGCGTAACCGCCGTCCGGCCCGAAGCCGTTGTCCTCGAAGTAACGGTCGCGCGCGGCACGCATGGTGAGCGAAGGATCGTAGGCCTTGGTCATGTGCGGTCTTCCCTGGTTTGTGACCACGGTCAGTTATGAGCATGGTCATTCCAAGGTCAAGGGGCGTTGACCCAAAAGCCTAGGCTCTGCATGCTGCGCGCATGACCAAGGTCATTCCTCCCCGGGCGGCGGGGGCCCGAAAGGTGGCCAAGAAGCGGAAGCCCGAAGCGTCGGAGGGCGCCGCCACGGGGAGCCGGCGCGAGCAGCAGAAGCTCGACAAGCGCGAGCGCATCCGCGCGGCGGCGTGGGAGCTGTTCACGACGGTGGGCTTCGACGAGACCACGACCAAGGCGGTGGCGGCGCGCGCGGACGTGGCCGCAGGGACGCTGTTCCTCTACGCGCGCGACAAGGTGGATCTCTTGTGCCTGGTGATGCACGCGCGGCTCGCCGAGGTCACGGAGCAACGCTTCGCGACGCTGCCGCGGACGGCGCCCTTGCTCGATCAGCTGCTGCACGTGTTCCGCGGGCCGTTCGCGATGTACGCCGAGCACCCGCAGCTCTCGGCGGCGTTCGTGCGGTATTTCCCGGGCGCCGACGGGCCCAATGGGCAGGAGGTCGGGGCGCTGACGTTCGCCTTCCTCCACCGGCTCGGGCAGTTGGTGCAGGGCGCGCAGGGCCGCGGCGAGGTGGCCGCGGACGTCGAGCCCGTGACCGCCGCGGGCAACTTCTTCTGGCTCTACTACGGCGCGTTGATGTCGTGGATCAGCGGCTACGCGTCGAACGAGACGGCGCTCGAGCCGGGGCTGCGCAACGCGCTCGCGCTCCAGATCCGCGGGCTCGCGCCGCGGTAGCTTGATGGTGGCGGGCCGATGGTTCGCATGAGCTTCGCGCGCCGCGGGACGGGGAACGTCGCGGCGCGCGGAGGGCGTGAGGGGTGAAGGAGAGCGCTTCGCCCGCGCGTCGCGGTGCGGGCGAAGAGGAACGAGGCGAGGCGTCAGCGGGCGCGGGCCAGCGCGCGCATCTTGAGCGCGACGGGCACCGCCGGCTTGAAGAGCTCGGCCGAGGGCTCGACGATGGCGCCGTTGAAGCCGCCGACCGCGAGGACGAAGCCGTCCTCGAGGAGCGTGCCGGTGTGGAAGTAGCGCTGGTCGGTCATGTACGCGCTGAGGCCGAAGGTGTTGGTGATGGGATCGAAGATCTCCGTGCTAGAGACGTAGCTGACGTTCGTCCTGCCACCGGAGACGAGCACGCGGCCATCGTCGAGGACGGTGGCGTCGGGGAGGTAACGCGGCACCTGCATCGAGGGCATGAGGATCCAGGAGTTGCTCGGCGGATCGTAGATCTCGGCGCTCGCGAGGGAGGAATCGAAGCCGTCGCGACCGCCGACGATGAGGACGCGATCGTCGCCGAGGACCACGGCGCGATGGCCGCGGCGCGCGACGTTGAGCGCGCCGGTCGGAGACCACGCGTTGGTGAGCGGGTTGAAGATCTCGGCGCTCGACAGCGTGCCGGTGTCGTTCTGGCCGCCGGCGATGACGATGCGTCCGTCGGAGAGCGCCGTGGCCGTGTGCAGCCAGCGCGCTTCCACGAGATCGCCGGCGGGGGACCAACTGTTCGTCCCGGGATCGAAGCGCTCGCTGGTCTTCAGGTAGACCCCGTAGTCGCGGACGCCGCCGGAGATCACGAGGCCACCGCCGGTGGTCGCGGCCGTCGCCGAGGCGTAGCGCGGCGTGCCGAGCGACGGGCCGCCGATGAAGCTGTTGCTCGGCGGATCGTAGATCTCGGTCGAGGCGAGGTAGCCGGTCTCGGTGAGGCCGCCGATGATGAGCAGGCGATCGCCGCCGATGGCGGCGATGTTGGGATAGTGGCGCGCGAAGAGCGGCGCGCCGGTGGGCGACCAGAGCTTGGTGGCGGGCTCGTAGATCTCGGAGGTGCCGACGAAGCCGCTCGCGTTGTAGCCGCCGGTGACGAGGACCTTGCCGCTGCCGACGCGCGCGGCGGCGTGCGCATAGCGCGGGGTCGAGAGGCTGCCCGTCGGCGTCCACTTGGGGTCGACGAGCACGCGGGCGCCGCCGGCGTCGACGGAGAGATCGATGCGATCGCCGCGCGCGTCGATGCGCACGGGCACGGGCGCGCCGCCGCTCGCGAAGGCGGCCGGCGCGCTCACCTCGAAGCGAACGTCTCCGTCCTCGTCGACGAGCTCGATGACGGCACCGCGCTGCCGCGGCGTGAGGCCCTCGATGCGCCAGCTCGCGGCCGTGCGATCGGCGAAGGCGATGCCCTCGTCGAGGTGGAGCCACTCCTCGAAGCCCGTGGCGTCGGCGGACCAGAACGACGCGCCGTGCGCGCTCGGGTAGGCGAGCGTTCCATCGTCGAGCTCGGCGTCGCCGGTGAGATCACGCTCGTGCACGTCGACGGTGATGCCGTCGGGCAGCTCGAAGCGCACCGCCGCTTCTCCGCGGGTGGGCCAGAGGACATCGAAGCCGCGCCGTGGGAGGCCGGGCGCGAGCTCCGGGATGTCCACCCGGGCGGCATCGATGAGACGGAAGCCGCGATCGGCGACGGCGATCGGCGTGCGATCCGCGAGGACCGCCGCCGACTGCGCGGGAAACGATGCTTCCAGCGTGTCCTTGGGGGTGGGCGCGGCCTCCGGCGCGCAGCCGAGCACGCCCGTGAGCGGGAGCAGGATGGACGAGATCATGAGATGTCGCCGGCAGCGCATCGTCATCATGGGTTCCTCCAGGCCCGCTTCGTTGAAGAGGTGAAGCCGATCATTCACGCCGGCAGGCACGATGCGGTGCGCGCGCATGCCGAGGCTCGTTCATGAGGTCTTGCCTCACGCTTCCGGAAGCGATGTTCGCGAGGTCCGAGGCTGCGAAATGGGCTTGTCGGCGCGGGTGGAACGAGGGGTGGTGGGGCTCCGCCGATGGGCGAGTCACCCTCGTATGAATCACACGAGCCGACAGCGGGGCTCGCGTCCGGCGAGCACCGCGAGGACCGCGTCGGCGCAGATGCGGGCCATGGCTTCGCGGGTCGGGCGATCGGCGCTGCCGAGATGCGGCGTGAGGACGACGTTGGGCAGCTCGAGGAGGATGGGCGCGACGCGCGGCTCGCCCACGAAGACGTCGAGCCCGGCCGCGGCGACGTGCCCGGTGCGAAGGGCGTCGGCGAGCGCGACCTCGTCGATGCAGGCGCCGCGCGCGGTGTTGACGACGACGGCGCCGGGCTTCAGGCGCGCGATGCGATCGCGCGAGAGGAGGTTCCGCGTGGTGTCGTCGAGGCGGCACGTGAGGACGACGATGTCGCTCGATGCGAGGAGCTCGTCGAGCGAGACGTGCCGGGCGGAGAGGGCGCGCTCGTCGTCATCGGCGGCGCGTCGCGGTTGGGCGTAGAGGACGCGCATGGAGAAGCCGCGGGCCCGCGCCGCCACGGCGCGGCCGATGCGACCGAGCCCGATGATGCCCAGCGCGGCCCCGGTGACGCGGGCGCCGATCCACTCGGTCGGGGCCCAGCCGCGCCAATGGCCCGCGCGCACGGCGCGGTCGCCTTCGGTGATGCGACGGCAGGCATCGAGCATGAGCGCGAGGGTCGCGTCGGCGGTGGCCTCGGTGAGTACATCGGGCGTGTTGGTAACGGCGACGCCGCGGCGGCGGCACGCCTCCAGATCGATGTTGTCCACGCCCACGCCGCAGTTGGCGACGACGCGGAGGCGCGGTGCTGCGGCGAGGACGGCCTCGTCGATGCGATCGGTGACCAACGTCACGAGGGCGTCGCGATCGGCGATGCGCGCGACGATGCCTTCACGGCCGAGGCCGATGGGATCGGCGCCGACGTCGACGTGATGCTCGGCGCGCATGAGATCGATGGCCGGCCCGGGGAGCGGCGCAGACACGAGGACGTTGCCCATGCGCCGACGATAGCGCGGGCGGCGGCGAGATCGACGAGGCGAGGATCGCGGGGAGGCGAGGCGAGCGAGCGACGGCGATTCGCGGAGGCCGTCGTCAGGCGCGAATCAGAGGCAGAGGAGCTCGTCGCCGGCGCAGGCGTCGCAGCAGCCTTCGCCGCCTTCGGAGGTGCAGTCGCACGGGTTCACTTGCACGACCTGGCAGGTCTTGCCGTTGCCGCAGGCTTCGCCGACCTTGGTGCAGGCGACGTAGCAGCCGGCGACGGCGAGATCGTGCGTGCCGTCGCCGCAGCCCGGCGGCTCGGCGAAGACTTCGCCGTCGCCTTTGCAGCGATCGTCGCCCGAGCCGCAGCCCGGCGCGAGCAGGGGGCTCCCGAGGAGGAGCAACACGACGGCGAGCCAGTGCTTCATACCGAGTCTCTCCGCTTGAGGATGATCATGACGCTTGCCATGCACGCGAGCGTCATGAGCGTGAGCACGCCGAGGGCGACCACCGGCTCGTTGTAGGTCGAGAAGCCGAGCGCGCCCGATCCCTGCGTGGTGTTGCGCATCTCTTCGAGCGCGCAGTTGAACTTGCTGTCGACGATGCCCGCGCCGGTGGTGACGCAGGCCTTGATCTTCCACGAGTTGACGAGCTCGGTGCGCTCGGCGGCGAGGAGGCCTTCGAAGGACCAGCGCGAAGGCATGAGGGCCATGACGAACTCGAGCCAGCCCTTGTTGGTCATCGGCACCATGCGGCCGCCGAGCACGACCTGGGGGATGAGCGCGATGGGCGTGAGCGCCATGGCCGCTTCGGACGAGGTGACCACCGTCGAGAGGAGGAGGCCGATGGAGGCCGCGCACGTGGCCGTCACCACCATGAAGGTGAGCATGGTGAAGAACGAGAGCGGGCTGTAGTCGCCGAGGCCGAGCGCGCCGAAGACGATGACGAGGAGCACGGTGCACTGCACGGTGCAGAGGACCGCGAGGAGCGAGAACTTGCTCATCACGTAGTTGAAGATGGAGAGGTTCACCATCCGCTCGCGGCGGTAGATGGCCTGCTCGCTCACGATCTCGCGGGCCGCGTTGCTGGTGCCGAACCAGAGGGCCGCGATGGCGAGGAAGAAGATGGCGCCGCCGAAGTCGGCGACCTTGGTGAAGCGCGACATGTCCTGCACGCAGGCGGGCACGAGCTGCGCGCCCTTCTTCATCGCGGCGCCCTCGACGCTCTGCACGAACTGCTGGCACCACATGTTCGGCATCTTCGCTGGGTCGAAGAAGACCAGCGCGAGGAGGATGCCGATGATGGGCGCCTGGAGCAGGAGGATGGCCGTGCCGGCGCGGTCGCGTCGCTTCACGATCGCGTAGCGCTGGAAGAGCAGCCAGAACTGGCGGAGCAGCGGCACCTTCGCGCGTGATGGCGCGCGGCTCGCGCTGGGCGTGCCGGGCTGGCGCGCGCCCGAGTACATCTTGCGGTAGGTGAGGTTCTGCCCGTCGTAGTACTCGGCGCGCCACTGCGCGGCGGCGGCCATGCGGGCCGCGCCCTTGTTCGGGAACTGGCCGCTCGCCATGAGATCCTCCTCGCGCTTCTTGAGGAGGTCGAACATGTCGCGCGGGTTGTCGATGACGGTGCCCTGCGCCTTCACGTAGCGGCCGAAGAAGTCGTAGCTCTCCTTGCCGGTGGGCCCGTAGAACACGGGCTCGCCGCCGTAGCCCATGATGAGCGCGAGGTTGAACTTCTCGTACTCCTCGCGCGCGGGCTGATGGATGGTGACGATGATCGTCTTGCCGTACTTCTTGGCGAGGTTCGCGAGCAGATCGATGAGGGCCACCGTGTCGTCGGCGGCGAGGCCGCTCGTGGGCTCGTCGAGGAACATGAGCGCGGGATCGGTGACGAGCTCGAGCGCGATGTTGACGCGCTTGCGCTGACCGCCGGAGAGCACCTTGCGCTCGGGCTTGCCGATCTCGAGGTTCTTCACCGCTTCGAGGCCGAGGTCCTTGATGACCTGCTCGACGCGGCGATCGATCTCCTCCTCGCTGTAGTCGGGCGGGAGGCGGAACTGCGCGGAGTACTTGATGGCCTCGAAGACGGTGAGCTCGGGGTGGACGATGTCGTCCTGCGGGACGTAGCCGATGCTGCCGCGGAGCGCGTCGTAGATGGCATAGAGGCTCTCGCCGTTGACGCGCACCTCGCCCGAAGTGGGCTTGAGGTAACCGTTCAGCACGGTGAGCAGCGTCGTCTTGCCCGCGCCCGAGGGGCCCATGAGCGCGATGAGATCGCCGGGGTGGGCCTTGAAGGTGACGTGGTTCAGCAGGACCTTGTTGGTCTGCTTGTTCTCGCGATCGGGGACCTGGAGGAACAGGTCGAGGGCCTCGATCTCGACGAGGTTGCCGGACCAATCGGTGCGATCGGAGTCGACCCAGGCACGGACGGTGTTGTTCTCGAGGCCGAGGTAGATGGGGTAGGGGCCGACGAAGATCTTGTCGCCCGGCTTGATCTTCACGGGCACGTTGGGCGCGATGCGCTTGCCGCCGACGTGCGTGCCGTTGGTGCTGCCGTAGTCGACGATCTGCAGCATGCCGTCGGGCGTCGGCGAGACGCCGCAGTGACGGCCCGAGACCTGCGGATACGGTAGGACGATCTCGACGTTGTTGGCGCGGCCGATCACCGCGACGGCGCCGGCGCTCGCGCCTCCACCATCGGCGCCGCCGAAGGCCATTTGGCCGAGCATCGTGCGGCCTTTGCCGCCGCCGGGCGCGGCCGCCGAGGGCGCGAGCTCGGGCGCCTCTTGCAGCGAAGGGATGGCCATCGTGCCGCCCATGCGGCCCGACATGGGCGAGAGGCTCTGGCGGGCCGCCGGATATCCGCTCTGCTGCGGCGCGGCCTGCGGTGCGCCCTGCGGCGCATACGCGGCGACCTGCGGCTGCGGTGCGCCGGGCGGCGGCGGTGCGGGCGGCACGCCGGCCGGCGCCGCCGCGGCCGTGCCCCGCGCCGACACGAGCGCGCCGAGGAACATCGGCACCTCGGTGATGGGCACGAACTGCTGGGTGCCATTGGGGCAGACGGTGTGGTCCGCGCCGACCTGGCCCGCGGAGATCCACTGCATGATGCTCTGGGTCGGAAAGGGACCCGACTGCGCGCCGTTCGGCGCCTTGAGGTACCACTCGCTCATGTCGAGGGGGGGAGGGTATCCCGAGGACGGGGACTTTGATACGGCTCAAGAGCAGGCCGAGATCCATCGCGACGGGGCCCACGTGACGACGACACGCCCGTGGGTCGGGACACGAGAACGGCCTCCGCATCGACGCGGAGGCAGGCTCGATGGCAGCGCTTTGTTCGACGACTGCGAAGAGCCTGCAGCGTTGGTTCCGCGCGATCGAAATGCAGCGGTGTTCCGCTCGCGGCGAGGCGCGCGCGACATCGTCGGACGGCGTAGAACCTAGACGAGATCGACTTCGAGCACGGCCTCGGCGAGCGACGTCATCGCGATGCGCACGCGGCCCGTGGCGCCGCAATGGCGGAGCGCGCCTTCGAGCACGCCGACCTGGTAGGTCTCGAGGAACACCGGGAACTGCCGCGCGTGCATGGCGTAGATGCCGGGCCCGCTGCGCTGCATGGTGATGTGGCCGAAGCCGAAGAAGAGCTCGTACGACTTGGGCCAATGCAGGAGCAGGCGCTCGAGATCTTTGCCGAGGACGCCGAAGAGGGTCTTGCCGATGTGGCAGCCCATCACCGTGTCGAACGCCGCCTGCCCGAGCCTCCGCATCGCCTGCCCGAGCGGCAGGCCGGGGAAAGCGCTCCGCGCCATGGCAATGGTGAGCCGCATGTTCTCGGCCATGGGGTAATCGCGGAAGGCGATGTAGCGACGCTCGGGGACGCCCGCGAGGTGATGCACTTCCGCAACCGTTCGGTTGCGCGGCACGAGGCGCATCAGATCGGCGAGGAACAGGCCTTTGCAGGCCGCGCCGCTCGGGAGGAGCGCGAGGTGCGCGTCGAGATCGATGGGCGCGAGGAAGTCGGGCTCGCGCGGCATCGGCGGCCGCGCGGCAGGCGCGCTGCCCGTGCTGCCCGTGGTGACAGTGCCCATGCCCACGGTGTTCAGCGTGCGCAGCGACGGAGGCGGCTCGGTGCCGAGCGGCGTCGGCTCGCGCGCGGGAGCCGTGACGGGGGAGCCGTGACGGGAGGAGGCGTGACGGAGTACGCGAGCGGCGCGACGCGGGTGCGCGAGGGCGGCGGCTGCGTCGCCGGATCGCGGGGCGAGAGCTGCGGGCGAGGCTCGCGTGCGCGCGTGCGGGTGCTCGAATCGGGCGCGAGGCCGAGGAGCGGGAGCGGGCCCGACGAATGCGGCGCCAGCGCCGTCGCCGCCTCGACGATGGAGGGGAAGCGCGCGTCCCGCGACTTCGAGAGGGCGCGCATGACGACGGCGACGACGTCGAGCGGCACGTGCTCCGGCAGCGGCGGCGGCGTGTCGTTGACGATGGAGGCGAGCAGGCCGAGCGGGCCGTTGCTGCTGTTCCACGGGAGCTTTCCCGAGAGCACCTCGTACGCGACCACGCCCCAAGCGAATTGATCGGCGCGCCCGTCGACGACCTCACCTTGGATCTGCTCGGGCGCCATGTACGCGGGCGTGCCTGCGAGGCTCGTCTGCTCGGTGGGGCCCCCCACGAAATGCATCCCCACCGCGGGTGTGGCCGTGGTGGCGAAGCGCGCGATGCCGAAGTCGAGCACCTTCACCATCCCGTCTTCGCGGACGATGACGTTCTCCGGCTTGATGTCGCGATGAACGACGCCCGCCTGGTGCGCGGCGGAGAGCGCGGCCGCGATCTCGATGAGCCAACGAATGCGCGTCGAGATGGGCACGGTGTCGTCGCCCACGAGCTGCCGCAGCGGGGTGCCGGGCACGAGCTCCATGACGATGAACGACGTGCCGCCATTGTGATCGGCGTCGAAGATGGCGGTGACGTTGGGGTGGACGATGGCGGCCGCGGCGCGCGCCTCGCGCAGGGCCATCGCGGTATCGAGACCCGCGGTCGTGCCTTCGAGGACCTTCAGCGCGACGGAGCGCCGCAGCCGCGTGTCCGTGGCGCGATAGACGCGCCCCATCGAACCGCTGCCGAGCAGGCCCTCGATGACATAGCGGTCCAGCACGTTCCCTGTCGCGAGCCCCATAGGCGCCCTCACGTCGGCGCCAACGAGAAACCGTAACATGCTGGAGATGACCAATGCGATCGCAATGGCTTCCCCTGCCACGATTTGTCGTGTGCGCCCCCCGCTCGTTCGCTCATAACACATGGGCCGGGCTTTCGCCGCTCCCGATCCAGGGAGAAGATGACTCGATCGTCGGCTCCATCCTCGCTTCGGCATCGGGACCAGTACCGAGGGGCCTCCGCGCGAACGGGTGGGTGGATGACGGTTGCGTGGCTGGATCGGCCGGCGAGATTGCCGTGAGATGGCAGCGAAGGGTTCGGCACGTGCCGGGCAAGGGGCACCGGGAGATCATGGGATGACGGTCGGCTCTGCGATTCTCGGCTTCGCTGCTGCGGCGGGGATCGCCCTCGCCGCGGCGCCGGGATTCGCGGCGGAATGCCCGCGGGCGAAGGTGGGAGCGAGCGTCGGAGCGCTCGACGATGCGTGGCAGCGCGCCGCGCATGCGCTCTCGCAGGCCACGGCCGTCCCGGGCATGCCCTGGAGCTGCGCGGGTGGGGTCATCGAAATCACCGAGCACGACGGCTCCGCGACGCTCACCGTGATCACCGCCGACGGACGCACGATCGCGCGTGAGGTGAGCGCACCGGACGAGGTGGTGCCGCTCGGTGAAGCGCTCCTCGCCAAGCCGCTCCCGCCGCCGCCGATCGCGTCGAGCCCGCCGCTGATCGCGCCGAGCCCGCCGCCGGTCGCGACCACGTCGCCCACCGACGATACGTACGCGAAGGCGGTGCCGCCCGCGGAGCCGCGCCTGCTCCTCGGCGCGCAGCTCGGGCCTCGCTACGCCGGCAAAGCGAATGTGCTTTGGGGCGGCTTCACGGTGTCGGTCGGCGTGCCCATCGGCGCGTGGGGCGTGGGCGTGTGGGGCCGCTATGATGGGCCGGCGATCACGTTCAACCGCCATCCGGCCGCGATGCACGAGGTGTGCGTCGGCGCCGCCGCGTCGCGGAGCTTCTCGCTGCGATCGGTGGAGCTTCGGGCCAGCGTGGTGCCCTCGGTGGCGGTGGTGACGCGCACCGTCTCTCAGGGTCAGAAGCCGTTCGGTCCGTCGCCTTTCGAGCCGATGCGCTTCGATGAGACCCGCATCGAAGGGCGCGTCGGGCTCGATGCGCGCGCGGTGGTCCCGATTACGAACATGATCCGGATCGTCTCCGCGCTCGACGTCGAGCTCTCGCCGCGGGCGCTCGCCGAGAAGCGGATCTCGCACCCGGGTGGGTGGTACGCCACCGAGTATCCTTCGTATACGCTCGGCTTCGGGCTGGGCTTGGAGATCGCCGTTCGATGATGCGTGTGCCGAGACGAGATCTCACGAGCCCCCGCGACGCCACCGACGCGCAGCTCTTCGAGGCCATCGCCACCGGCGATCTCGGCCCGCTGGGCACGCTCTTCGATCGTCATCACGAGGAGGTACGGCAGTTCCTGCTGCGCGCCGCGCCGCACGACGCCGACGTGGACGATCTCGTCCAGGAGACGTTCCTCACCGCGTCGCGCGCGGCGGCTTCGTTCGATGGGCGCGAGTCGGGCCGGCCTTTCCTCATCGGCGTGGCCGCGCAGCTCGTGCGGCGGAGGCGGCGCACGTTCGCGCGGCTCCGCACGCTGCTCGACGCGTTCGGCGCCGCGCCGGTGTCCGCGCCGCGCACGCCTGAAGAGTCGACGAGCGCGGCCCAGGAAGAAGAGCGGATGCGCGCCGCCATCGCGTCGCTCTCCGACGATCGGCGCTTGGTCTTGGTGATGGTGGAGTACAACGGGCTGTCGGGCGTCGAGGTCGCGAAGATCATCGACAAGCCGGTCGGCACCGTGTGGCGGCGGCTGCACGAGGCGCGCGCCGAGATCCGGCGTACGCTCACGCGGGGGGCGCAATGACGATCCGAGCTTGCCCGAAGTCCTCGCTGGTCGAGGCGCTGCGCGACGGCCGTTTGGGCCCGCAGGAGCGCGCGTCGCTCGATCGCCATCTCTCGAGCTGTGCCCACTGTGCGCAGCTGATGCGCGATCTCGATCGCATCGGCGCCTCGCTCCGCGCGCCGCGCCCGCCGGCCACGCCGCTCGAGCACCAGCGCGCCCGCAGCGCGCTCCTCGAGCTCGCCGCCCTCGCGCCGCCCTCGGCCGCGCGCGCGCCGCGCCGCCCGATCGTGATGGCGTTCGCGATCGCCGCCATGATGCTCGCGGTCGCCGTCGGTTGGGCGGCGGGTCGCTTCACCGCGCCTGCGCTGCTCGCAGGTGGGCCGGGTGCGCCGGGGGAGACATCGATCCGGCCCTCGAACGAGGCTTCGTTCGAGCGCCGCGCCGCCGCGGGGCTCGACGTGGTCACGCTCGTGCGCGGCACGCTCGACGTCACCGTGCGCCCGCTCGCGCAGGGCGAGCGCTTCGTCGTGCGCACCGCGGACGCCGAGATCGAAGTGCGCGGCACCGCGTTTCGCGTCGAGGCCGAAGGCGGCCGCATCCGCGGCGTCGCCGTCTCCGAGGGCACGGTCGAGGTGCGCTATGCCGGCTTCTCCGCCGTCATTCCCTCGGGCGGCTCGTGGCGCGCGACGGGCGACGGCGCGGCCCCCTCGGCGAGCGCCTCACCCATTGCCGTGGCCGCGACGAGCGTTGCGTCCGCCGCCCCCGAGGCGCCGCCGAGCGCCGCCCCCGAGGCCGCGACGAGCGCATTGCCCACTGCACCCATTGCAATGGCGGCGCCGAACGCATTGCCCATTGCACCCATTGCACCCATCGCAATGGCGGCGCCGAGCGCGTCGCCCGTCGTGGGGGCGCCCATCGCTCGCGCACCGAGCGCCGTCCGCAAGGTGGCGGCGCGAGCGTCGACAGCGAATCAACGCCCGTCCCCCGAGCCGAGCGCCGCGCCCACCGCGGCCGCACCGGAGGCGCCGTCCGCCGCCCGCGCCGCGCCCGCGATCCCCAAGGCCTCCCAAGATTTCGCGGCAGCCATGACTGCGCTGGGCCGCGGCGATTACGAAGGCAGCGCGCGACAGCTCGAAACCTTCGCGTCGTCGCATCCGAGCGATGCCCGCGCCGACGAGGCCGACTATCTCCGCGCGGTCGCCCTACAGCGCGCGGGTCGCGCGGCGGACGCCGCCGCTGCGGCCCGGCGCTACCTGGCCACGCGACCGGGCGGCGCACATCGCCTCGAAGCGCGGCAAATCGCCGGCAACTGAAGCCATTTCGAGCACGACGGCCCGCTTCCCGCGCTGAAGACGCAGCCTCGTGCATTTTGTGTGAAGGGTCCTCCACGACGTTGCGAAGGGGCGCGGGGAGCTACGCAAGGAGGGTCTCGATGTCGCATTCCATTCGCAGGTTCGGTGGGCTCACGCTGGTGGTGTCGGTCGTCTCGCTCGGGGCTTCGGGCGCGTGCGGCGGATCGGTGGTCGATGCCCCGGGCACGGGCGGCACGACGAATACGGGCGGCGCAACGAATACGGGCGGCGCGACGTCGCTGGTGGGCGGCGCCGGCGGGACCACGCCCGGCACCACCACGGGCACGACGACGCCGCAGACCAGCTCGGGCACGACGACGCCCGGCACCACCACCGGCGGCGGGACGGGCGGCACGACCACGACGAGCAGCGTGTCGAGCAGCAGCTCCAGCAGCGGCTCGCCGAATTGCTCGGCGACCGAGCCGATGGATGGATCGCAATGCACCGGCAATGGCACGCAATGCGTCTACGGCGACACGCAATGCACCTGTCAATTCGGTAACTGGAACTGCCATGCTTGCCCGACCACGCAGCCTCAAGCGGGCATGACGTGCACCAACATGGGAATGGGCATGGGCGGCTCCGTCTGCGCTTATGGGTCGGCGCAGTGTCGTTGCCAGCAGG
Organism: Minicystis rosea; assembly: GCA_001931535.1. Taxonomy (GTDB): domain Bacteria; phylum Myxococcota_A; class Polyangia; order Polyangiales; family Polyangiaceae; genus Minicystis; species Minicystis rosea. The sequence goes on from CP016211.1 coordinate 13,945,004, forward strand.
GCACGTGGAACTGCCAGACCTGCCCCGCGACGCAGCCCAAGGAAGACGCAGCCTGCATGGGCATGGGCGGCCTCCAGTGCGGCTATGGCACGTCCACCTGCTCTTGTCTCCAGGGCGCTTGGCATTGCAACGAGGCCTGTCCGACGGCGGAGCCGCAGCCCGGGCAGACGTGCAACGTCTCGCAGATGCAGCAATGCAGCTACGGCAACACCACCTGCGTCTGCTTGCAGGGGCAGTTCTTCTGCAATTGAGGGGGGCTCGGTTCAACGACTGCGGAGGGCCCCGCATCGTCGGTCGAGCTCGCTGGTTGCAGCGCGCGCGACGCCGCGCCGCGGTCAATCGTTTGGGATCGGGCTGAGGAGCGACGTCACCCAGCCCGCGATGCGTGGGGCGCGCTGGGCGACGTCGTAGAGGGGCGGATAGACGACGCGCGGTGCGCCTTCGGCGAGCGCGCGGACGATGCGATTGGCCAGCGCTTCGGCGTCGCCCGTCGGCAAGGCGCGCGCGATGAGCGCCGGCGGGAGCTGCGCGCGCGCCCTTCGCTCCAGCGCCGATCGCACCGGCCCGGGGTAGACGGTGAGCACCGCGACGCCGTGCGGAGCGAGCTCGAGGCGCGCGATCTCCGAGGCCATCGCCAGGCCCGCCTTGGCCGCGCCGTAGAACGTGCAGCCCCGGAGCGGCACCACGCCGGCCATGCTGCTCACGTTGATGATCGCGCCGGATCGACGCGCCATCATGGCCGGCGTCACCAAGCTCATGAGCCGGAGCGGGCTCACCAGATCGATGTCGAGGAGCCGCGCGCCCGTCTCCCACGACGTGCCGGCGAGCGTGCGGACCTCCATCACGCCCGCGCAATTGACCAGCACGTCGACCGGCCCTCGCCGCGCCACCGCGTCTTCGAGGAGCGCAGGGATCGCAGCGGGCTGCGTCAGATCCCAACGGACGGCGTGGGCCTCGCCGCCGGCTGCGCGGGCCGTGGCCTCGGCGCCCGCGAGATCGATGTCGGCGAGCGTGAGCGATGCATCCGCGTGCCGCGCGCGGAACGCCCGCGCCAACGCCGAGCCCATGGCGCCCGCCGCGCCCGTGATGAGCACGTGCCTCGTCATGGCCGTCCGCGCGATCCGATGGGCTTGGCCTGCGCGCCCGTGTCGAGCGCGAACCAGAGGACGAACGTGGGCCCGTCCTTTCCCTTCCACATCGCCGGCCCGAGGAAGAGCCCCGGCGAGACCTCGCGCACCTCGTCGTGGATTTGCCGGATCAGGTAGGGATTGTCGGGCAGATCGTAGTCGAGCAGGATCGCGCTCCGCCCGTCGATCACGCTGTTCGCCATCCGCGTGTGGAAGGGGAAGAGCTGGTGCCGGCCGAAGAGGTGCACGCGGTTGATGCCCGTGCCCGCCGACGCGCTCTCCGCCGCGAAGCTCTTGCCGCCCCAAGGGAACGCCGCGGCGCCGGAGAAGGCGCGCAGCGCGTTGCCGATGCCGCCGTGATCGAGGCGGCGCACCGACAGCATCCGCCCGCGCGGGTGCCCATCGAGCGCCGCGATCGAGGCCGGCACCGTGCCCGCCGCATACACCGGCGCGAGCGCGTCGACATCGAGCGCGGCGAGCGATTCCAGCGTGTGCGCCGGTCGATCGGTCGCGGTCTTTCCCTTCCACGTCTGAGCTTGTTCCATCGCATCCTCCCTCGTTCGATCTATTTTCGATGCTTCACCGCGAACGCGCGAAAGCACGCGTCGCGGCTCGCGGCGAGCGTGTCGTCGCCGAGCGTCAGGTAGCCGTGGCGTTCGGCCTTCATCAGCCCCACGAACGCGCCCCAGATGAAGGCCATCGTCGCGTCCACGGGCACGTCGGTGCGGAGCACGCCTTCGGCGTGGAAGCGGCTCACCGCGAGGAAGATCGGGGTCAGCACCTCGCGCTCGAGCGATCGGCTCCGATCGTCCAGGTAGGGCGCGTGATCCTGCAGCTCGAGGAAGTGAAACGCGATCGGCTCCGCGCGCGCGAAGGCGACGAGCCGCGCCCAGAAGTCGTCGAAGAGCGCTTTGGGCGGGAGGGTGAGATCGAGACCATCGGTGAGCACGTGCCGGAGCCGGCCTTTGGCGTCGCGAAAGACCTCGTTGACGAGCTCTTCCTTGCTCTCGAAGAAGCGATAGACCGTGCCGGCCGCCACGCCGGCGCGCTCCGCGACGAGCGGCACCGCGGTGCCGTGAAAGCCGCGCTCGGCGAAGAGCTCGAGCGCCGCCCGGAGCAAGCGCTGCCGCTTGTCTTCCTTCTTCAGCGCGACCTTGGAGGGCTCGACGGCGGTCATGGGTCGATGGCTCTCGGAACAAAATGAATGATTGTTCATTTTGTCGGCGCGTCAAGCACGACGTCGAGCGGCCCGCTCGGGGCAGCGCGCCGGCACGGGTTTTCGAGGAGAAAATGCGGCGTCGAGGACGCAGGTGAGGAGCCCCGAGCGATGCGCTCGGTGAGATTCGATATCTCGTGAAGGAGGGGAGGGTGCTTTGGCCAGCGGCCGGCGAGATTCGATATCTCGCGGTGCGGGAGGGGCGTGATCGTCGTCGCCTTCGACCGAGGCGCGTCGTCGCGCGCCTCGGCCAAGGGCTTTCGATCAGTGCTTGCGGCCGAGCTTGAAGTGGCGGCGTCCGTCGGGGAGCGTCGTGGGCGCTTCGATCTTGAGCATGGCGAGGGCGACCTCGCGGACGCGGCCGTCCTTGTCCTGCTGGAGGCGGATGCGATCTCCGTCGGAGCTGACCACGGTGCACTCGCCGAAGTGGAAGTGCATCACGCTGTCGCCGACGTCGGGGTAGACGTCGGGCGCGTCCATCGGGCGCATCGGCTTCGGCGGCAACGCGGGGCCGCCGTGGCTGCCGATGAGCATCGAGGAGCCCCCAGGCGGCGTCGGGATCGGGGCACGCACAGGCTCGGGCGCACGCACGGGCTCGGGCGCACGCGGAGGCTCGGGGGCACGCGTGGGCTCGGCGCGAATGATCTCGGGCGAGCGCGTGGGCTCGGCGCGGATGATCTCGGGCGAGCGCGTCGGCTCGGCGCGGATGATCTCGGGCGCACGCGTGGGCTCGGCGCGAAGGACTTCCGGTGCACGCGTGGGCTCGGCACGAAGGACTTCGGGGGCACGCGTGGGCTCGGCGCGCGCAGGCTCGGCGGCGCGGGCGGGCTCGGCGACCTCGGGCGGAGGGGCCGGGATGGTGTTGGCGGACGCGCTCTTGGCGGTCAGCACGGGCAGGCCGGTGCGCTCGTCGGCCACGCGGGTGAGCGTCACGTCGTCGAGCACGGTGACGTGGAGCTCGACCTCGAAGGCGCGGGCCCACACGAGCTGGCCACCGAAGGTCTCGAGGCCGAGGTCGCCCTCGCGCGCCATCGTGGCCGAGAGGCGCAGCGTGGTGGCGCCGTCGAGCGTCGCGGCGTTGCCGGTGATCGACACGGCCTCGCAGCCGCCTTCGACGCGGCGGGCGCGTCGATAAGCCTTCGTTGCTTGATCGAAGACCGCCACCTCGGCGGCCTCGAAGGCGCCCACGCCGGTGATGAAGGCGGAGCGAGCTTCGGCCGCATCGAGCGCGCGCACCAGCGCGGCGGGGAGCTCGTCGCCTCGATCGAGGCGGATCACCAGGTGGCGCGTGCGGCGGGACTCACGAACATTCATTTCGGCTTGCTCTCTCCTTGTTTCGGCTTCGCGACGCGCGGGCCGCGCGCTTTCCGGCGGACCGTGACGTCGAAGGCCGCCGCGTCGGAGGCCCGCTTTGCCACGGGATCACCCGGCACTGCGCTGATGACGTCGGCAGGGACACCGGCGTCCACGAACACCTTTTTCACGGCCTCGGCGCGTGCGGCCGCGATCTCCGCGCCCCGGATCGACGTGTCGCCTGCGCGATCCGGGTAAGTCTCGATCACCACCGAGCCGAGCGGCGCGTGCCCGCGCGCGAGCTGCGCCATCATCCGTGCCTGCTTCAGGAGCGCGGGCGGCATCGCGGCCTTGCCCGCGGCGAAGCGGGCGGGCGCCCCGATCACGACCACGCGATCGCCGTCCCAGCGGACGAGCGAGCGCGCGTTCGGCTCCGGGCAGCCGTCCTCGTCGGTGACGCCGTCGATCGTCTCCGCCTCGTTCGGGCACCGATCTTGTGCATCGAGGACGCCGTCCTCGTCGTTGTCGGGCTCGGAGCAGCCGTCGGCGTCCTGGAAGCCGTCGCGATCCTCGGGATCGTTCGGGCACTTGTCCTGCGCGTCGGGGACGCCGTCGCCGTCGTTGTCGAGATCGGGGCAGCCGTCGCTGTCTTGAAATCCGTCGCGATCTTCCGGCTCGTTCGGACACTTGTCCTGCGCGTCGGGGATGCCGTCGCCGTCGTTGTCGGGATCGGGGCAGCCGTCGCTGTCTTGAAATCCGTCGCGATCCTCGGCCTCGCTGCGGCACTTGTCCTGCGCGTCGGGGACGCCGTCGTTGTCGTCGTCGTCGTCGGGGCAGCCGTCGGCGTCCTGATGGCCGTCGAAGTCTTCGGCGGCGTCGCGGCACTTGTCCTTGGCGTCGGGGATGCCGTCGCCGTCGTTGTCGGGATCGGGGCAGCCGTCGGCGTCTTGGTAGCCGTCGCGATCTTCAGGGACGGTCGGGCACTTGTCGTCGCGATCGGGGATGCCGTCGCCGTCGGTGTCGCGGCCCGTGGGCGCATAGCGGATGGCGAAGTCGAGGCGGTACTTGGGCGAGGTGACCGCGTGCTTGACGAAGGGCACGGCCGCGCCGCCGCCGAGGCTCACCACCACGTCGCCGCCGAGGAGGCGCGCGTTGCTGAGCGACGCGATCCACTCGGCCGGCAAGAGCGGCTTCGGGACGTCATCGGAAGCATCGCGCGGGTCGAGCCGCTGGGCCGAGATCGTCGGCGCCGCAAACATCTCCGCGCCGACGGTGAGCCAGCGGTCACGGAGCACGTCCACCGAGGCGCCGAGCGCGCCGCCGATCTGCGTGCCCATGGTGGCGCTGCCGAGCGAGACCTCGGAGCGCACACGCGCGAAGGTCTCCGCCGCGATGAGCACGCGACCGATGCGCCAATCGAAGGCGATCGAGGGCGCGAAGACGGCCCCGGGCGCGGAGGCGAAGCCGGCGCGGCTGCCGACGGGCACGCCCATCTCGAAGCGCGCGGTGAGCGCGGGGCCATCGGTGATGGGACGCGCGCTCGCGCCGTTCGGGCCCGGCGGCGAGCCGGTGCGCGGGCGCGTGAGCAACGCGAGGGCGAAGCCGAAGCGGAAGTCGCGGACCGCGCTGCGCGGGAGGCCGGCGCCTCCACCGATGATCCCCGCGAGGCCCGCGCCGCTCTGGTAGAGCGTGGCCGGCGCGGCGAGCGTGAGCTCGAGCCGATCCGTGATGCCGAGCGCGAACAGGAGCGTGGCGTCGAAGCGATCGTCGACGGCGAAGACGGCGGAGCCCTGCGCATCGACGCTGTCGACCGTGAGGCCGAGGGGCTGCTTGAAGTACGTGCCCACGAGGCCGAACGAGAGCTGGCTCGCCGGCGTGGTGGTGGTGCCGCCGATGGAGAAGAAGCTCCCGCTGCCGGCGTGCGGCCAGAGGTTGTCGACGTCGACGCAGGTGGAGACGCCCTTCTGCGGATCACACCCGCCGGCGCGCGCTTCCGTGACGAAGAACGTGGGGAGCGCCGCCGCGATGACGAACCAGGCCGAACGCATCCGGAGAGCACGTCTACACCGGGGTGGCCCATGGCCGGAAGCGCAATCGTAGCGCGGCGCCGATCTTGCTGTGCGCCGGCATTCTCGACGATTCTCGGGCCGGGGCCGCACGGCGTTGGGCACAGGCTGACACAGGAGCTGAAAAGCATGATCGATCGATCCCTCCGTCATCGCGGGTTCGCCCGCCGTCTGCTCGAAGTCATGGGCGTGTCCTCGATCGCGGCCGCGTCGTTCGCGGCGTGCGGCGGCAAGGTCGTCGTCGAAACGGACAACGGCGGTGGAGGCGGCGGCTTCACCACGTCGAGCACCGTCACCACCAGCAGCAACGGCGGCGCCGGCGGCGCGGTCGAGTGCGATCCGGGCACGGGGCAGCCCGTGTCGACGATCTGCGTGTTCGGTCAGGGCGCCTGCGCGCCCGTCGGCGCGGCCGGCCTCGATCAGGTCCTCGCGGACGAGGCCGGCGTGTGCAACGCGGTCGCGGACTTCTTTCAGTGCTGCGAGCTGAAAGGGCTCTCGCAGATCTTCTGCGGGCCCGATCCCAAGCCGAACGGCGGCTGCTGCTACGGCGTCCTCATCGAGGACACCGTCCTCTGCGGCGTGGGTCGGCCCTTCGTCGTCGCGGGCATCGCGCGCACGGCGCCTTCACACGCGCGCGCCGATTGGTCCGCGGCGCAGGCGCCCATGATCGATGATCTCGATCCCGCGACGCGCGCCGCCCTCGCCGCGTCGTGGACGCGCGAGGCTCGCTTCGAGCACGCCTCGGTGGCGTCGTTCGCGCGGCTCGCGCTCGAGCTGCTCGCCGTGGGGGCTCCGGCCGATTTGGTGCGCGACGCGCAGCGCGCCATGGGCGACGAGATCCGTCATGCGGAGCTCTGCTTTGCGCTCGCGAGCCGCTACGCAGGGGAAGCCGTGGGCCCGGGGCCGATCGCGATGGATGGCGCGCTCGGTTGCACGTCGCTCGCGGAGCTCGCGGCCGCGACGGTGCGCGAAGGCTGCATCGGCGAGACCGTCGCGGCCTTGGTTGCCGAAGAAGCACGCGATGTGGCCCGCGATCCGGCGGTGCGCGCGGCGCTCGACGTGATCGCGGCCGACGAGGCCGAGCACGCGGCCATGGCGTGGCGTCTCGTGGCGTGGGCCCATCGTGAAGGGGACGCCGAGGTGCGCGCCGCGATCGCCGCGGCCTTCGCGACGGCGGTGGAAGCTCCGAACGACACGCTGCCCGAAGGCATCGACTCGGCGCGCTTCCGAGCGCACGGGCGACCGCTGCCGGCGGACGTGCGCGCGGTGGCGGCGAGCGCGCTGTCCGAGGTGATCCGACCGAGCGCGGCTGCGCTCCTCGGATCCCTAGCGGGTTGATTCCCGGGAGAGGGCTCGCGCCCTCTCCCTCCACCGAGCAAAGCTCGGCGGAGCCTCCCACACCCCGAACCACCCGAGCCTGCTTGAACGTCGCGCCGCTTCGGGCCTAGCGTCGGTTTTCTCATCCAGCTCCTGATTCCCGAGACGATTCGAGCTTGGTGCCCCTCGCGGTGTGGGCGCGAAGCTCCAAAACATCCTGGAAAACCCGACCGAATCGCGGGGCGGCGGCCTCGGGCATCGTGCTCGAGCCCGCCGTGACGTCGAAGAGGCGGGCCTTCGTTCGGTGACGGAGGCGGCGCGTGCCTTCCGCTCCCCGTCGATCCGCGCTAGGTGGGCGCGCGTCGATGATCTCCGCCGCCAAACCCCTCCTCCTCGGATCCGGCTCGCCGCGCCGCCGCGAGATCCTCTCCACGTTGGGCCTGCCGCTCGTGGTCGCGTCCGCGTCGATCGACGAGACGCCGCGCGCGGAGGAGGCGCCGCTCGATTACCTCGGGCGCGTCACGCTCGACAAGCTCTCCGCCGTCGCGCGCTTGCCCGAGGCGGCGCGCGCCGGTGCGGTGCTGGTCGCGGACACGACGGTGATCCTCGACGAGCGCCCGCTCGGCAAGCCCGCCGACGAAGCGGAGGCCCGCGCGATGCTGCGCGCGCTCTCGGGCCGCGCCCATCACGTCTCCACCTGCTTCGCGATCGCGGGCGCGGACGATCCGGCGCGCCCGCGTCACACGGAGACGGTGACCTCGCGCGTCGTGTTCCGCGCGCTCGACGAGGACGAGATCGCAGCCTACGCCGCGACCGGCGAAGGGCTCGACAAAGCGGGCGCCTACGCCATTCAAGGCATCGGTGCCTTCGCGGTGGCGCGGGTCGAAGGCTCGTACTCCAACGTCGTGGGCCTCCCGGCGTGCGAGGTGATCGCGGCGCTGCGATCGACTGGGTTGCTCGCGCGGTTCCCGCTGCCGTGAGCGACGCGCCGAGCTCGCGATCTCGCCGCGCGACGGATCGCGCCGCGCGTTGGGGTGACTCCCTCGCGGTCACGGCGATCGCGCTCGTCGCGCGGCTCGCGGTCGTGGTCTGGGCGGCGTCGCGCATCCCGCCGTCGGCGGATGGAACCTATTACCAGCGCATCGCGGAGCGCGTCGCCGCGGGGCTCGGGTACACCTGGCTCTGGCCCGATGGAGTGATCACCTACGCCGCGCACTACCCGGTCGGCTACCCCGGATTGATCGGCGCCGTGTATGCGATCACCGGCCCGCGGCCCGCGGCTGCGATGGCCCTCAACGCCGTGCTCGGCGCGCTCGCGGCGCTCGCCGCGCATCGCCTCGCCGTGCGCGCCTCCGGCCTCGCGCCGCGCGCTCGCGGCCTCGCGCTCGCCGCCGGTCTGCTCGTCGCGCTCCATCCGGGCCTCGTCGCCTACACGCCCGCAATCATGACCGAGGGCATCACCGCTTCGCTCCTCGTCTGCGCGGCCGCGGTGGTGGCGTGGGCCCGCGATCGCGGAGAGTGCGGGCCGCGATCGTCGTGGCCCATCGCGCTCGTCGGCTTGATGGTCGGGCTCGCCACCCTCGTGCGCCCGCAGTCGCTCGTGCTCGCGCCGGTGCTCGGTCTGTTGGCCGCGCCGATCGGCGCATCTCCGCGGTGGCGGGCGGCGTTCGCGGCCATCGCGACCGCGGTGGCCGTGCTCGTGTGCGCGCCGTGGACCGCGCGCAACTGCGTGCACATGAAGCACTGCGCCCTCGTGAGCGTGAACGGCGGGTGGAACCTGCTCATCGGCGCCGACGAGGCGTCGACGGGCGCGTGGTCTCCGATCAAGGTCCCCGACGCGTGCCGCGAGGTCTACGACGAAGCCCAGAAGGACGTGTGCTTCGGACAGGAGGCGCGTCGCTACATTCGACAGCATCCGCTCGCGTGGCTCGCGCTCGCGCCGCGCAAGCTCGCGGCCACGTTCGACTATGCGGGCGCTGCGCCTTGGTATCTGCACGAGGCCAACCGCGCGGCGTTTCCCTACGAAGCCAAGGTGCGCCTCGGCGTGGCCGAGACCCTCTTCGAGCGCCTCGTCCTGCTCTTCGCGCTCGGTTGGGCCGCGCGCCGCGTCGCGCCCGACGAGGGCCGCCTCCGTGTCGTGCGTGTGGCCGTGGCCGCGGCCGGCGCTGTTTTCGTGCTCGCCGTGCACGCTTGGGTCGCGTGGCTCGCGCTCGCTTTGGCCGGGCTTCTGCGCGGTCGCGCGCTTCTGCGCGGGCCCGTGCTCGGCAGCGCGACGGTGGCCGTCATCGCCGCGACGGCGGCGACGCACGCCGTTTTCTTCGGCGCAGGGCGGTATTCGCTCGTGGTGTTTCCGCTCCTCACCGCGCTTTCGCCAATGGTCTTCGCACGCTCCGAGGCGTCGTCCGCCGCGCGATCGACCGCGTAGACGCGCCCGCGGGCCACGTGTAGCTTCCGGATGTGCCGGAACAAACGGCTTACCTCGATCTGCGCGGTGAAAAGCTCCCCACCGACGTCGCGGTGATTCGCTACGCCGCGCGCGAAGCCATCTCACGGCCCTACGAAATCCAGGTCGAGCTCTCCACGGCCGACCCCGGATATCGCATCGACGCCTGCCTGCGCACGAGCGTGCTCCTCACGCTCATCGACGCCGTGCAGGGACAGCGTGTCTTTCACGGTGTCGTCGATCATGCCGAGTTCATCGGCTGGACGGGCACCCACTACCATTTCACGATTCGGCTCCGCCCCGCGCTGGCCGCCCTCGCGCACCGGGAAGATTCGCGCATCTTCCAGGAGCAATCGGTCCTCGACGTCATCAAGACCATCTTCTCCGAGGCGGGGATCGCGCGCGTCGACGATCAGACCAAAGCCTCGTACGAGCCGCGCGAGCTCATCGTCCAATACCGCGAGTCGCAGCTCAATTTCGTGCAGCGGCTCATGGAGGACGAGGGCATCTTCTATTTCTTCCGCCACGAGCCCGAGGGGCACACGCTCGTGCTCGGCGACACGCCCGAAGCCTTCGTGCCTTCGGATGACGCGCCCGAGGTCTCCTTCGCGATGGCGCAGGGCATCGGCGGGCTGCCGCTCGACGACTTCTCGCGCACGCGATCGCTGCGCACGAGCGCGGTGCGCCTCCGCGACTTCGATTTCGAGAAGCCGGGCGTCAAGCCCGACGCCAAGATCCCCGCCAAAGAAGCGTGGAGCATGCCCCACTACGAGTACCCGGGCGGCTTCGTCAAAGGCGCGGTGGGCTCGCAGCGGGCCACCGCGCGGATGCGCGAGCTCCGGCGCGACGCGGACATCGTGCGCGGATCGAGCCGCGCCATCGGCCTCCGTTGCGGCGTTCCCTTCGCCGTCGACGGGGCCGCGCAGCCCACGCTCAACGGCGAGTTCGTGATCGTCGAGCTCTACTCCCGCGGCGAGCAGACGCTGGAGAGCGGCGGCGACAACGCGGTCTGCGAGAACGAGTTCGTCGGCATCCCGCGGAACGCGTCCTACGCGCCGGCGCGCGTGGCGCGGAGGCCGCGCATCCGCGGCATCCAGACGGCCACGGTCGCGGGCCCGAGCGGCGCCGAGCAGGCCATCCACGTCGATCGGTACGGGCGCATCAAGGTGCGTTTCCCCTGGGATCGCGTGAGCCAGCAGGACGGTACGTCGAGCCCGTGGCTGCGCGTCGCCCAGCTCCCCATGGGCGGATCGATGATCCTCCCGCGCGTGACGTGGGAGGTTTCCGTCGCCTTCCTCGAAGGCGATCCCGATCGCCCGCTCGTGTTGGGGCGCCTCTACAACGCGGAGAAGACGCCGCCGTACGCGCTCCCGGGGACGCAGGCTTCCGGCTCTCTGCGCAGCACCTCGTCGCCCGGCGGCGCGGGCGTCAACGAGATCTCGATGGCGGACTCCGGCGGCAGCCAGGGGTGGAACATGCACGCCGCCAAGGATCTCAACATCCGCGTCAATCACGACAAGAAGGAGAAGGTCGGCGTCGACGAGACCCACAACGTCACCGTCAACGTGCAAGTCTCCGTGGGCGCGAACGACAAGCTCACCGTCGGCGGCAACCAGGCGCTCGACGTGGGCGCCGTGCTCAGCCACCACATCGGCGGCACGCTCGCGGTCAAGGTCGGCGGCAACGAGACCGACAACGCCACCGCCAACTACGTGGAGAAGGTCTCCGGCGATCGCAAATACGACGTCGGCGGCAACATGATCACCATCTCCAACACGGTGAAGCTCGACGTCGGCGGCAACCTCGAGCGCACCGTGGGCACGGCGGACGTGATCGGATCGGTCGCCTCGATCCAGACCAACATCGGCGGCAACTTCGACGAGAACGTGGGCGCCGTGAAGATCGAGCTCATGAAGGGCACGAGCAGCGAGACGGTGGGCGGCTCGAAGAACCTCACCTCGCTCGCCGCCGAGCTCCACCTCGTGAGCGGCAACATGGAGAGCTCCGCCGACGCCTCGGTGACGAACCTCGTCGGCGGGCTGCACTACGAGAAGATCGCCGGCGACTACACCATCAAGGCCCCGATCGTGGCCATGATCGGAGCCATCGGCGATCTCAAGGGCGGCGGCAGCTCGCTCAAGCTGGGCGGCGGCCCGGTGGTGCTCACGGGCTCGCAGGTGAACATCACCACGGCCCTCTTGGTCAAGCTGGGTGGGTCGTTGACGATGGGCTCGTGAACGGAGCAGTGGGGCGATGCCGGACCAGTTCATCGAGGTCATCGGGGAGTGCGACATCGAGGGCGAAGCCTTCCGCCTCATGTCGTTCACGGCGCGCGAGCACCTCTCCGAGGTGCCCTTCTGGACCATCGAGGTCATCACGCCCGACATGGAGGCGAGCGGCGGCGTCCCCGATCCGAGCAAGATCATCGGCAAGGACATCCGCATCAAGCTCGCGCGGAGCGACGACTCCCAGCCGCGCGAGTACGTGGGCTTCGCCGTCGAGTGCGCGCGTCACGCCGACGCCGACGGTCGCCCCACGCTGCGCATCCGCGTGGCGCCGCGCCTGTGGAAGCTGGGCAAGCGCGCCGATTGCCGCACGTTCCAGGACCAGAGCGTCCTCGACATCGTGAAGGAGGTGCTCGACGGCGGCGGCGTGACCGACGTCGAGCTCCTCACGAAGCCCTCGTATCCGCCGCGCGTGTATTGCGTGCAGTACCGCGAGACCGATCTCGAGTTCGTCCTCCGGCTCCTCGCCGAGGAGGGCATCTGGCTCGCGGTGAAATTCGAGGGCGGCAAGGACATCGTCGTCCTCGGCGACAAGCCGAACGGCATCGACGTCATGGATGCCGACGGCAAGAGCACGCTGCCCTTCATCGACAGCTACGGCTTCACGAGCACCGAAAGGAACGCGGTGCTCTTCGTGAAGCAGGCCCACGCCGTGCGGTCCGACAAGGTCATGCTGCGCGACTACGATTTCGAGCACCCCAAGGTCGAGCTCGAGGCCAAGGTCGAGAGCAAGGACGAGGGCACGCACGCGCTCGAGGTCTACGTCTTCCCCGGTCGCTTCGTCGACGAGAGCGTGGGCAAGCGCTACGCGCAGGTCCTCCTCGACGCGATCCAAGCCGATCGCGATCTCGTGCGCGGCGAGACCACGGTGCTGACGATGGCGCCGGGGCTCCGCTTCACGCTCGAGGATCACCCGTACGAGCCGCTCAACCAGGAGTATCTCGTCATCGCGCTCGAGACCGAGATGCACGACGAGCAGGCCGCGGTCTTCGATCAGCGCCAGCAGGGGCCCAACTATCGCTGTCGCTTCACCGCCATTCCCACGAAGAAGTCCGCCTTCCGCCCGGCCCGGCGCGAGCGCGCGCGCGTCGTCCCCGGCGTCTCGACCGCGGTCACCACCGGCCCTTCGGGGCAGGAGATCCACTCCGACAAGCACGGCCGCGTGAAGGCCCAGTACATGTGGGATCGCCTCGGCGCCGCGGACGAGACCTCGAGCTTGTGGATGCGCACGAGCCAGCTCGCCCTCGGCGGATCGATGCTCCTCCCGCGCGTCGGTTGGGAGGTCGGCATCCGCCACGTCGAGGGCGATCCCGACGTGCCCGTCGTCATGAACCGCCTCTACAACGCGGTGAAGCCTCCGCCCTACCCGCTGCCCGCGGGCAAGGCGCGCGGCGCGCTCCAGACCGCGACCACGCCCGGCGGCGGGAGCTCCAACGAGTTCCGCATGGACGACACGAAGGGCAAGGAAGAGTTCATGATCAACGCGTCGAAGGACATGACCATCGACGTCGTGAACAACACCACCGAAGCCATCGGCAACAACGAGACGGTCAGCATCGGCGCGAACCAGAAATTCAACGTCACGAACAGCTACTCCGAGACCGTCGGCGCCGATCAGACCGTCAAGGTGGGCGGCAACCAGACCGTGCACGTGGAGACGTTCTTCGTCGACGAGTGCGGCGGCAACCACACGCACGCCGTCGGCGGCAACCGCGATCTCAAGGTCGGCGGCGATCACCGCCGGCAGGTCGACGGCGGCGCCCAGCTCTCGGTCGGCTCGCTGGGCGTCGATCTGGTGGTCGGCTCCGTCAACGAGACGGTCGGCGGCGACATGAAGCGCAACGTCGGCACCGCCGTCGCCGAGATCACCACCGGTGATCGCTCCATCGTCGTCGGCGGCAGCCGCACGGAGAGCACGGCGGCGGCCAAGGCGGTCATCTCCATCGGCGGCCGCGGCGTCGAGATCGGCGCCTCCATGATGGAGAAGGTGGCCGGCGCCATCATCACCAAGATCGACGGCGATCGCGCGGACAACGCGGGCGCCACGTTCACCGAGGTCGCGGCCGGCGCGCACATCATCAAGGCCGACAACGTGGTGCTCGAGGGCGACGGGATCGTCAGCCTGGTGATGGGCGCCTCGACCATCACGCTCACGCCGGCGTCGATCTCCATCGCCGGCGTCAGCATCAAGATCGACGGCGCCACCGCGGAGACCGCGGCGCTCATCCTCGACAACTGATCGGAGGCACGATGGCGACCCGCACCTTCAATGCCTTCTTCGCGACCGACGCCGTCGTCGCCCTCGCGGTCCTCGCCTTCCGCGAAGAGCACCGCCTCGGCCGCCCGTCCTCCGTCACCGTCACCTGCCAGCTCGCCGAGCCCATCGATCCCGAGGCCGTCATCGGCACCGCGGCGAAGTTCTCGTTCATCGCCGGCGAGGAGGGGACGCCCCACGATTTCATGGGGATCGTCGCCGCCGTCACGCTCGTCGGCTCGACCGACATGGGCAATCAGAGCGTGCACCACGTGCGCTTCCACGTCGTCTCGCCGATGGCGCTCCTCGAGCACAACTTCGGCTCGCAGATCTTCCAAGAGCTCGACGTGAAGGAGGTCGTCTCCCGAGTGCTCGAGCAGAACGGGATCGCGCGCAACGTCCTCGAATGGAAGACGGACGCCACCTATCCGAAGCGCGAGTACTGCGTGCAGTACAACGAGAGCGCGCTCGATTTCGTCTCGCGCCTGCTCGAAGAGGAAGGGATCTACTACGCCTCCGAGGCCCGCGACGACGGCGAGCACCTCGTCTTCCGCGACGACAGTACGCGCGCGCCCACCATCGACGGCGGCGCGAAGCTCCCGTTCCGGCGCCGCATGGGCCTCGAGATCGGCGGGGACGCGGTCTATTCGATCACCGAGCAGCGCCGCGTGGTCTCGGGCAAGTTCGTGCTCCGCGACTACGACTTCAAGCGCCCCAAGCTCAACATGACGGTGGAGGCCGAGGCCGACGCCGACATCGATCTCGAGGTCTACGATTTTCCCGGCCACTACGTGGAGCCGAAGGAGGGCGAGCGCCTCGCCACGGTGCGGCTCGAAGCCGAGCAGGCCGAGCGCAGCACCATCCACATCCAGGCCGATTGCACGCGCCTCGTGTGCGGGCGGAAGATCGAGATCGTCGACGCGCTCCACGACGAGATCAACGGCGAGTACGTGATCACCTCGCTCGTGCACCACCTCGGTCACGGCGGCGGCGCCGCGGCCACCTACGGCGCCGAAGCCACGCTCGTGCCGGCGAAGGTGAAGTTTCGCTCGCCGCGCATCACGCCCGTGCCCATCATCGAAGGCCCGCAGACGGCCATGGTGGTCGCCCCCAAGGGCGCGGACGCCGAAGAGATCCACACCGACGAGCACGGGCGCTGCAAGGTCAAATTCCCCTGGGATCTCGGCCCGGCGCAGGACGACAAGGCCTCCTGTTGGATGCGCGTGGGCCAGCTCCAGACCTCGGGCTCCGTCATCCTCCCGCGCATCGGCTGGGAGGTGATCGTCGAGTTCCTCGAAGGCAACCCCGATCGGCCCATGGTCACGGGGCGCCTCTACAACGGCATCAGCATGCCGCCGTACCAGCTCCCCGAGGGCAAGACGCGCACGGCCATGCTCACGTACAGCACCCCGGGCGGCGGCGGTGCGAACGAGATTCGCCTCGAGGACAAGGCCGGATCCGAAGAGATCCGCATCCAGGCGCAGTACGACGAGAGCATCACCGTCGCCAACAACAAGACCAAGAACGTCGGCAACAACGAGACGCGCACGGTCGCCGTCGACAGCACCACCGACGTCGGCGCCAACCAGGACGTCAAGATTACGAAGGGCGCGCAGAGCGCCATCAGCGGCAACCAATCGACCTCCGTCGGCGGCAACCGCTCGGTCGAGGTGAACGCCGTCACCGCGCTCAACGTCGGCGGCAGCAGCTCGACCAGCGTCGGCGGCAACCACTTCGAGATGGATGGCAACCCGCTGAAGGCGCTGCTCGCGCTGGCCGCGCAGAAGGCCGCCGAGGTCGCGCAGGCCATGGCGGATCAAGCGCTCGCGAAGATCGACGCCGCGGTGCAGTCGAAGGTCGATCAGGTGCTCGGTCCGGTGAACGCCGTGCAAGCGCAGATGCAGCAGATCGGCGCGGGCATGCAGGCCGTGGCCAACGGTGATCTCGGCGCGGCCGCGCCGCTCCTGTCGCAAGCGGCCGGCCTGCCCTCACCGGGCGGCTTCGCGGGCGCGCTCGGCGGTGGCGGTGGTGATGGCGCGGGCGGCGGCGGTGGTGAAGCCGCGCGCGCGGACGGTGGTGGTGGCGAGGCTGCGCGTGCCGGCGGCGAAGGTGGAGGCGAAGGCGGCGGTGGCATCACCTCGCAGCTCGGCCTCGATCAGGCCGTGCACGGCGCCATCTCGCAGGGCATCAGCGCCGGCGCGGATGCGTTGGGCGCGGCGCTCGGGCTCGACGGCGACGGCGGCGGTGGTGAATCGGAGGCCAACGAGGCCGGCCCCGCGGGCGACGTCGGCGGCGTCGACGCCACCGATCGCGCCAAGGGCCCAGGCCACAGCACCAGCAAGATCGCGGGCACCGCCAAGGAGTCGATCGGATCGGTGCGCGTGGCCGCGGCGCTCACGGGCGTGAACCTCAACGTCAGCGGCAACGTGAACGAGAGCATCGGCGCGGCGCGCCTCGAAATGGCGCTCGGCAACCGCGCCGAAGAGGTCGGTGGCAGCAAGACGGAGACCTCGCTCGGCCTCGTGATCATCACCAAAGGCGACGAGACCGAGACCGTCGGCGCGGCCAAGACCGCGATGGTCGGCGGCGCCATCCTCGAGAAGATCGGCGGCGCGCACAACATCGTGGCCGGCGCGCCCGCCACGTTCATCGGCGCCTTCCACAAGATCGAAGCGGGCACGGCGATCACGCTCAAATGCGGCGCGAGCGAGGTGGTCATCGACGGCAGCGGCATCGCCCTGACGTCGCCGATCGTGACCATCACCGCCGGCAAAGTCTCGATGACCAAGGCCGTGTCGGAGATGTGACGATGGTGATTGCGAAGGAAGCGACGGTGGACGCGCCGGAGATCACGGACGAGACGCCCCTCGAGGAGGCGGTGATCGCGATGGGCTCGCCCGCGGCCCCGGACGAGCCCGCGTTGATCGAGCGGCTCCTCGAGCACGTCCCGGCCCCCGCCGAGGCCGCGCCCGCCGTCGCCGGCAATGCGGCGAGCGCGCAGCCGGCCGTCCCGGCGCTGCGCACCGCGCGCGTCGTGGCGATGAGCGGCGGCGTCGTGCAGATCGCCTACCGCGGCCGCGGCGCGCCCGTCGCCGCGACCCTCGACGAGGGGGTGGATCGCGAGCTCGTGCAGCGCGCCCTCGCCGGCAACGAAGCGGTGCTCGTCGAGGTCGATCCCGAGGTCGGCCCCGTCATCGTGGGCGTCGTCCAGCGGCGCGTGGCCGACACGCTCGAGCTCAAGGCGCGCAAGGTGGTGATCGACGCCGACGAGGAGCTGCTCCTCCGCTCGGGCCGCGGCGCCATGCGCATCCGCGAGGACGGCGACGTCGAGCTCGTGGGGAGCCGCATCTCCACCTTGTCGCGCGGCCTCTTCCGCATCGTCGGCCGGGTGCTCCGCTTGAACTAGGCAAAGGGCGCGATGGATCAGCCTCCCGTCGACAACCCGACCGACTTCGTGGTCCACCCGCAGCTCTTCGCGGACAAGGACGGGGAGAAGCTCGTCACCATCGTCAAGGCGACGTGCATCCGCGAGGCTGACGGTACGTTGGAGGTCGCTCCAAAACGTTGGCAGCGCAAGATCCGCTTCGCCGACATCCCCTGGGGCGAGCCGGAGAAGAGCAGCATCCGCTACCCGGCCGACATCTGCCTGCGCAAGCCGGGCACCGACGTCATCGTCGTGGCCAAGGCCTACGCGCCGGGCGGCAAGCCCGTGCCCACGTTCGACGCCGCCGTGCGCGTCGGCGCGCTCCAGAAGATCGTGCGCATCTTCGGCCTCCGCGTGTGGCAGACGGGCGGGAGCGGCCTCTCGCCGCCGCGGCCCATCGCCGAGATCGAGATGCGTTACGACAACGCTTGGGGCGGCGCGGACACGAGCGATCCCAAAGACGTCTTGGAAGAGCCGCGGAACCCCGTGGGCCTGGGCATCACGCGCGATCTCGACGCGCTCACCCACAAGCCCGCGCCCAGCATCGAGGACGTCTCGCAGCCCATCCTCACCGCGCGCACCCGTCCTCCGCCCGCGGGCATGGGCGCCGTCGGCCGCCATTGGGAGCCGCGCCGTCGCTACGTCGGCACCTACGACGATCGCTGGCTCGAAGAGCGCGCGCCGCTCCCGCCGCTCGATCAAGACGATCGCGTGAACCTCTGCGCCACGCCCGAGCTCGTGTCCGTGCCACCGCTGCGCGGCGGTGAGGAGGTCGCGCTCTTGAACCTCACGCCCGGCGGCGGGCCCACCACGTTCCTCCTCCCGAAGCTCGCCGTGCAGATCGAGTTTCGCGTGAAAGATCGGCCGCCCGAGGTGATTCGGCCTTACCTCGACACCGTGCTCATCGACACGCTCGCCAACCCGCGCCGGGAAGAGCGACCGCTCACGCTGGAGTACGTCTGGCGGGCCTCGGTTCCCGCGCCGCGACGAATGCAGGACGCACGCGTGCTCGTGCGCGAGGTCTCGTGAAGACGCAGGCGTTCGTGGCTTCGGTGGGGGCGCGGTGCGGGCTCGGTCACGCCGCGATGGAGCTCGGCTTCCTTCTGCGCACGGGCATCCCGGTGCTCGCCGAGGCGCCGCTCGTCGACGGCCGAGGCGAGCAGATCACGATGGCCTTCGATGCGACCCTCGATCCGTACCTCGTCGGCGAGGAGCGGGCCGCGGCGCTCGCGGTGACCGCGCTCGAAGAAGCCGTCGCGCCGCTCGCGGCCGCGCCGCAGGCGCTCGACGCCAAGCTGATCCTCTGTGTGGATGCGCCGCTCGTCGCGCCCACGCGTGGCCAGCCTGCGCCCGGCGCGCGCCTCGCCGCTTTGGTGCACACGCGCGCCAAGGAGCTATTGCCCGGTATCCCGCTCGAGATCGCGGCGCGGAGCGGCGCGGGCGCGGCCTTCGCGCTGCCTCAGGCGCTCGCGGCGCTCGCGGCGCGCAAGCTCGATGCGGTGATCATCGGCGGCGCGCACACCGACTACGATCCCGAGACCATCGCCGCGCTCGACGCCGCGGGCCGCCTCTTCTCGCCGCAGAACCTCGATGCCGTCATGCCCGGCGAGGCCGCGGCTTTCGTCGTGCTCACGCGCGAAGAGACGGCGCGCCGCCTCGATCTCCGCCCCGCCGCGCGCCTCGCGGGGGTCGGCACCGGCGTCGGCCCGAGCCTCGCCGAAGGCGCGAGCGCGCTCGACGCGACGGCGCTCGCCTCCGCGTTCCGCGCCGCCGGCGAGCCGCTCACGGAGGCCGGGCTGCGCGCGGGCTGGGCCCTCTGCGATCACACCTTCGAAGCGCGTCGCATCCTCGAATGGCAAGCGGCGGTCACACGCACGCACGCGCTTTGGGGAGAGCCTCATCGTCTCGACGCGCCCGCGCAACGGATTGGTCATCTCGGCGCCGCCGCGCTTCCTTTCGCCGTGGCGCTCGCCGCCGAATCCTGGCGTCGTCGCTATGCGCCGAGCGGTGTGGCGCTGGCCTTCGCGGGCAGCGATGCTGGCGAGCGCGGAGCGTTGCTGCTCTTCAGCAACGTGTAATCCGGCTCCTCCTCATATCGCGGAACCCAGTGACCGAAGTACGGTGGGGCGATAAGGTCACGATGCGCCGGCGCGCGGCCGGTGCATTCTCCCTCCCTCACGATCACGCCGCGGATCCTGCGGCCAATGCGAAGAGGTTCTTCCATGCAAAAGCGACGAGACTTCCTTCGAGCCACCCTGGTCGCCGCCGGCGCGTTGCTCGTGCCCGGGTGTGGTGGCACTGAGACACAGACCGGCCCGGAGCGCACGCTGACCAATGGCGAGGCTTTCTTCCCGCAGTCGGTCGTCTCCGGCGATCCGCGCCCCGAGAGCGTGATTCTCTGGACCCGCGTCGAGGATCCCGACGCAGGCACCGCCGACGCCTCGCTCGAGCTCGAAGTCTCGCTCGACGCCGACTTCAAGGGCCTCATCGAGCTCGACGCGGCCCAATCCACCATCAAGGCTCTGGCCAAGTTCGATCACTGCGCCAAGGTCAAGCTCACCGGCCTCGCCGCGGGCACGGTCCACTACTATCGATTCATCTACAAGAAGGGAGACAAACTCTATGTCTCCCACGTGGGCCGCACCAAGACGGCGCCCGCGCCCGACTCCGACGTTCCGGTGAAGTTCGCTTACGTCTCGTGTCAGGACTTCATCGGTCGTTACTTCAACGTGCACCTCGCCCTCGGCCAGGAAGAGCTCGATTTCTTCGTCCACCTCGGCGACTACATCTACGAGACCACGGGCGATCCCTCGTTTCAGAACACCGATGGTCGCGCCGTCAAATTCACCGACGAGAAGGGCGCCATCACGCTCGGCTCGGGCGACGGCACGTACTTCGCCGCGAGCTCGCTCGACAACTACCGCCAGCTCTACAAGGCCTATCGCAGCGACAAGGCCCTTCAAGGCGTCCACGAGAAGTTCGCCATGATCGCCACCTGGGACGATCACGAGTACTCGAACGACAACAGCGGCGCCCTCGCCACGTACTTCGACGGCAAGAAGGACGAGAACGATCAGACGCGCGCCAAGAACGCCCGCCAAGCCTGGTTCGAGTACATGCCGGTCGACTACGTGGAGGCCGGCTTCGAGTACGACGCGCAGAAGGCCTATCCAAGCGACATCAGCATCTACCGTGATTTCGTGTTCGGAAAGCACGTCCACCTGGTGATGACGGATCTGCGCAGCTACCGGACGCCGCCCGTCATCCCCGGCGACGCCTTCCCGGGCACGGTGGTGGTCGATCAGGCGAAGCTCACCGAGCTGCTCGGATCGGTGCCCTCCGCGGCCGGGCCGTACGTGGACATCGAGTCTTACCAAGGCGGCCTCTACAAGCAGGCGCTCATCCAGGCCGCCGCCACGGCGGGCTTCGACGCGGCCAAGGTGACCGGCAAGATCAGCGTCGCCTTCATCAACAGCCTCGTCACCAAGCTCAACGCCGCGCTCCCCAGCGACAAGCAGATCCCCCTCATCGACGAGACCGCCCAGGCCACCATGGAGCGCGGCATCGCCTACCTCCACTGCGGCAAGCAGAGCTTCTACAGCTCGCTCGGCTCGCGCTACCTCGTGGTGAAGGACGCCTTCGACATCGTCGAATACGCCGCGTGGAAGGCCGATCCCAAGAACATCGAGGTCATGGGATCCGATCAAGAGAAGTGGTTTTTGGACACCATGACCGGCTCGAAGTCGACGTGGAAGGTCTGGGGCAACGAATACTGCCTCACGCAGATCGCCATCGACCTCTCGCCCCAGCCCGTCCCGCCGCCCTTCAACACGCGCTTTTACATCAACGTCGACGATTGGGACGGCTACCGCTCGAAGCGGAACGAGATCCTCTCCAAGCTCTCCGCGGTGGGCAACGTCGTGGCGGTGACGGGCGACATCCACGCCTTCTTCGCGGCCACGCCGTTCGCTGCCGGCGCGCCCGAGAAGAAGATCGTCGAGTTCGTCGGCAGCTCGGTGACGTCGGGCACCTTCATGTCGCTCCTCCTCGGTCAGGTGAAGAGCGACCCCACGCTGAGCATGCTGGCCGGCGCCGAGCAGCTCGCGATGAACATCGACGCGCTCATGCTCGACAAGACCACCAAGATCAACCCGGACAAGGGCTTCAGCAACAGCGTGTCCAACGGCTACGTGGTCGTCGAAGCCGGCGCCGCCGAGCTCGTGGCCCGCTACAACATCATCCTCGAGGTCGAGGTGAAGAACGACTACACCGGCCAGCTCGAGCAGCTCAATCAGCGCTTCAAGCGCCTCCAGTTCAAGACCATCGCCGGCGGCGCCGATCTCTACCAGGACATGAGCGGCAAGGAGCTCACGGGCGATTGGAAGAAGTGGGATTCGACGACGCAAGAGTGGGTGTGAGCGCGTCGCGCTCCGCCGACGCCTGAAAGAAAAACGCCTGGGCCCTTTGGAAGGACCCAGGCGTTTTCTCTTTGCACGATGGATGCGAGCGGCCCTCGCCGCGCGCTCCACGAGGGCGGCGATCAGCCCGCCTTCTTGTAGATCTCCATCATGTCTTGGAGCAGCTTGATCGCCTCCGCGCGCGGGCGCTGGAAGGCGTTGCGGCCCATGATGCTGCCGAACGATCCGCCGGCCGCCATCTCGCGCACCTCGGCGAGGAGGGCGTCGGTGCCCTTGGTCTCGCCGCCCGAGAAGATCACGATGCGCTTCCCGTTGAAGGTCGTCTGAATGACGTGGCGGATGCGGTCCGTCATCGTGGCCACGGGGATCTGGTACTTCTCGAAGACCTTCTTGGCCTCCTCCTGCTCGATGTGCGCGGTCGGCGGCTTCACCTTGATGATGTGCGCGCCGAGCTGTGCGGCGATGGTGGCCGCGTAGGAGCAGACGTCGATCGCCGTCTCACCCGCCTTCGAGAGGATGTTGCCGCGCGGATAGGACCACACGATGACGGCGAGGCCCTTGCGCTTGGCCTCGAGTGTGATCTCGCGGAGGTCTTGGTACTGCTGGTTGCGCAGCGGAGAGCCCGGATAAATCGTGTAGCCGATGCCGACACAGCCGAGGCGGAGCGCGTCCTCGACGGAGCTCGTGATGGCGGAGCAGGGGTCGACCTTACCGAGCGTGTCGCTGTTGTTGACCTTGAGGATCAACGGGATCTGCCCAGCGTATTTGGCGGCCGGCTGCTCCAGCGAGCCGAGGGGCGCCGCGTACGCGTTGCAGCCGGACTCGATGCCGAGATCGTAGAGGTAGTCGGGATCGTAGGCGGCCGGGTTCGGCGCGAACGAGCGATCGGGCCCGTGCTCGAAGCCCTGATCCACCGGGAGAATCATGAGCTTGCCCGTCCCCGCCAGCGTGCCGTGGTTGAGCAGGCGCACGATGTTGGTGAGCGTGCCGGGGTTCTCCGACGAGTACCAGGAGAGGATCTGCTTGACGCGATCGGTCAGGGCCATGCGTGACTCCGTGGGCGGTCGAGCGATGCTCGAAGAACGTCTTCCGCCGAGATAGCGCGGCTTCGCTCCGGACCCAAGCCTCGTGTGCCCGAGATGACGGATCGCGGGAGCGCCCGTCCGCCTTGCAGGGCCGCTCGGACTTGTGTTGGCCCGTAGTCTATGAGCACGATTCGGCGATCGCTGGGGCCCCAAAAGGCCCCCATGCTGGAGGATCGAAATGACCGCCGAAGCGCACAAGCCCACCTCGATCATGCCGCCGCCCTCGCGCGTCGGCATCACGCTGGAGACCTACATCCTCGAAGGGATGATGGGCCATCCGGCCGCGTCGGGCGCGTTCACGTCGCTGCTGAATCAGATCAGCCTGTCGGCCAAGCTCATCACGTCGCAGGTGCGCAGAGCCGGGCTCGCCAACATCCTCGGTTACACGGGTCAGCAAAACGTGCAGGGCGAGGAGGTGCAGAAGCTCGACGAGATCGCCAACGAGACCTTGATCCAAGCGCTCGGCCGCCGCGGTCACTGCGCCGCCATCGCCAGCGAGGAGATGGACGAGATCAAGGTGCTCAGCACCGATCCGCGCGCGCGCTACGTGGTCGTGTTCGACCCGCTCGACGGCTCGTCGAACATCGACGTCAACATCTCCATCGGCACCATCTTCGGCGTCCTCCGCCGCCCCGATCATTCGCACGCGGCGGACGTCTCGGACTTCCTCTTTCCCGGGAAAGAGCTGCTCGCCGCGGGCTACGTCCTCTACGGCTCGTCGACGATGGTCGTCATCACCACCGGCCACAAGGGCGGCGTGCACGGCTTCACCTACGATCCTACCGTGGGCGAGTTCTTCCTCTCGCACGAGAACATCAAGATCCCCGACAAGGGGAAGACCTTCTCGATCAACGAAGGCAACTACGCCTTGTGGCCCGAGCCGGTGCGTCGCTGGGTCGCGCACTTGAAAGAAGAGGACAAGACCACGGGCCGCCCCTACGGCGCCCGCTACGTCGGCTCGCTCGTCGCCGACGCGCATCGCACGCTGCTGAAGGGCGGCATCTTCGCGTACCCGACCGATCGCAAGAACCCGGGCGGCAAGCTGCGTTTGCTCTACGAGGCCAACCCCTTCGCCTTCGTCTTCGAGGCCGCGGGCGGCAAGGCCACCACGGGCACGGAGCGCATCCTCGACATCGTCCCGACAGAGCTGCACCAGCGCGTGCCGCTCGTGCTCGGCTCTCCGCGCGACGTCGACGTCTTCGAGCAGTTCATGCGCGGCGAGCGCTGACGACGGGCGTGCGCGCCGCGTGATCGTTGGCTCGATCGCGCGGCGCGCGGAGGCGCCGTGAACGCGGGCTGTTGCCAGGCCGCGCGCCCTTCAGTGCTTGAGGCGTGTGTCGAGGAGATCGGCGAAGGCCATCATGGCGTCGACCGTCGTGAAGACGCCCACGACCTTGTTGTGATCCATGACCACGGCGGAGCCGTACTTGTGCGCGGCCATCTCGCGGACCACCTCGTCGAGCGGCGCGGCCGGCGAGACCGTGTACACCTCGGGCACCATTGCCTCCTCGACCACGACCTTCTCCGGATCCACGTCGCGGAGCGTCTCGATCATGTGGAGATCGCGATCGGAGATCATCCCGACCAGCTTGCCGCCGTCGAGGACGGGCAGGTGCCGGATCTGGTGCTCCCGCATCGTGACGTGCGCATGCGCGAGCGATTGATCGCGGCCGATGGTCAACGGGGAAGTCGTCATGTAGCGCTCGACGTGGGGAATGCTCTTGCTCATCGTTGCACCTCGCCGGCGCTTCCTCGCAAGACTGCGGCCACGCTCGTGAGCCCTCGATTGGCCGTGCATCTTCGATCGGACGTCGAGCCGCGCTGCGTGCCTTGCGCCCGCGCGCACCGATTGCGCCGGAGCCGAGCACGACGACGCTCCATCGATGTTGGCTGACGCCGCAGCGATGTTCGCGAGCGCGGAGGATCGCGCGGATGGCACGCTCGGTGCGAGAGGCGATGTCGGCCGCATGGCCAGGAGGTCAGCATGTCGAGCACGAGCCGCCCCTTCGTGACCGTCGCGGGCATCGACTTTTCTCCGATCAGCATCCGCGCGCTGGACGAGGCCATCGCCATCACCGCCTTGCGAGGCGGCGAGGTTCACGTGATCTACGTCGAGCCCGAGACGCCGCCCGATCTGCTGCTGATGGCTCCGGTCCTGGCGCAGGAGACCAGTTTCGAGCCCACCGTCGAGAAGGTGCAGCGCGTGGCGCAGGAGCGCATCGATGCGGTGCCGTCGCTCTCCGGAGCGTTGAAGCGCGTCGTCGCCCACCTCCGTCGCGGCTCTCCGGCGCCGGCCATCGCCGAGTTCGCCGCCAGCCTCGACGCGGATCTCGTGGTCGTCGGATCGCACGGTCGCCGCGGCGCCGAGCGCTTCTTCCTCGGCTCGGTGGCCGAGCGCGTCGCCCACCTCGCGCGATGCCCCGTGTGGATCGTGCGCCCCAAGGATCACGCGGCCGAGCTCAAGGTGCCGCAGATCGAGCCCCCGTGCCCGGACTGCCTCGCGCGTCGCGAGGCCACGAACGGCGCCGAGCTCTGGTGCGCGCGCCACGCGGAGCGCCACCCGCGCGCGCATCGCTACGCCTATGTGCAAGACGGGCTCCACGCCCCGGAAACCAGGGCTTACGAGAGCACGCCCGAGTGATGATCGCCCAGTGATGATTCGAAGCGGCGAGCGCGGGGGGACACCGACGAAGCGCTCGCCGCGATCACCGGCGAGCGCCTCTCCTCGACGGACATCACCGACGAGCGCGCAGCGAACGAAGCCGCTGCGCGAGCTCGTCTCCACGTCGAGAATGTCGAGGAGCGACCGGCGCGCGGGATCAGCCGGATCGCAGAGGAAGGAGGCGAGGTCGCCTCGGGATCTGGTTCATGTCTCCGGTCGGAGCCTCTCGAGCACCGATTGCTTCGGCGGCTCGGGCAGCTCGCGATCCGCCCACTGGTAGAGCGCGGCGTCTTCGCGCGCCGCGTGTGCGCGGAGGAAGCTCACGAGCTCCTCGACCTTCGCTTCTCGGAGCGCGTGGATCTCCAGCATCACCCCGAGCTCGGCCAGCAGGGAGCGCACCTTCGCGTGCTCGGCGAGGAGGAGGCCCGCTTCGTGGGGCGCCATCCGCTCGAAGATGGAGATCATGTCCTTCTCCTCGGCGTCCATGTGACGCGTGAGGCCCTGCTCGAACGCGGTCCACGTCGCGTCCGCCAGAGCGGTGTCGCCGACGTGCACACGGTTCAACAGCTCCTCGAACAATTGGTCGAGCCGCCGGTGGTCGTTCGCGAGCGCTTCTCGAAGGCTGAGCATCGAAGGGCAACGAATTGCAGCCGATGTGCCAGCGCGCTGCCGCGCGATTCGCACCGAGATCAGCGCCGATGGCCGCGGGCGCGCGCACGGCTTGCGTGGGGCGCGCAACCGCTGGAGGCTGCGACGCGGCGGGGGCGCCGCCTCGAGCTTGACGCTGTGCGGGGGGTGCAGCAGGGTTCGCCGGCGCATGGAGGAGTCGCCCGAGAGCGCCGCGACGATTCTGGTCGTCGACGACAACGAGCAGAATCGCGCACTGGTGGAGGCCACGCTCGAAGCCGAGGGGCACGCGAGCATCCTGGTGTCGAGCGGGGAGGCTGCGCTCGCGGTGTTCGAGCGGCAACCCGTCGACTGCGTGCTGCTCGACGTCCGCATGCCCGGGCTCGACGGCTTCGCCGTGTGCGAGCGGATCCGCGCGCTGCCCGGCGGGAAGGACGTGCCGATCGTCTTCCTCACCGCGCTCCGCGACGTGGAGACCTTCGACCGGGCGCTGCTCGCGGGGGCGGACGACTTCCTCACGAAGCCCGTGCGGCCGACCGAGCTCAGCGTGCGCGTGCACGCCGCCCTCAAGCTGCGCCGGCTGAGCGCGGACCTGCGCGATCACTACGAGCTCATCCGGCGGCAGCGCGACGACCTCACGCGGCTCGCGCTCCAGAAGGAGCGGCTCTCGGCCTTCGTGGTCCACGATCTGAAGAACCCGCTCGGCTCGATCGATCTGCTGGCACAGGCCCTGGTGCGCGATCGGCGGTTGCCCGAGGACGCGCGCGACACCGCGCTCGACATCCGCGGGGCGGCGCGCCAGCTCATGCGGCTCATCCACAACCTGCTCGACATCAGCAAGAGCGAGGAAGGCAAGCTCGCGGCGCGGCGTGTCGAGATCGATCTGCCCGCGCTCGTCGAGGAGGTGCGCGAGACGTTCGACATCCAGGCGCGCGCCGCGGGGGTCACGCTGGAGACGCTCGTCGAGGCGCCCACGCTCGTGGCTGATCCCGACCTGATCCGCCGCGTGCTGGAGAACCTGACCGAGAACGCCATCCGCCACGCGCCGAAGGGCAGCGCCGTGCGGATCGCCGCCGCGCGCGAAGATCGCGGGACGGCGCTCCGCGTGATCGATCGCGGCCCGGGCGTGCCCGCCGAGCTGCGCGAGAAGATCTTCGAGCGCTTCGTGCAGCTCGAAGACGCGGAGGTGCCGGTGAGCCGCTCGGGCCGCGGTCTCGGCCTCGCGTTCTGCAGGCTCGCCGTCGAGGCGCACGGCGGTCGCGTGTGGGTCGAGGACGCGGCGCCGGGCGCCCAGATCCACGTGAGCCTTCCCGATGACGCCTGACGACCTCACCACCGGCGACGCGCCCTTCCGAGAGCTGCTCGAGGCGGCGCCGGACGCCATGGTCATCGTCGACGAGCACGGCATCATTCAGCTCGTCAACGCGCAGACCGAGGCGCTCTTCGGCTACGCGCGCGCCGAGCTGCTCGGCCGCCCCGTCGAGATCCTCATCCCCGAGCGCTTCCAGGCCGGGCACGCGGCGCACCGCTCGAGCTTCGTGGCGTCGCCGAAGCTCAGGCCGATGGGCACCGGGCTCGCGTTGTCGGGCCGCCACAAGGACGGCACGGAGGTGGCGATCGAGGTGAGCCTCAGCCCGCTGCGCACCCCGCGCGGCGTTGTGGTCTCTGCGGCGATCCGGGACATCCGCGAGCGCCGGCGGACGGAGGCCACGGCGAAGCTCGCCTCCAATCGGCTCGTCAGCGCCATCGAGAGCATCCAGGACGCGTTCGCGCTGTTCGACGCCGACGATCGGCTGGTGATGTGCAACAGCGCCTTCCGCGCGTCGCTCCCACGCGGCCTCGACGGCCCTGCGATCGGGCTCGCCTTCGAGGCGCTGCTCGACGCCTCGCTCGACGAGGGCAGCTTCGATCTGGGCGAGGAGCCGCGTGAGGCGTTTCGCGCGCGCCGGCTCGCGTACCGGCGCGATCCCAAGGGTGCCATCGAGGTGCGGACGGCGGATCGAAGGAGCCTGCGCATCACCGATCGGCGCACCGCGGAGGGCGGCTTCGTCACCACGATCTGGGACGTGACCGACGACGTCCACCGCGAGGAGGAGCTGCAGACGGCGCGCTCTCAGGCCGAGGCCGCGAGCGCCGCGAAGAGCGAGTTCCTCTCCTCGATGAGCCACGAGCTGCGCACGCCGCTCAACGCCGTCCTCGGGTTCGCGCAGCTCCTCCAGCGCGACAAGAAGACGCCCCTCACCGAGCGGCAGAAGGGCATGGTGGATCAGGTGCTGAAGGGCGGCGAGCACCTCCTCCGCCTCATCGACGACGTGCTGGACTTGGCCCGCATCGAGAGCGGCAACGTCTCGCTCTCCACGGAGCCGGTGAGCGTGCCGAGCGTCCTCGCCGAGGTGAAGACGACGCTCGATCCCATGGCCGCGCGCGCCGGCGTCGAGCTCCAGATCGCGGCGGTGCCCGACGCGCTGCCGATGGTCTACGCCGATCGGACGCGCTTTTCGCAGATCCTCATGAACTACGGCTCGAACGCGATCAAGTACGGCCGCCGCGGCGGTCGCGCCGTGTTCGAGGTGAAGGTCACCGTCGCCGGGCGCGTGCGCGTCACGGTGGCCGACGACGGGATGGGGATCCCCGAGGACAAGCAGGCCAAGATCTTCCAACCGTTCCAGCGCGCCGGCCAGGAGACCGGTCCGATCGAGGGGACAGGGATCGGGCTCAGCATCACCAAGCGGCTCGCCGATATGATGAGCGGTCGCGTCGGCTTCCGGAGCGTGGTCGGGGAAGGATCCGAGTTCTGGGTGGAGCTGCCCGTTCGGGAAGCGGACGCTCCGCGCCCCGTGGAGAACGCGCGGGACGGCGCGGCGAACGGCCTCTCGCTCCGCGAAGGCGAGGGCCCTCGTCACACGGTCGTGTACGTGGAGGACAACCCCTCCAACATCGCGTTCATGCAGGAGCTCGTCGCGGACTTCGAGCGCGTCGAGCTGATCACCGCGCCGACGGCCGAGATCGGCATCGAGCTGGTGCGCGCCCAGCAGCCGGACGTCGTGCTCATGGATATCAACCTGCCGGGCATGAGCGGCTTCGAGGCGCTGCGCCGCCTGCGCGAGTGGCCCGAGACGCAGCGGATCCCCGTCATCGCGCTCAGCGCCGCGGCGATGGATCGCGACAAGAAGCGAGCGGAGCAGGCCGGGTTCTTCCGCTACCTGACGAAGCCGGTCCGGGTGGACGAGCTGACGGACGTGCTCGAGACGCTGCTCTCCTCCAGACCGTCGGAGTGACGCCCGGGCGCGCCTCGCGGCGGCGCTGACCGGGGGCACGTCGCGCTCCCAACCTCGCCGGCGCAAGCGCTGCGTCGCGACGCAGTCATTGCGATCGAGCGCCGTGCGGTGACGCCACGGCGGCGAGCCTCACCGGCATTCACCAGGGCGCGGCTCTTGCTCGGCGCTCTCCGCACGAGGTGAAACGATGAGCTACGCGCCCCGGGTCGGACGCTACATGAGCATCTGCCCCTTCTCCGTCCGCCAAGATCAGCCGTTGATCCAAGCTCACCTGCTGATGAAGGAGCACCGGATTCGCCACCTGCCGGTCCTCGACGGGGACAAGCTCGCGGGCGTGATCTCCGAGCGCGATCTTCACTTGTGCGAGCTCTTGCACGCGGCGGATCCCGAGGCGACGCCGGTCCGCGAGGTGATGGCCACCGACGTCTACGCGGCCTCTCCCTACACACCGCTCGACGAGGTCGCGCACGAGATGGCCATGCACAAGTACGGCTCCACGGTGATCGTAGACAAAGGCAAGGTCGTGGGCGTCTTCACGGCGGTCGACGCCATGGCCGCGCTCTCCACGATCCTCGCCGAGAAGCTCCCTTCCTGATGATCCCGCGCGCCGCGAGCCCCTCACGTCATGATCGTCGAGGGCGCGGCGCGCGCGTCGCTGCCAATCAAGGCCGCGCCGGCGGGGCGCCGCCGAGCTTCGCCAGGAACGGTGCTTCGCGCGCCGGATCGCTCACGGCCGAGAAGTAGAAGAGCTTCGTCCGCAGATAATCGACCTCCGCGTCCGCCGGCGAAGCCTTCGGCAACATGTCGTGGATGTATCCGTCGAGCGTGCGCGGGAAGTCCGGGACCTTCACCCCGCGCCGCGAGAGCTCGGCATAGAGCTCCGGATCCCACGTCAAAAAGCGCCCTGAAACGCCTGCGAAATCTCCGCGGACGCGCGGGATGACGTCGTCGAGGCGGAGCTGATCGGTGGGCACGCGCGAGAACGTGAGGTGCACGCGCCGCTGCCCGATGAGGTACGACGCGGGCGCGAGCTTCTCGTGCCCGACGCGCCCGCGCGCGGCGATCGGTTGATGCGCGACGAAGGCATCGGTGAGCCCGGTGTGTCCCTCGATCGCCACGGCCACGCGCGCTCGATACACGAAGCGCGCCTCCGTCCCATAGAACGCGACCCGCACGGGCAGCCCCGCGAGGAAGGGCGCGATGGTCGCGGCCCGCCGCTCCAGCTCGGCGACCACCTGCGGCGAATAGAACGCATGCTCGTCGGTGATGCCGTCGATGCGATCGGGCGTGCCGTTCGCGTCCACGGCGATCGGCGATCGCGGGAGCACGAGCGCCGCGAGGTAGAGCGCGACGCCTGCGAGGGCCGGCACGGGCATCCGCGCCGCGAGGTAGACGACGGCGAGATCCGTCGCCGCCAAGAGCGGCACCGTCGCGGGCAGGAGGAGCCGCGCGAACATGAAATCGCCGCCGACCCGCACGATGTAGAACGCATAGACGAGCCCGGCCGCCGCGAGCACCGCGCTGGGCCGAACGATGGCGTCCCGCTCCTTCGTCTCCGCGCGCCGCGCGACGACGACGGCCACCACGATCCACGCGACGAGCCCGACGGCCACGATCCAATACCGCTCGAGGTACAGCAACAGGTACCGGAAGCCCTGCGCATACCAGACCGATCCACCGGATTTCGCGTAGTAGGTGTTGGGGAAGAAGTCGCCGTAGTAGCGAATGCGCGCCGCGCTCACCGGCGCGAAGATCACGAGAAATCCAGCCCCGAACGCGCCGACTCTCCGGATCGCCTCGCGCCCGCCCGCGGCCACCGCGAGGCCGGCGACGGCCGCGAAGATCACGCCGTCATGGCGCGTCACCGCCGCGAGCCCGAGCACCACGCCCGCGGTGAAGGCGCGCCGCACGCTGCCCGGAAAGCACGTGAGCGCGAGCCCCGCGATCGCGAGGAACGTGAAGGCCGACGTCTCGAGCCCGCTCGTGGCGTAGATGGCGAGCTCGGCGTGGAGCGCGGCGGCGAGCGCGCCGATCGGCAAGCCGAACCCTTCGAGGCCCGCGCGGCGTCGCGCTTCGCGGTGCAGCGCGAGCAGCGTGATCACCGTCCCGGCGTACGCGATCACACCCCACACGATCGTCCAGCGCTCGGGCGTGGCGCCGAGCTTCATCCCGAGCGCGATCCACACGGTCCAGAGCGGGTTGGTGTAGCCCTCCACGCGCTCGCCTGGGTTGAACACCAGCCCGAGCCCCTCGATCCAATTGCGCGCATAGCGAAAGCAGATGAACGCGTCGTCGCAGAGCCAGGCGCCGCGCGTCGCGGTGACGACGGCGATGGCGATCGAGGCGACTGCGAGCAACAGGGCGAGCCGGCGATCGCGACCCGCGGGGAGGGAGAAGCTCGGCATGGGCGGCCGGCGATGGTCGATCGCAGAGCCCGTGAACGCAAGGGAGCCGCGCTACGTGGCGAGCGTCTCCCGCCGCCCCGCGAGCACGTCGCGGATGGCGGTCGCGTGGGCAGCGAGCTCCGGATGAATCCACACATCGTCCTCGACGCGCCCGCCGCCCATGCCGCCCGGCACCGTCTCGCCCGCCGCGAGCCGCTCGAAGCGCACGCTCGACGATCCCGGCGGGCACCCCGGCCACGCGATCTCGTCCAGATCGCGGAGCAGCAACGACAGCTCCCCCTCGCTGCAATCGACCCCGGCCGCGGGCGCCACGAGGTAGATCTGCCCGCCGTAATCGCCCTCGAGGATCACCATCCCGTCCTTCGTCTCGCGCGCTTCGGCGAGCGATCCCAAGGGCTCATAGGGCGGCTCATCGCGCGTGGTCACCGCCATTTCTGCCTCTCCCAATAACGCCGGCCCCCGTCGGGCTGGAAATAGGTTCGAATCACGTTGGCGCTGGAGAGCACGGCGAACTCGTTCGTCGACTCTTTGTAGAACAACGTGTCTCCGCCCCGATGAAGGATCTCGACGCCCGGCCCGCCGCGCACCAGCGCCTGCGCCGCTTGGAGATAGGCCTCCTTCGTCGTGAAGCCCATGTCCCAACCGTGCTTCTCGAAGTGGCGCTCCAACTGGCCCGGCGCGAACACCGGCGCTCGCTCGCGCTCCTCTGCGGAGATCGCGGCACCCGTGCCTTCCCCGCGCTCGACCTGCATGCTGCAGCCGGCGACCAGCGTGAGCGCCGCAATCGCGAGAAACGCGAGGATCGATGTGATCCGACGGAGGAGGTGTGTCATCCCGAGGCAAGCTTAGAGCCTGCCTGTCCGAGCGGGAGCGGGGGCTCGCGCATTGTTGGCGAGGCCGGCGAGCGCCCTCGGGCGGGAGGGACGCGCTGCGGCCGCGAGAAGCTCGGGTGTCGACGTCGTCCTGACACGGGCTCTCGGCGCCGGCGGTCGCCGAGCATCGTACGGAGCAGCATCGACGACGTGATGCACGGGCGGACGACATGGCGCGCCGCCGTGGAAAGCGGTGAATCATCTGTGATAGGAAAGCGCGATGCGCGCAGGATGGGTGGGGCCTGGGTCGATTGCGCTCTTGTTGCTGGCGTGCTCGGAGAAAGCGCTCCTGCCGTGCCAGCCGGATGCGGTGCGCCAGCCCGGGAGCGACCTCTGCGTGGACCAGCGCCCCGGCGGTGACGGCGGCAGCGCCTCGTCGAGCAGCGGCGCCTCGTCGAGCAGCGGCGCCTCGTCGAGCAGCGGCGCCTCGTCGAGCAGCGGCGCCTCGTCGAGCAGCAGCAGCGGCGGAGGCGGAGGCGGCTGCGATCCGGGAGGCATCGTCCCAGGTTCGACGTCCATCGGGCCGAGCGACGCGATCGCGCCGCTCTGCGGCGGCCAGTTGCTCCTCGGCAACAAGATCGCGCACACCCTGGAGCTCCGCGACGTCACCTCCAAGGGAGCGCCCAAGTCCTGGCCGCTCCCCGCGCCTCCCGGTGACATCGTGTACGACGCGACGACGAACACGGCCTACGTGACGCAGGACGACACGAACAGCGTGGCCGTGATCGATCTGGGCGCGACCTCCGTCTCGCAAGTCTCCCTGACCCGGCCGGCCTTGCGGCTCGCTCTCGGCGAGCCTGGGCAGGTGTTCGCCACGGTCGCGCCGATCGTGGCGGACGTCCGCGTCGCGCTCATCACCGGCGGAGCGGCGGTGGAGCTGACCGTACCTCCGCAAACGTCGCCGCTCATCGCCTACGACCGCGCCACCAAGCGGCTCTACCTGGGTGATCGGGGCAGCAGCCCGAGCTCGCTCCAGCGATACGCCTTCGACGCGGCCGCGAAGACGCTCACGCTCGAGCAGGAGCGCCTCGATGCCGGCGGCAACGGGCAGGACCTCACGCTCTCGCCCGACGGACACCACCTCGTGTTCTCCTGCGGTGGCGGCAACGGCGCGGGATATACGATGTTCGACTTCAATCCTGAAAACCTCGATGCAAACTTCGGCGAGTGGGACACAGGCGCTTACCCCCGCTCCGCCGCCTTCGAGCCGAACGGCAAGAGGCTGCTCGCGTCCAACGGCTTCCAGCTCTTCGTCTTCGACGCCGCGACGTACGCGACGATCTTCGAAGACAAGCCCACGATTTGCACGTACGGCAGCCTCGACCGGGTCGCCGTGTCGCCGGGCGGGCACATCTTCTACGCCATCACCAAGTGCGGGTTCGACGCCGACACCGGGAATCTGCACTGGTTCGTCCACTGACCTCGAGGTGCGTGGACGATTGCGGCGATCAGGGCGCGGCTCTCGCGGTGTCGTCGCCCCGTGGGCTGGGCGCACCGGACCCCACCGAAAACCGCTCTAAACCCCCTGCGTGTCCGCGCCCCAGATGATCTTGTGCATCTGGATCTGCACCCGCACGGGGAGCGCGTCTTCCAGCGTCCAGGCCACGAGATCCTTCAACGCGAGCTTGCCCCACACGACCGAAGCCAGGAGCGCGCAGCCGATGGAGTCGAGCCGTCGCGAGCGCACCACGTCGCGCATCCACTCGTAGTCTTCGCGTCCCGCGAGGACGAACTTGATCTCGTCGCGCGCCGTCAGGTGCTCGAGGTTCTCCCACCGGTTGCGGTGGCTCTCGCCCGAGCCGGGTGCCTTCAGATCCATGATCTTGTGCACCCGCGGATCGACCTTGGACACGTCGCGCTCGCCGCTCGTCTCGATGAGCACGGTGCGCCCCGCGTCGCACAGCTCGGTCATGAGCGGGAGGGCGCCGGGCTGGAGCAGCGGCTCGCCGCCCGTCAGCTCGACGAGCGTGGTGCCCGTCGCGAGCGCGCGGGCGAGCACGTCGGCGCGCGGCAGGCGCTGCCCGCCGTGAAAGGCCTGCGTCGTGTCGCACCACGTGCAGCGCAGGTTGCAGCCCGTCAGGCGGACGAAGGTGCACGGCAACCCGGCGAACGTGGATTCGCCCTGGATGCTCGCATAAATCTCATGAACGACGAGGGTGTCTTCCTTGGCCACGGCGGGGAGCGGAGGATGGTCCGGGAGGGGAGGGGAGCGCAAGCCGAGCGAGCGCGAATCAGACGAGCGCGACCTCGCCCGTGGCCACCTGCGCCACCGTGCCGTCGCTCCTCCGCACCGAAAGCCGCCCTTCCGCGTCGATCCCGACCGCCTCGCCGCGGACCCCGGCCACCTCCACGCGCGCCCCGCGGAGCGCATCCATGCGCTCCAAATCGGGCAGGAAGCTCACCAACCGATCCACCTCGTAGCGCGCGATCGCCGCCCCGATCGCCGCGATGATCTCCGCCGCGATCCCCGATCGATCGAGATCCTCGACCCCGACCATGGCCAGCGACGTCGCCCGCCGCGCGATCTCCTCGGGAAACGCCGCGGCGCGCACGTTCACCCCGACGCCGACGACGAGGCTCGCCACCTCGCTCCCGCGGAGCTGCCCTTCGACCAGCACCCCCGCGATCTTCTTCGCCCGCAGGATGGCCGCTTCACCCGCGCCCGCCGCGCCGACCAGCACGTCGTTCGGCCACTTGATCCACACCGGTGCCCGCCCCGCGACGCGCGCCTCGATCACCCGCGAGAGCGCCGCCCCCACCGCCAGCGCCGTCGGCGCCACGCTCGCCGCGGGCACGCGCGGCCGCACGATCATGGACAGGTAGATGTTCTCCCCCGCCGGCGAGTGCCACGTGTGCCCGCCGCGCCCGCGCCCCTGCGTTTGCGCGTCGGCCACGATCGCCGCGCCGTGCGGCGCCCCGCGGCCCGCCGCCGTGCGCGCGTCGTCGTTGGTCGATCCCGTGAGCGCCTTCACCTCGATCGGGCGGCCCACGGGCGCGCCCATCGCGTCGAGCGCGCGCGTGATGGCTTCGGCCGAGAGATCGCTCACAGCTTCAGATCGATGGCGATGTCCGCCGCCGGCGCCGAGTGCGTCAGCGCGCCCACGCTGATCACGTCGATCCCCGCCGCTGCCAGCTCGGCGATGCGCGGCAGCGTGATCCCGCCCGACACTTCGAGGAGCGGCCTCGCCCCTTCGAGCCCGCCCACGCGCTTCACCGCCGCGTGCACGTCCTCGAGCGAGAAGTTGTCGAGCATGATGATGTCGGCCTGCGCCGCGAGCGCCTGCTCGAGCTCCGCGAGCGACGCCACCTCCACCTCGATCCGCGACGTGTGCGGCGCCCGGGCCCGCGCCCGCTCGATGGCCTCCGTGATCCCGCCCGCCGCGATGATGTGGTTGTCTTTGATCATCACCGCGCTGCCCAAGTTGTCGCGGTGGTTGCTGGCGCCGCCGATGCGCACCGCGTAGCGCTCCAGCGCGCGGAGCCCCGGCGTCGTCTTGCGCGTGTCGGCGATGCGCGTCTTCGACCCGCGGGGCAGCGCCTTCACGTACTGCCGCGTCTGCGTGGCCACGCCGCTCATCCGCTGCGCGAGGTTCAGCGCCGTCCGCTCGCCCGAGAGCAGCGCCCGCGCCTTCCCGCGCACCCGCCAAATCACGGCGCCCACCTCCACCGCCGTGCCGTCCTCCACCAGCGTCTCCCCGCGCGCCGACGGATCGAGCCGCTCGAACACGCGCCGGAACACCGCCCCGCCGCACACCACGAGCGGCTTCCTCGCCACCGCCTCGGCGATCGCCTCCGCGCCCGCGTCCACGCAGGCCTCGGTGGTGAGATCACCTCCCGCGAGATCTTCGTCCAGGATCCGATCGATGAGCGCGTCGAGCAGCGGCGGTACGAGCATGGGCGCACATATACCATCCGCCCGCTCGATCGCAGCGCCTTCCCCGCGCCCGCCTGCCCGCTTCCCCGTCTCGGCGCCGCAGCCTCGAAGACGCAGCCCCTCGCCCCACCGAGCCTTGGCTACGACACGCGGCGCACCGCGTCGCCGAGCACGAAACGAGCGCCTCCGCTCGCCGGCAGCGCGCCTTTGTTGGTCGGCAGAGCATCTCTGCACGTCGACATTGCGTCTTCGATCACGTGCACAGCGTCTCTGCGCGTCGGCAGAGCATCTCTGCGAGTCGACACAGCGTCTCTGCGTGTCGGCAGAGCATCTCTGCGCGTCGGCGCAGCGTCTCAGATCGCTGGCAGAGCATCTCTGCGAGTCGACACCGCGTCTCTGCGTGTCGGCAGAGCATCTCTGCGCGTCGGCGCAGCGTCTGAGATCGCTGGCAGAGCATCTCTGCGAGTCGACACTGCGTCTCTGCATGTCGGCAGAGCATCTCTGCGCGTCGACATTGCAGCTCTGATCATCGACATGGTGTCTCTGCTCAGGTGCAGAGCATCTCTGCGCGTCGACGCTGCGTCTCTGCTCAGGTGCAGAGCAACCCCGATCGTCGACATTGCGTAGCCGATCACGTGCAGTGCATCTCGGAGTGCCGATGTGATGTTTCGAGGCCGGGATGGGCCCTTCCCTGAGCCGAGCCGCTGCGGGCGGCTCGGCTCCCGGCCTCGATGCCAGTCAGGTGATGGCTAGAACCGCATCACCGCGCCGCCCCACGTGTATCCGCTGCCGAAGGCGGCGGAGAGGACGACGGTGCCTTCCTTGAGGCGGCCTTCGGCGTAGGACTCGGAGAGGCCGATCGGGATCGTGGCCGCGGTGGTGTTGCCGTAGCGCTGGATGTTGTGCACCACCTTCTCGCCCGGGATTCCGAGCTTCTTCGCCACCATCTCGTTGATCCGCATGTTCGCCTGGTGGGGCACGAAGAGATCGATGTCGTTGATGGTGAGCTCGGCCTTGGCCAGCGCCTCGAGCGCGACCTCGGGCATCTTCTCGGTGGCCCAGCGGAACACCTGCTTGCCGTTCATCGCCGGGTAGTGCTCGCCGCGATCGATCATCTCGTGGGTGATGCGGCAGGGCGAGGCCGACGACATGGGGGCCTTGATCCAGAGGTCCTTCGCGCCCGAGCCGTCCGCGTGCAGCGCCAGCGAGAGCACGCCGCGGTTGTCCGACGAGCTCGGCCCGACGAGCGCCGCGCCCGCGCCGTCACCGAAGAGCACGGCCACGTCACGGCCGCGCTCGGCCAGCTCGATGCCGGTGGAGTGCACCTCGGAGCCGACGATGAGCACGTTCTTGTACATCCCCGTCCGCACCCACGCGTCCGCGACGCTGAGCGAGTAGAGGAAGCCCGAGCACTGGTTGCGCACGTCGAGCGCCGGCACGCCCGGGAGCCCGAGCTTGTCGGCCAAGAGACACCCCGACCCCGGGAAGAACACGTCCGGGCTGAGGGTCGCGAAGATGATCATGTCGACGTCTTTGAGCGACCGGCCCGCGCGCTCGACGGCCATCCGCGCCGCCGGGACCGCGAGGTCGCTGGCGCCGATGCCGTCGTGCTCGATGAAGCGACGCTCCTTGATGCCCGTCCGCTGCTGGATCCACTCGTCGGTCGTGGGCATCAGCTTGGACAGGTCGTCGTTGGTGACCACCTTGGTGGGGACGTAGTGCCCCACGCCCAGAATTGCAGAACGCGGCATGGTTCGCGGGCGTACTCCTCCAACGTTCCGGCCGCAACAACCCGGTGTCAGATTTTCGACAGGCGCGAGAAGCCCGAACAGGACGGTGGTCTGGGCTGCGAACCCGGGCGACCGGGGCGGTTTGCAATTGACACCCGTGGGGTTTTTGCCCGCCGCGCCGAGGCCGGCGACGATGCGCTATCTCTGGAAATGCAGGGACGCGCGCAGCCGGGATGCCCTGAGCCATCATCACGGGCACCAAAATCCGGCCACGCTCGTCTATAGGCCGTGAGACTCTCCCAGGACGGCCCCGCCCCAGCACGGAAACGGTCGATGCGCCCTCAGGTCGGTCAGGTCATCAACAACAAGTACCGCCTGCTCCGCCTGGTCGGCGACGGTGGCATGGGCAGCGTGTACGAGGCCCGCCACGAGGTGCTCGGCACCAGCGTCGCCCTCAAGTTCCTGCACCTCGAGCTGTCGCGCCGCCCCGGCCTCATCCAGCGCTTCCTGCAGGAGGCGCGCGTCTCCGCGCAGGTCCAGAGCCCGCACGTGGTCCGCGTCACCGACGTCGATCAGACCGCGGGCGGCGCCTTCATCGTCATGGAGTTCGTCGAGGGCCGCACCCTCCAGACGCTCTACGAGGATCTCTACCGCGCCGGGCAGCAGCTCTCGTACGTCGACGCCCTCGAGTACGCGATGCAGATGCTCGAAGGCGTCGAGGCCGCGCACAAGCAGGGCATCGTCCACCGCGATCTCAAGCCCGACAACGTGATGATCACGCAGGGGTCGAAGGGGCGGCAGCTCATCAAGCTCCTCGATTTCGGCATCGCCAAGCTCAAGGTCGAAGGCGCCGAGGCCGACCGCGGCCTCACCCGCCCGGGCGTGATCATGGGCACGCCCGAGTACATGGCGCCCGAGCAGGCCTTCTCGGCCGACGCCGTCGACGCGCGCGCCGACATCTTCTCGCTGGGCGTGATCATCTTCGAGATGCTCGCCGGCCGGCGCCCCGTCGGCGGCGACGAGCCGCAGCAGATCGCGGCCGCCTACCTCTCGGGCCGCATCGCGTACCTCACCGATCTCGCGCCCTCGATAGCGCCCGAGCTCGCCGCGGTGGTGCACCACGCGATGGGCGCCATGACGAAGGATCGCTTCCAGACGGTGACCGCCTTCCGCGACGCGCTGGAGCCCTTTGCCGCCGCCGCGAAGGCGCCCAGCGCGCTCCCCATGGGCGCGCTGTCGAACCCCAACCTCTCGAATCCCAATCTCTCGAATCCCAATATCGTCGTGCGCCCCTCCGTCACGCCGGAGCCGGCCGCCGTCACGCCCCCGGCGACCAACGTCGGCGAAGCGATGGCGAGGAGCAGCGCGGCCGCGCTGCCGCAGACGCTCGCGCCTGCTTCCGCAGCGGCGTCGGCGGCCGCGCGGGAAGCATCGTCGCCGCGCCTCGGCGGTCTCGACGGCGACACCACGAACCCCGCGGGGCCGCCCGCGATGTCGAACCCGCGCGGGCCTACGCCGATCGGCGGCTTCGCAGCGCTCGACGCGAGCGCTGCCGCCGGGCACGTGCCGGTGACGAAGAGCGTCTCGCCTTATGCTTCCGGCGCGGTCGCGATCGATCCGGCGGCCACCGCGTTCGCTTCGCCGCTCGCGGCGCCCTTCGAGGCGAAGGACATGGCGCCGCTCGAGCTGTCGCCGCGTCCGAGCGGCACGGCCATCGGTGATTTCGACATGCCCGCGGGCGGCGCGCCCATCGAGATCTACGGCGGCCCCGCGCCGCTCGCGTACACGCCGCAGCCGGCGATGGTCGGGGCCTCCTCGCCCAAGACGAAGCCGAAGCGCGGGATGCTCAGCTCGCTCCCCGCGATCCTCGTGCTCGCCGCGGGCGTGGCGGCGGCCGTGGTGGGCGGGGTGTACGTCGCGCACAGCCGCGCCAAGACAGACGATCACGAAGACCCGGTGGCCGCGCCGCCGCCGGCGACGACCGTGCGCTCCGATCCGCCGGCCGAGGCGCCGACCGCGCTCCCCACGCAGGCGCCGGCGAGCAAGGGGCCTCCGCCGCAGCAGATCCCGCGCAAGCCGTACGTCCCGCCCAAGGGCTCGACGTCGCCGAACCAGCCGCCGCCTCCAGGGACCGCGCCGACCTCGCGCCCGGGCCTTCTTCCCCCGGGGATCCCGCCGTTCGTGATCCCGTCGAGCTTGCCCTTCGGCTTCCCCTTCGAGCCGCCGCCGCGCACCATCGACCCGCCGCGCTCGCAGCCCGATCTCCCGCGCGACGATCCGCGCCGCGCCCCGCGTGAGCCGCAATATCGCCCGCAGGCGCGCGAAGAGCCCGATCCCTGGGGCGATCGCCAACGCTCACGTCCCCGCTCGCGCCCCGGCGCCCTGCCTTACGGCCCGCAGAGCCATCCCAACGACGGACCCGACGACTACTGAATCCCGAGAAGGGAGCGCCGCTCCTTTCTTCACGGCGAGCTCGTTTCACTTCGATCCTCACGCCTCGCGAAGGGCTCGCGTTTTTTCCTGAGCTCACCGCGCGCGCTCGAAGCACGCCCGCGCTCGACCGCTTCCACGTCGCGCCGGAGCGGTGCTGTCTGTCCGCTACGGTCCGCGTGGCCCGTGCGTGATCGCGGTGCGCGGGCGGACGTCTCGGAGCGCCGAGCGACCGGCATCGGCGGTGGTGCCGGCCTTGACGAGGCTCGCTGTGCTCCTCATGTATGACGGTCGTAATACGAAGGGATCGCCACCATGACCACCGCATATGTCATCGACGCCGTCCGGACCCCGCGTGGCCGCGGCAAG
The DNA here is from genome assembly GCA_001931535.1 of Minicystis rosea. Taxonomy (GTDB): domain Bacteria; phylum Myxococcota_A; class Polyangia; order Polyangiales; family Polyangiaceae; genus Minicystis; species Minicystis rosea. The sequence goes on from CP016211.1 coordinate 13,986,179, forward strand.
CTGGGGAAAGGCGCGCTCTCGCACATCCATCCGCAGGAGCTCTTCGCGCAGGTGCTGAACGGTTTGCAGCAGCGCGTCGGCTTCGATGCGCGCGAGGTGGACGACGTGATGGCGGGCATCGTCTCGCAGGTCGGCGAGCAGGGGGCCAACCTGGCGCGCAACGCGGTGCTCGCCGCCGGATGGCCCAACGAGGTGTCCGCGGTGTCGCTCAACCGCTTCTGTGGGTCGGGCCTCCAGGCCATTCACTTCGGCGCCATGGGCGTGGCCTCGGGCGCGATGAGCCTCGCCGTCGCGGGCGGTGTGGAGAGCATGTCCCGCGTCCCCATGGGCTCGGACGGCGGCGGTCAGGACGGCGGCAACGAGCACCTTCGGGAGCGCGTCTTCCAGGTGCCTCAGGGCATCAGCGCCGATCTCATCGCCACGCTCGAAGGGATCTCGCGTGAAGAGGTCGACGCCTTCGCCCTTCGATCGCAGAGGAACGCGGCCCGCGCCATCGAAGAAGGCCGCTTCGCCAAGTCGCTGCTCGCTGTGCGCGATCCGCGGACGGGCGTGACCGTGCTCGATCGCGAGGAGTTCCCTCGGCCCGACACCACGGCCGAAGCGCTCGCTGCGCTCAAGCCTTCGTTCGTCACGTTGGGTCAGACCGTCGCGGGCCCCAACGGCGAGACGCTCGATCAGATCGCGCTCCGCGGGTATCCGCAGGCGCGCGAGGTGCGGCACGTCCACACCGCGGGCAACTCGAGCGGCATCGTCGACGGCGCGGGCGCCGTCGTGCTCGCGTCGGAGCGCTACGTTCGCGACCGAGGCCTCACGCCGCGCGCGCGCATCCGCGCCATGACGACCATCGGCAGCGAGCCCGTCCTCATGCTCACGGCGCCCGCGCCCGCGAGCGAGAAGGCGCTGCGCATCGCCGGGATGAAGGCTTCGGACATCGATCTCTGGGAGATCAACGAGGCGTTCGCCGGCGTGGTGATCCAGGTGACGCGCGCGCTGGGCATCGATCCGGAGCGCGTGAACGTGAACGGCGGATCCATCGCGCTCGGTCACCCGCTCGGCGCGACGGGCGCCATGCTCTTCGGCACCGCGCTCGACGAGCTGGAGCGCACCGGCAAGCAAACCGCGCTCGTGACGATGTGCATCGGCGGCGGTCAGGGCATCGCCACGATCCTCGAGCGCGTTTGAGCCGCGGGAAAGCGCTCGCGGACATTCCTCCACGGGTCGCGCGAGGCTCGCCCCTCGCATCGCTGCGCAGGTTGCGGCGCGCGGGGGGCGAGCGCATCGACAGCATCGCCCGTCGCTCGGCGTGCGGGGCGCTTCGCGTCTCCGTGGCGTTGCGCCCGCGCGTTGAATTCCGGCCTTGCAGCGCGCGCTCTGAATTAGGATCCCGCGCTGATGAGCAACCAGCAAGGCGGCCCGCCGCGCGGCGCATTCGGCCCCGGGCAAACGGTGCTCGCGCCGCTCGCCGACGAGGCGCCTCCGGCCTTCGGCGGCTACGGCGGCTCGCCGGTCACGGTGCGCGATCCGGCCGCCGGAGCACCTCGGCCGCCATACGGATCGTCGTCTCCGTACGATGCCGCGCGCCCCATCGGCATCCCGCCGCCTCCGCCGCCCGCACGCGGCCGTCGTCGCGGTCGCCAAGGCTCCTCGCTCGTTGCCATCGCCGCCGTGTCGTTCCTGGTCATCGGCAGCGCCGTCACGGCCATCGTCGTCTTCAATGCGCCGAGCAACAGCGACGATGCGCCCGCGCCCTCCGCCGACGCCCCCGCGCCGACCACCGTTCCCGCCGATCCCGGCCCTGCGTCGGCCGATCCCCCGGCTTCGACCGATCCCCCGGCCGCGCCCGTGCCGAGCTACCGCACCTCGCCGCGCAGCCCGCGTGGCCCGCGCGGGACACCCACCAATCCTCGGACGAGCCCCACCAATCCCCGCTATCCCGGCCCCGGTCCCGGCCAACGCCGCCCGCCTCGTTGAGCTCGACGAGACATCGAATCTCGTCGTCTGCACGAAAACGCGATTACCATTTTGCTGGGGCGCATTCACGTGATGCAGTGTCGAATGCGACCGCGCGCGACAGGCACGTTGCGCCGTGCACGTGCGGCCACCGCGGCGCGCGTCGACGCGCATCGTAGACACGGATTGCCGCTTGGATCGCGCTGTCGATCGTCGTGATATCGGCGGACGAAATATGTCCGCGGTGATTGCGGGTCTCGCTTTCGGCGGCGACATGGCCGGGCTATGTCATGAGCATGAGAAACGATGACGAGTCGCTCGCGGACCGTGGTTTGGTCCCGCGCGATCTTGCCGGCGGGAGCGCGGAGGCGGCGCTCACGTCGGAATCGATTCAGAACGTGCGCGATTTCACCGCGCGCAAGACGCTGGAGCAGGCTCACGCGCTCGTGACCGGCCTCCGGCGCGCGCTCGCCGAGGGCGGCGAGGAGGGGGCCATTCTTCGCGATCTGGAGCGCGCCGGCGTCGGCCCGCGCGACGCCGATCGGATCGTCGAGGCGGCCGTGGCCTTGATGGATCTGCTCGCCGATCGCGATCGCAAGGCCGACATCTTCCACGCGGCCGTGAAGGAAGCGGGCCAAGCCGAGCGCGCCATGTACGAGCAGCTCGCGTCTCTTTCGCGCACGCTGGGGGAGCAGGGCCTCCGCGATCTCGGCGTGCCTCCGTCGATCGGTGAGGCCAACAAGGCTCATCCCAGGCCTTCGAGCAGGCCCATCTTCTCGGCGGCCGACGTCAAGTAGCGTCGCGGCGAGTCTCTCCCTCGCTCGCCGGCGCGGCCGCCAAAGCGCTCTCCGGAATACCCATTTGCGCAAACGGCTCGGCGAGGTCCGCCGGGATGTCGGCGTGAAGGGTCATGGCCTCTCCCGAGAATGGATGACGAAAGCGGAGCGCCGCGGCGTGCAGCGCCAGGCGGCGCAGGCCGAAGCGCTCGCGGAAGAGCCGGTTGATGTCGCCCTTGCCGTAGTTGACGTCGCCCACGATGGGGTGGCTGATGTGCTTGAGGTGCCGCCTGATTTGATGGAGCCGGCCGGTGCGCGGCTCGGCCTCGACGAGCGACCAGCGCTCGCCCGCGTGGCGCCGGCGAAATGCGGTGACGGCGGGGACGCGCGGGCCGTCTTCGCTCTTCGGCACCGGGTTGTCGATGACACCGGCCTCCGGCGCCACGCCGCGCACGAGGGCGAGATACGTCTTGTGGATCGCGCCCTCCTCGAAGGCGCGGCCGAGCGCGGCGGCGCATTCGGCGTCGAGCGCGAAGAGGAGCACGCCGCTCGTCGCGCGATCGAGCCGATGCACGGGGAACACGCGCACGCCGGTGGCCGCGCGGGCGAGCTCGACCGCGACGATGTCGTCGTTGCCCCAACCACGATGGACGAGCAGCCCGGACGCTTTGGAAAATGCCGCGAGGCGATCGTCTCGGTGGATCAAGGTCAGGAGCGACATGGGCGCGCATCGTGGCAGACACGATGCGGGCGCGCTCGCGTGATCGCCTTCGTCCGGGGCGGGTTCAGTCCAGAATGCATTCTCCGTCCGACGTGGGCCGATCGCGTGAGTCGTGTCATCACCAATGGGCTCACATGCTTGCCCTCTATGGCTGGCCGGCTCCCGAAGATGGAGCCGCCTCGTTTGCGGCGCGCGCCTCCATGGGCCCGGAGCTCGCTTGGCTCCATGCCGTCGCCGATGTGGTCATCGGCGTCGGGTGCCTCGCTGTCGCGACGACGCTCGCCGTTTTCATGCAGCGCCTCCGCAGCGAACGCGGCAATCGCGCGCCCATTGCGCTCGGTGTCTTCGCGGTCTTGGGCGCGGCCCTGTTCCTCCTCGATGCCTGCGGGGTGTTCTGGCCGCTCCCGCTCGCCGATGGAGTGATTCGGGTGGTCACGGCGCTCTCCGCCGTGGCGGCGGCGTTGTTGCTGCCTCACCTCGCGCCGCGTGCGTCCATGTTGGCGCATGCTTCGCGGCTCGCGCATCAACGCGGGGCCGAGCTCGACGCGGCCCTGCGCGAGCTCGCGGCGGCGCGCGCCAAGAGCAAAGAGCTCGAGACGCAGCTCTTCGCCAACGTCAGCCACGAGCTGCGCACGCCGCTCGCGCTCATCCTCGGGCCCACCGAGCGCCTCCTCGGCGCGCCCGGCCTCACGCCCGCGCAGCGCGCCGATCTCGAGGTCGTCGCCCGCAACGCGCGCTCGCTGCTCAAGCACGTCGGCGATCTCCTCGACGTGGCCAAGAGCGAGGCCGGCAAGCTCGCGCCGGTGTATTGCGAGACCGATCTGGCCGAGCTCGTGCGCGCCACCACCGCGCATTTCGACGGCTTCGCGTCCGATCGCCGCATCGAATACACCATCGACGCGAGCCCGCCGCTCCCGGCCGAGCTCGACACGGGCAAGCTCCAGCGCGCGCTCCTCAACCTGCTCTCCAATGCCTTCAAGTTCACGCCCGTGGGCGGGCGCGTGCGCTGCACGGCCAATGCGACGGAGGATGGTCGCCTCGTCATCGAGGTCGCCGACAGCGGGCCCGGCGTGCCGACCGCGCAGCGCGGCGCGGTGTTCGAGCGCTTCCGCCAGCTCGAGACGGGCGCCACGCGTCGCTTCGGAGGCACGGGGCTCGGGCTCGCCATCGCCAAGGATTTCGTCGAGCTGCAGCGCGGTCGGGTCTCCATCCACGACGCGCCCGAGGGCGGCGCGCTGCTCCGCATCGAGCTGCCCGCGCACGCGCCGGCCGGCGCGCTCGTGGCCTCGCCCGACGATTCGGCGGTGATGGTCCGCGCCTTGGTGCGCGAGACGCTGGACAGCCTGCGCGAGCCCAGCGAGCCGCCGCCCGCCTCGACGCGCGAGGGCATGCCGCTCGTGCTCGTGGTCGAGGACAACCCCGACATGAACCGCTTCGTCGCCGCCACGCTGGCCCCCGATTTCCGCGTGGTCGCGGCCTCGGATGGAGAGAAGGGCCTCGAGCTCGCGCTCTCGCTCAAGCCCGATCTCATCGTGAGCGACGTGATGATGCCGCGCATGTCCGGCGACGTGCTGGTGCGCGAGGTGCGCGCGCGCTCCGAGCTCGACGGCGTCCCCGTCATCCTGCTCACCGCCAAGACCGACGACGCCCTGCGCGTCCGCCTGCTCCGCGAGGGCGCGCAGGACTACTTGGCCAAGCCCTTCTTCGCGGAGGAGCTCCGCGCCCGCGTGAAGAACCTCGTCACGATGAAGCGCGTGCGTGACATCCTCCAGCGCGATCTCGCGAGCCGCACGCGTGACCTCGAGTCGCTCGCGCGCGAGGTGGCCCAACGCCGCCGCGAGCTGGAGACGGCGCTCGAGTCGGCGCGCGTGGCCCGCGATCACGCCGACCGCGCCAGCGCCATGAAGACGAGCTTCCTCCGCATGGTCTCGCACGAGCTGCGCACGCCGCTGACCTCGCTCAAGCTCAACCTGGAGCGCTTGGTGCGGAGCCGCGATCGCTCGCTCACGCCGCGGCAGCACGACATGGTCCGCAAGATCGCGACCTCCTCGCTGCGCCTCCAGGAGCTCATCGAGTCGCTCCTCGAATACGCGCGCATCGAGGGCGGCCGCCTCCGCGTCGAGGTCGAGGACTTCGACCCCGGCGCGCTCTGCGAGGGGGTGATCGAAGAGCTGTCGCCGCAGGCCGAGCAGAAGGGCATCGCGCTGCGCCTCGTGCCCGCGCCCGGGCTCCCCGCGCTCCGCAGCGATCCGCGCCTCGTGCGCCTCGTGGTGGTGAACCTCGTGGGCAACGCGGTGAAGTTCACCCACGAAGGCGAGGTCGAGGTCTCGCTCGCGCTCGTCTCCGGCGCGCACGAGTTCCGCGTGCGCGACTCGGGCCCCGGCATCCCGCCCGAAGATCACGAGCGCATCTTCGAGCCCTTCGAGCAGATGGAGCCCATCCCCAACAAGCACACGCGCGGCGTCGGGCTCGGGCTCTCCATCGTCAAGGAGATGGTCGAAGCCTTGAGCGGGCGCATCGAGCTGGAGTCGGCGGTGGGCCGAGGCTCGACGTTCGCGGTCACGCTGCCTTCGCTGGCAGACGTGCCCGCCCGCGTCGAGCCCGAAGAAGACGCGACGCCGGAGGAGCCCATCTCCTCACGGCGTCCCGGTGTCGTCGCTACATCAGGTTGAAGCTACATCAGGTTGAACGTGGAGCGCTTGGCGAAGCGCCCATCGCCCTTCCGCCCGACGTACTTGCCATTCTCGACCACCACCTTGCCGCGCGAGAGCACGTGCGTCGGCGCGCCCATGACCTCTTTGCCTTCGAACGGCGTGTAGTCGACCCGCATGTGCAGCGTCTCGTGGCTGAGCACGTGCTTCTTCTCGCCGTCCCAGACCAGGAGATCCGCGTCCGCGCCGATGGCGATGGTGCCCTTGTGCGGATACAGGCCGAAGATCTTGGCGGGCGCCGTGCTCGTGATCTCCACGAAGCGATTCATGCTGATCTTCCCCGCGCGCACGCCGCTGTCCCAAAGCAGGTAGAGGCGCGTCTCCACGCCCGGCATCCCATTCGGGATCTTGGCGAAGGAGTCCTTGCCGAGCTCCTTTTGCCCCTTCATGCAGAAAGGACAGTGGTCGGTGGAGACGACCTGCAAATCGTTCATCCGCAGCCCGCGCCAGAGGTCTTGTTGCATGTGCGCGGGGCGCAGCGGGGGCGTGCACACGTATTTGGCACCTTCGAAGCCGGGACGCGCCAAATCGTCCTCGGAGAGGAACAGGTATTGAGGACAGGTCTCCGCGAAGACGGGCAGCCCGCGATCGCGCGCCTCGACCACCTGCTTGAGCGCGCGCTCGGCCGAGAGGTGCACCATGTACACGGGCGCGCCCGCCATCTCCGCGAGACAGATGGCGCGGTGGGTGCCCTCGGCCTCGGCGATCTGCGGGCGCGTGAGGCCATGATAGATGGGCGCGGTGTGCCCCTTGTCGAGGGCCTGCTTCACCAGGATGTCGATGGGAATCCCATTCTCGGCGTGCATGCAGATGAGCGCCCCGATCTCGCCGGCGCGCTGCATCCCCCGGAAGATCTGCCCGTCGTCCACGAAGAGCACGCCCGGATAGGCCATGAACATCTTGAACGAGGTGACGCCCTGATCGACGACCCGCTGCATCTCGGGGATCGTCTGATCGTTCACGTCGGTCATGATCATGTGGAAGGCATAATCGATGGCGGCTTTGCCCTCGGCCTTCTGGTGCCAGACGTCGAGGCCCTTTTGCAGCGGGTCGCCCTTGGTCTGAATGGCGAAGTCGATGATCGAGGTCGTCCCGCCGTAAGCCGCGGCGAGGGTGCCAGTCTCGAAATCGTCGCTCGCCGTCGTGCCGCCGAACGGCATATCCATGTGCGTGTGCGCGTCGATGCCGCCGGGCAGGATGTATTTGCCCGTGGCGTCGATGGTCACGTCGTATGCGCCCGCGGGGCCTGACCCCGGAGCGAAGATGGCCGTGATCTTGTCGCCCTCGATCGCCAAGTCCGCAGCGTACGTGTCCACCGCAGTGACGATCGTTCCACCCTTGATCAACGTGCGTGTCATGGCCGGGAGCATACGCCCGAGCCTTGGGCCTCGGTGCACAAAATCCCGCCCGTGCCCTCCGCTTCCCGCGCGGCGGAGGCTCCGGTAACGTCGGCGTTTCCACGCCCGATTCCGGATCCTCCCGCATGTCATCCAGACGCTCTTCGGTCCTTCACGTCGGTCTCCCGATCTCGTTTGCCATGCTCGGTGTCTACGCGTGCAGCGCGTCGGGCAACCCGACGACCTTCACGGGCGGCGCCGGCGGCAACGTCGATGGCACCACCACGAGCGGCAGCGGCGGCTCGCCCGATCTCACCGTCGGCAGCGGCTCGACCGGCTCCGGCGGCGACTGCTCCGGCCCGCGTTGCTCGGCCGATTTGCACAGCATCGTCGATTGCGACGGCAACGTGATCGAGACCTGTCCAGACGATCTCGGCTGCGGCGAAAATGGCCAATGCGTCGCGCCCTGCGCCGCGGCGACCGCCAACGCCAGCACGATCGGCTGCGACTTCTACAGCGTCGTCCCCGGCCCGGAGTTCGTCACGCGCGGGTCGTGCTTCGCGGTGATGCTGGCCAACACGTGGAAGACGCCGATCACCATCACCGCCGAGCGCGCCGGGCAAACGCTCGATCTCGCGGGCATGGCGCGCACGCCCAAGGGCGCGGGCGCGAGCCTCACCTATGCGCCGCTCACGAACGGTGAGCTCGCGCCGGGGGAGCTCGCCATTCTCTTCCTCGCGCAGGCGCCGAGCGGCGGGCTCTTCTTCTCGCCTTGTCCCACGGGCGTCACGCCCGGCGTCAACTTGGACACGTCCATCAACGGCACCGGCGCGGGCGACGCATTCCACATCAAGACCTCGGCGCCCGTCGTCGCCTACGACATCTATCCGTACGGCGGCGCGAAGAGCTACGTCTCCAGCGCCACGCTCCTCATCCCCACCACCGCGTGGGGCACGAACTACGTCGCCACCGACGGCTGGGCCGCGGATCCGGCGACCGGCGGCCAACCCTTCGTGCAGGTCGTCGCCGCGGAGGACGACACGTCGTTCACCATCGCGCCCGTCGGCGCGAGCGCGCCGGCCACGTACAACCTCGCGCGCGGCCAGGTGATGCAGCTCATGCAGGACGCGGAGCTCGCGGGCAGCCCCATCACCTCGACCAAGCCGGTGAGCGTGTGGGGCGGGTCGAGCTGCATGAACATCCCCGTGGGCAAGTACGCCTGCGACTCGGGCCATCAACAGCTCGCGCCGGTGCGGGCGCTCGGCCACGAGTACGTCGCCGTGCGCTATCGCGATCGGAAATTGGGTGTCGTGGAGTCCGTCCCGTGGACGCTCATCGGCGCCGTCGACGGCACCACGCTCACCTACGATCCCGCGCCGCCGGCCAACGCACCCACGCAGCTTCAAGGTGGGCAGGTGGCGCGCTTCGACACCGGCTCTGCCTTCACGGTGAAGAGCCAAGACGCCGATCATCCCTTTTATGCCTCCGGTCACATGACGGGCTGGACCACCATCACCCAAAGCAGCATCGAAGGCGTGGGCGACGCCGAGACGGTGAACGTGATCCCGCCGGAGCAATGGCTCTCGAGCTATCTCTTCCTCACCGATCCCACCTACGCGAATACCCATCTCGTCTTCCTCCGCAAGAAGACGAAGGATGGCTTTCGCGACGTCGAGCTCGATTGCGCGGGCGTGATCGGGGGATGGGCCCCGGTGGGGAGCGGGGGAGATTACGAATATGCGCGCGTCGATCTCGTGGTCGCCGGCGCGGCGCAGGGCGCGTGCAACAGCGGTGCGCACACGGCCAAGAGCGCGGCGCCCTTCGGCCTCACCGTGTGGGGTTGGGACAACGCCGTGAGCTATGCCTATCCCGCGGGGATGAGCACGCAGCCGATCAACACCGTGGTGGTCCCCGCCGTGCCCAAGTGAGGTCCTCGCCATGTCGCTCGATTGCCCGCGTTGCGCCGAGGTCGTGCTCGACGAGCACCGTGTCGCTCCGGCGGGCGGCGGCGCGGCCGTAGCCCTGTCGCTCTGCGCCTCTTGCCGCGGCGTCTGGCTCGATGGGCACACGCTGACCGCGCTCTGCCCGACGCTCTCGCACCTCCCCGAGCACCGCGATGAAATCGCGCTCCTCGGCCGGGAAGGGGAGGGGATCGCGCGGTGCCTGCGCTGCCACATCGCGCCCTTCGAATACGACGTGCTCGGTGTGGCCATCGACTTCTGCCTGCGCTGCTACGGCGTCTGGCTCGACGGCGACGAGTACGAAGAGTCCCTCCTCGAAGGCGCGACCGACACCGCCGCCGAGGCGCGCGGCGGCCCGTATCGCCGCACGGCGCGCTCTCTCCCCGGGCGCGAGCCGCGTTGCGCGTACTGCCACGATTCCGTGGAGCCGCGGCGCACCTTCATGCGCGAGCTCGGCATCGCGTGCGCGCGTTGCCATTACCAGCTCGAAGAAGAAGCGGCCGATCGGCGCCGGGCCGATCGACCGCCTCTTGCTCTTCATGATAGCGATCGATTGCGAAAGCGCACCGTCATCGAAGAGATGGCGCGCGCTGTGCTCGACCTGCTGGGTCGTTGAGCGTCGTCGAGCGCCGTCATCCCGTGGCCACGCGCGCGCGTGGAGGCCGGCTCACAGGCGCGCTGTCCCGTGCGAGCCAGCGCTTGATGTCCGCGAGCACGCCGCGCATCGACACGGCCGGCAGCAAGGACGACGGGTTCCAGCTCTCCGGCGGGATGGCCCGGGAGAGGAACAACAGGAACTGTCGCTGATACTCCGGATCGTGGAGCGCCCAGCGCAGCATCGTCCGGATCACCACCTCGGGCGGCTCGTCGTACAGCTCGCGCCGGAGCCGATCCATCGTGGCCATGAACATCCCGTGCGTGCCGGCGAGCACGCGCTCTCGATAGCTCGCGAGCGCCTGCTCGAAGCTCACCTTTCCCTCGTGCCAGGCGGCCAGCGCCTCGTCGAGGATTTGGGTCTCCAAGAGCGCGTCGTAGATGCCTTGTCCGTCGACGGGATCCTTCTGGTGCACGGCGTCGCCGACGAGCACCCAGCCGGGCCCACCGAACTCGTAGTAGCGATTGGCGATGCGCTTCAGGCCGCGGAGCGGTGTCACCTGCTTCGCGCCTTCGAGGCGCCGGCGCAGCGCGGGCAGGCGCTCCAGCGTCTCTTGATAATAGGTGTCCGCGTGCCCGTGCACGTCGACGTGATCCGAGCGCTCCTGCGTGCACACCGTGGTGCGCCCGCCGGGCGCCGAGATGAGCATCACGTTGAGCCCGCGTCCCGTCGTGTGCACGAGGATGCCGGAGGCCCCGCCGCCCGGGAGATCGCGCACGCCCTCCCATTCGGCGAAGTACACCGTGCTCGTGCAATCCGGGTGATCCTCGGTGATGCGCGCGCCGGCCTTGCGCGCGACCATGCTGAAGCGTCCATCGGCGCCGATCACGCAACGCGCGTGGATCCGCACCGTCGGGCCGCCCTCGTCGTGACCATCGATGCCAATCACCCGGCCGCTCTCGTCGCGGACGAGATCGACGAACGAGAAGCGCGCGCGCCGGGTCACGCTCGGAAACCGCGCGAGGTTGTCCCAGAGCACCCGATCGAACGAAACGCGATCGATGCTGTAGATGTAGTCTCGCCCGAACGCCTCCAGCATCCGGAACGGGGCTGTGAAATGGGAGCCGAACTCGATGGCGATGTCCCGAATCGGCACTGCGTTCTTGGCATAGAGCCGCTCCTCGATGCCCATTTCATCGAGGAGGCGCATGGCCGATGGGTAGATGACCGGGCATGAGGGCACGCCCGGCGCCGACGGGAAGTCGGCTCGATCGATCACGAGGACCTTTATCCCGCGCGCGCCGAGACGCGCGGCGAGGCTGGCTCCGGCGGGTCGCCCGCCCACGATGACGAAGTCGTACTGCTCAGAGAGCGCACGTGTTTGATTCATGTCCTCATTACACTGCGCGAAAGCCCTCCCGTCCAGCGCGCGAGCACGCGTCGACGTGCGTCCGCGCGCGTCAAAAAAAGCCACGTTCGCGCGCGGCAGATCGGCGCTCGCAAAGCCATGTGCGGCTCGTGGGCCGTGTCGTCGGAAACGTCCACCGGTGAAATCCGGACGCTTCACCTCCATGCATGCATCGAAGGCCGAGCCTGAGGCTACGCGGCCATACGCGAATCCACGGTGATCATTGGCCATCATGCGCTATCGAGTGACCACCCCCAGAGAGGCTTTGGGCGAGGCATACGGCGTGGACCAGCGTTTGCTCGGGAGCTCGATTGGCATGCTCGGCGTCGCTCATGAGGCGATGGCGGCGCCGTCACGGGAGCGCTTGTGGGCTGTGCGTGTGTGTATGGCCCACACCGACGGAGCGAGGATCAACGGCTCATCTCAACGTACGTGCCTTGACGCGCAGCTCCCTCGCTGTCACGCTGTCGGTCCCTATGGCGCTCTCCCTCCACCTCCGTCGTCAGCCGCGCGTGGCTGTCGTTCGCCCGATGGGCGTCGACGCTGCCGCGCCGGTCGGCTGCCCGACGGTCATCATGGTGTTCGAGCGTTAGCGCCGGTCGTCGTCTTCTCCTCGCGGAGCCCCCATAGACGTCCGGCGATGCCGGAGGGGGCTCCAGTGGAGACGGGACGATGAAGCTCAATCACGATGGGGCCGCAGACGGCCCCGAACCCCAGGCCGGACGGGCCGGCCTCGATCGATTGAAACGATGGGTCGCACCGGGCCTGCGAAAGCTCGCAGGTGGGCGGCGCCTCCGCCCCGATGCCGGATCGCGACCGCATGGGCTCTTGGATTTCGTTCGTCGTTCGTTTCGTGGAGGGAGCGGCGAGCGTTCGACGATGTCCGAGCTCGTCGAGCTGGCGTGGCCCATCGCTGCGGGCATGCTCGGTGAGACCGCGCTCGGGCTCTGCGACACCAAGCTCGTCGGCGCGCTCGGCCCCGCGGCGCTCGCGGGCGTGGGCGTCGCGTCGATGCTGCTCTTCCTCGGGTATGCGCTGATCTTCGGCCTGATGCGCGGCGTGAAGGTGCGCACCGCGTACGCCGTCGGTCAGGACCGCGCCGAGGACGCCGTTCGTTATGCCGAGGCCGGCGCGCTCCTCGGTGTGATCGCGGGCGTGGGCATCTTCGCGGCCTCGCGCGATCTCGGCGGCCTCCTCGAATGGCTCGGCGTCGACGCGTCGATGGTGCCTTACGCCAAGGACTTCATCGCGGCGCGTGCCTATGGTGCCTTCGCGACCTGCGCGGGCGCCGCGCTGATTCAATATCTGCAGGGCGTGGGCGACTCGCGGAGCCCCATGGTCGTCGGCATCGCGGGCAACGTGATCAACGCCGCGACCGCGTATGCGCTGATCCACGGCGCCTTCGGCTTGCCGGCGCTCGGCGTCCGCGGCGCGGGCTACGCCACCGCCGCCACCGAGGTGCTCGAGCTGTGCGCGCTCGTGTGGGTCGTGCGCCGTCGCGTCGCGCGGGGCCCGCAGCCCACGCTCGCGCGTGTCCCCGCGCTCCGCGAAGTGGCCACGCTCGGCGTGCCCACCGGCCTTCACTTCGTGCTCGAGGCTGCCGCCTTCACCGCGTTCACCACCGTCCTCGGCAGCATGCGCGCCGAGGAGATGGCGGCGCACCAGATCGCGCTCAACGTGATCCGCGCCTCGTTCCTCCCCGGCGTCGCCGTCGCGGAGGCCGCGAGCGTGCTCGTGGCGCGCGCGCTCGGGCAGCGGAGCTTGCCCGAGGCCGATCGCGTCACGCGCGCGGCCCTCACGCTCGGCGTCGGCTTCATGTCGCTGTGCGGGATCGGGTTCGCCGTCTTCGGCGCTGCCTTGGCGGGCGCGTTCTCCGAGGATCCGGCGGTGATCGCCATCGCGCGCCGCCTGCTCCTCGTGGCCGCCGTCTTCCAGGCGCTCGACGCGGTGAACATGATCCTCCGCGGCGCGCTGCGCGGCGCCAAGGACGTGCGCTGGGTCGCCGTCGTCGGCACCTCGATCGCGTGGATCACCATCCCCGGCGCTGCGTTCGTGTTCGGCCGCCTCGCCGGCTGGGGCGCGCTCGGCGGGTGGCTCGGCTTCATCGGAGAGACGACGCTCGCGTCCGTGCTCATGTGGCGGCGCTGGTCTCGCGGCGCATGGCGCGCGCCCTTCGGTGATTCCGAGGCGCGGAACGAGGCGCCTTTGTCCGTGCCCGCGCCGATCGTTTGAGCTCAAACGAATCCCGCCCTCGCCGATCGCGGGGGCGGACGAGCCCGCGCTCACGTCCCTTCCGTGGGCTCGAGATGACCGAGAGAGCGACACGTCGCAGCTCTCTCGGTCGCGTCTTCAGCGCAGCGTGATCTGGAGTCGGTACGTGAATTGGGCGGCCGCCCCATCTCGAACTCCGAGGCGGCGACGCGCAGGTAGTACGTGCCCGCCGCCAAGTCGTGGGCGCCGGCGTGCAGCGGGATGCTGCCGGTGCCGTCGATGAGCGAGCAGAACCCGCGGCCACTGTCGTCGTCCTCGGCGAGCTGCAGCGTGGCGGCGCTGAAGAGCGTCAGCCGGCTATCCATGGAGCCCGTGGTGCACGTGCTCGTGCCCCCCACGCCCTCGATGATCTCGGCCCGCATCGAGGCGCCGGCGGGCACCGTGACGGCATAGAAGTCAGCCTCCGTGCCGATGAGGTGATCGGCGCTCATCCACACGTCCGTGCCGGCGAACGGCGTCGCGGTGGCGATGGTGTCGTTCTGCTCGATCTCGGCGCCGATCCCCGTCTGCGCTTGGAGCTCGAGGTAATAGCCGGGGACCGCGACGTTGTTCCCAGCGCCGCTCACCTGCACGTAGTACGTGCCGGCGGGGAGCGGAACCACGATGGCGGAGCAGGTGCTGATGCCGCTCGTGGTGTCGGTGGCGACCTGGAGGAACGAGCTGTTGAAGATGGTGAGCTGCGTCTTGGTCGCGGGGGTGCAATCGTCGAGCGAGAGATCGAACGTCTCGAAGCGGATCACCGTCGGCGCCGCCAGCACCAGCTTGAAGATGTCCCGATCGCCGGCCGGGCTCGTGCCGGTGATGAGCGCGCTGCCGGTGAAGAGCAGATCGGGATTCATCGCCGCGTTGGCGTCGGCCAGCGCGAAGGTGTCGTTGGGCTCGATCTCGGCGAGGATGCTCTCCAACAGGCATTGGCTGTTGCACCCGTCGCCGTTCGCGAGGTTGCCGTCGTCGCACGCTTCGCCCTGCTCCTTCGTGCCGTTGCCGCAGATGGAGAGGTGGAGCGAGATGCTGAGCGTGTAGTCGAACGTGTTGGTGGGCCCGCCGAAGTTCGTCTTCCTCACCTCCACGTAGTACGTGCCCGGGCTCAGGCCGTTGACGGTGAGCTGCGAGCAGAAGCCGGCGCCGCTGTCGTCGTCGACGCCGAGGGCGGTGCCGCCGGCGTTGTAGACGGTGATGAAGGTATCCATCTGGTTCGACGCGCACGTCTTGCTCACGAAGCCGTCGAGCGTGGCTGCGGTGATCGAGCCTTTGGCGTTGGGCGGGACCACGATGGAGAAGACGTCCTTGTCGGCGCCGGGCTTGATGTAACCCTTCACCTTGCCGCCCACGGCGACGGCGGAGAAGTCGTTGGCCGTCGCGATCGTGTCGTTGGCTTCGATCTCGCAGCCGGCCTCGATTTGGCACGTGGACGAGCAGCAATCGCCGTTCACGAGGTTGCCGTCGTCGCACTGCTCGCCCGCCGCCTTGATGCCATCGCCGCAGGTCGGGCCCGTCGTCTCCACCTTGCAGGTCGAGGAGCAACCGTCGCCGTTCGCGAGGTTGCCGTCGTCGCACGGCTCGCCGCCGACCTTGATGCCGTCGCCGCAAATGGGCTTGCAGCTCGCCGGGCCCGCGCCGTTGCACTGGTAGCCCGTCTCCACCTTGCACGTCGACGAGCACCCGTCGCCGCTCGTGGTGTTGGCGTCGTCGCAGCCTTCGATGCTGGCCTTCTTGCCATCACCGCAGACGGCCACGCACACGCTCGGGCTGCCGGTGCACGTGAAGCCCGGCTCCACGCCGCAGATGGGCGAGCAGCCGTCGTTCGCGTTGGTGTTGCCGTCGTCGCACGCTTCGAGGCCCGCCTTGATGCCGTCGCCGCAGATCAGGACGCAGACGCTCGGGACCCCGGTGCACGTGTAGCCGGGCTCGAGCTTGCAGTTTCCGTTGCAGCCGTCGCCGGAGATGGCGTTGCCGTCATCGCAGCTCTCGAGCCCACCGGGGATGCCGTCGCCGCAGCTCGTCGTGCACGAGCTGGGCGAGCCGAGGCAGGTGAAGCCCTGCTCGGGTTTGCAGATGCCGTTGCAGCCGTCGCCGGCGAAGATGTTGCCGTCGTCGCACGCCTCGTTGCCCGCCACGATGCCGTCACCACAGTGCGTCTTGCAGACGCTGGGCGAGCCCGTGCAGACGAAGCCGACCTCCATGCTGCAGAACGCGTCGCAGCCGTCGCCGGAGATGGCGTTGCCGTCGTCGCAGCCTTCATTCGAGGTCACCACGCCGTCGCCGCAGACGGGGAGGCAGATGCTCGGCAAACCCATGCATGAGAAGCCAGGCTCGACGGTGCAAGCCGCGGAGCAGCCGTCGCCGCCGAAGTCGTTGCCGTCGTCGCAGGTCTCGCTGCCGTTCAGCGCTCCATCCCCGCAGAGGAGCACACAGATGCTCGGCGATCCTTCGCAAGCCCAACCCGGCTCTATCTGACAACCGGAGGTGCAGCCGTCGCCGCCGAAGGGATTGCCATCGTCGCAAGCTTCGTCGGGAGAGGCGATCCCGTCGCCGCAGAAACCCGTCGAGCCGCCCGTCCCGCTGCTCGACGAGCTGCTGCTACTGCTGCTGCTGCTCGTCGTGGGTGCGGAGCCGCCGGTGCCCGCGGGCGCGCCGAGGTCGTCGTCGAGGAAGCTGCGGCCGCACGCCGGCAGCGCGAGGGCGACGATCATCGCCCCGAAGATGAGCCATGCTCGCCGCATACGTGACTCCAGTTGGGATAGGGTCGCCAAGGCGAGCCCGATATTAACCGGAAAACCAGCGCTTCGGACCAGCAGTCGTCTGGTTTTCGGGGCGCCCCAGCGTGCCTGTGGGGAACGCCCTTTGGGCCCGAAGCGATCAGGGCGCCTTCGCGCCGGTCGGTTCGAGACGGAAGACCCGTCGCGCGTTTCCTGCGAGGAACGCCGCCCGCGCGCCTTCGTCGAGCCCGAGCGAATCCAGATCGGCGAGGGCCTTTTGCGGGAGGATCATGGGGAAGTTGGATCCGAACAGGACCTTGTCGCGACCGTCCCGCGCGAGGTAACGCACGAGCTCCGGCGGATAGCGCTTGGCGGTGTAGGCCGAAGTGTCGATGTACACGTTCGGGTATTTGCGGGCGAGGGCGATCATCTCCTCGGTCCAGGGATATCCGATGTGGCCGGCAACGATGACGAGCTCCGGAAAGTCGAGGGCCACGTCGTCGAGATACGGTATCGGCCTTCCGGTCTCGGAGGTGCGGAGCGGCCCGGTGTGCCCGACTTGCGTGCAGAACGGCACGCCGAGCTCGACGCATTCCGCATAGAGTGGGTAATAGCGACGGTCGTTGGGCGGCAGGCCCCAGAGCCAAGGGATCACGCGCAGACCCTTGAAGCCGAGCTCGCGCACGCACCGGCGCAGCTCCCGCACGGCGCGCATCGGGTGCCGCAGATCGACGCCGGCGAGCCCCGCGAGCCGCGTGGGATGCGCCGCGACGAACGAGGCCACCTCGTCGTTGCTGATGAGCCACCCTTCGGGCGCGCACCACGCGCTGAGCAGACCGAATTCGACGCCGGCCGCATCCATCGCCGCCACGGTCATGTCGATGGGCAGCTCGACATCCGGCACCGTGAGGCCCGCCCAGCGGCGCAGCGGCTCGAACATCTCGTGCCTTTGAAATCGCAGCGTGGGGTGTTGCATCCAAACATCGATGGTCATCGGTGCCCTTCCTCGTCGCGCGCCCTCGGGATGCGCGAGCGTACCAGCAAGCTGCACGAAGTCGGCGCGACCTCTCCCGTGCTCGCCGGCTCGGCGGGCGCGAGGAGGTGTGAGGCTCTCGATGCATCACGCCCCGGGCTCGGTTGCTCGCGGGGGAAGGCGACGTGCGTCAGCGCGTGATGCCGCTATGGTGCGCGCATGACAACGAGCTCTGCACGGCGCCGCCTCGGCGCCACCGATCTCCAGGTCTACCCCATCAACCTCGGCGGCAACGTCTTCGGCTGGACGGCCGATCGCGCCGCGAGCTTCGCCGTGCTCGACGCGTACCGCGCCGCGGGCGGCAACTTCATCGACACCGCCGACATCTACAGCGCGTGGGTGCCCGGCCATCGCGGCGGCGAGTCCGAAGAGGTGCTCGGTGCGTGGCTGCGCGAGCGCGGTTGTCGCGACGAGATGGTCATTGCGACCAAGGTCGGCATGGGCGGCCCCGACATCGGCGAGGGCCTGCGCGCCGATCAGATCCGCCGCGCCGCCGACGCTTCGCTGCGCCGCCTCGGCATCGATCGCATCGATCTCTATTACGCTCATCGCGACGATCCCAAGACACCCCTCGACGAGACGCTCACCGCCTTCGACACCCTCGTGCGCGCCGGCAAGGTGCGTTGGCTCGGCGCCTCGAACTACAGCGCGCCGCGGCTCCGCGAGGCGCTCGACATCAGCGCGCAGAAGGGGCTCGCCTCGTATGCCGTGCTCCAGCCCGAGTACAACCTCGTCGTGCGCGACACCTTCGAAGGACCGCTCGCCGATCTCTGCGCCGAGCGCGGCCTCGGCGTCTGCACGTACTTCGCGCTGGCGTCGGGCTTCCTCACCGGAAAGTACGGTGGCCCGAGCAAGCCGAAGTCGCAGCGCGCCGATCGCGTGGCCAAATACCTCGACGATTCGCGCGCCATGGCCACCCTCGCCGCCGCCCGCGCGGTCGCCGAGAAGCACAAGGCGACGGTCGCCCAAGTCGCGCTCGCGTGGCAGCTCCACCATCCGCCGGTGACGACGCCCATCGCCAGCGCCACCTCGGTGGCGCAGCTCCACGATCTCCTCGGCGCCGTGGGCCTCGCGCTCGACACCGCCGATCTCGCTTCCCTCGACGGCGCGGGTCGCGCGGCGTGACGAACGTGGGTGTCCTCCGACGATGATTGGAGGACACCCTCCCTCCGACGAAGGGCCATGACGCAACGGCACTTCGTTATCGCGACGTGATTCCATCGGACGAAGCCTCGTTGTTCCAGGATGGATATCGCCTCTCGCCGGGCCTCATCGATGGAGCAGCGTGGGGGCGAGATTGGATCCATCGGGATCCATCCTGGTCCGCGATGGAACCACCTCGCGGTGGGCGCGCTTCGGCAAAGTGCGCGATTGTTCAAACATCTCTTCCGGGCACGCCGGTTGCTGCGCAGAGCGCCCGTGCCGACCACCTCCCTTCGCTGGATTCTCCTCGCCGCCACCGCGCTCGCTGCCTGTGCGCCTCCCAGCACCGAAATCGTGCCGGAAGAGGGCGTCGCCGACGAGAACGCGGCCGTGAGCGGCTCGCTGACCGTGGGGACGACGCTCATCGCCACCACCGACGTGAATCTCCGCAAGACCGCCTCGACCTCGGCCACGATCCTCGATGTCGTGCCCGAAGGCGCCAAGGTCACCGTGGTCGCCGGGAGCCCGCAAAACGGCTTCTACAACGTCAAATACGATGGTCTCGTGGGCTGGAGCTACGGCACGTATTACAAGCTCGCTCCGTCGAGCAGCTCGTCATCGTCATCGAGCAGCAGCAGCTCGTCATCGTCATCGAGCAGCAGCAGCTCGTCGGGGGCAGCGCGACGGTCACGCCGGCGGAGATCCTGGCCGCGCTCGGGAGCTGCAAGCAGCTCGCGGGGACGACGAGCTTCCGCAAGGATTCCGGTGGATCGAAGTCGGTGCCCATCTGCAGCATCCCCGGTGCCGTGTGGTGGACTGCCGATCTCGACGTCGATTGCGACGGCGGCAAGGGCGCGGCGTGCAAGGCCGATCCGTATTACCAAGCCGAGACGGCCGCGACCGACTCGAAGGGCAATCCGCTCGACGCTTCGACGCTGCCTTACGTCGTCATCCCCATGGCGAGCAATGGATTCGATTACAAGCAGGCCGGCCTCAAGCTCGGCAGCGTGGTGGCCGTGATTTACGGGGGGAAGATCTCGTATGGCATCCTCGGCGACGTCGGCCCGGCCGGCGTGATCGGCGAGGCTTCGTATGCGATGGCGAAGGAGCTCGGCATCAACCCGAGCCCCACCGTCGGCGGTGTCGACAGCGGCGTCACCTACGTGGCCTTCACCGGCACGAGCGCCGTGGTGTCGAAGAAGGAAGATCACGCGGCCGCGGTGACCATCGGCCAGCAGAAGGCCGCGGATCTCGTCGACGCGCAATGACCTTTCGGATCCGGCGCGCTCGTCCGGTGCGGGGGTTGGGGCCGCTTCTCGTCCCATCGTGATCGCGAGTCGATGTCACCAATCACCATAGGTGCCTGGGAGCAGGACCTCGGGCAGCTCTCCTTCGTCCTCGGCCGCGGGCAACGCTTCGGTCGCGGCCTCCATCCCCTCTTCCGAGATGTCCGACAGCGGCAGACCCAGCGAGCGCAGCGCGCGCAGCCTTTCGGCATGATCCTTCAGCGTCGCGATCAAATCGTCCTCGTCCGCCACCGAGCCGCCGAGGCTCACGCTGGACCACGAGGGCGGGAGCGGCTCCGCCGCGAGGGCCCGCAGGAAGGCGGTGACGTCCTCGAGCGCGTCGAGGTGCAGCGTCGCGAGGCGCGGCGCCGCGAGGGCACGAATCGCCGCGGCGAAGGCCTCGTCGGGGCCGGGGCCCGCGTCCGAGCAGAGCGACACCGCGAGCGTCTCGAGCGCGGGGAACCGGCAGCGGCCGAGCCCGCGGGCGACGTCGGTCGGGATGGGATCGCCGAAGAGATAGAGCTCGCGCAGCGCCTCGTGCGCGACGCCCGAGAGCACGAGCTTGCCGGAGGCGAAGACGCGCTCGACGTTCGGCAGGGCCGCGAGCACGGCGCCGAGATCACCGATGGAGTTCTCGCGCTGGCGCGTGACCGTCTGGAAGTGCGTGTCGAAGATGAACGCTCGGATCGATGGGAGCGATTTCCCTTCGAGCGCGGCTGCGAAGTCCCGCCCAGGGCTCGCATGATCGCAGATGATCTGCACGCTCGTGGGCGCGTCCTCGGCGAGGCGCGCGACGATCTGCGTGCACAGCCCGCGCGGGACTTTGGCGCCACGAAACGTGATGGTCGTGCGACCGCGCGCGGCCTCGTGCTTGAGCACGGAGACGAGCGGATCGGGCGGCACGAAGGGCGCCTCCGCGGTCGATTCGGTGACCTCGACCACGGTGTAGCCCTCGCGTCGGCGCAGGTTGAGGACGCGTTCGAGGTGCTCGGCGGCGGCCGCCGCGCTGGGGAAGGTTTGCTGGATCTGGCCCTCTCCCTCGCCGGTGACGAGAAGCTTGCCAGCGATCGTGAGTTTCAGCGTATCGCCGCGCTTGTGACGCAGAAGGTGGACGGTGGCCATGGAGCGACAGCTTACCGCGATACGCCGCTCGACAGCGCGCCCCGAGGTCGACCATGATGGCGGCCGTGATCGACAGGTACCTCGCGCGGAGGCTCGATCGACGAGCCGCGAGCTGTCTCGATGTCGCTTGTGGTCGCGCGATCGCCGTCGCGCTCGCGGCGACGTCGCTCGCGAGCGCGCCCTCCGCTTTCGGCCAGACGTCCACCGCGGGCCAACCGCCGGCCACGGCACAGACGCCTTCCGGCGCCGTCGAAGCGCCTTCGGGCAAGCCGCGGCAAGTGGCCGTCTACGTCGAGGGCAAGGACGTAGAAATGGTGACGGGCGATCTCGTCGCCTCCATCCCTTCGGCCGTTCACGTGGTCAACGTGGATGCCTTTGCCGAGGCGCTGACCAAGGCCGGGCAGCGCAGCGCGTTCGGGCAGGCGCTAGCGCAACCGAAGCAGCGCGGCCGCGCGCTCGCCAAGATCCGGAAGGCGGGCGGGAGCGTGGGCGCCGACGCGGTGATCGTCGCGCGCGTGCGCCACGACAGCGGCGCCATCAAGGTGCGCCTCCTCTGGGTCGACGCGTCCGACGAGCCGGCCTTGGACGACGAGGTCACGCTCGCGGGCGATGACCACGCGCGGCGCGAGCTCTTCGCTCAGAAGCTCAACGCGCCGATGCAAAAGCTCCTCCCGAGCAAGCCCGAGGTCGCGGCGCCTCCGCCTCCGCCGCGCGCGGCGCCCCCGCCTCCACCGCCGCCCTCGCGTCCGGCGAACGAGGTCGGCACGGCCATCATCATCGCGCACGTGGGCGCGACGGTCCGCGGACGCTGGTTCGGTTACAACGATGGATCGAGCCTCAACCTCGTGCCTTATTCGGGCTTCCCCGCGCCCGGGCCGACGGTGGGTGTCGAGGTCTATCCGGTCGCGTCGGCGCGCATTCCCATCGTGAGCGATCTCGGCCTCACGTTCTCGTACGAGCGCGCCTTCGCCCCCAAGCCCACGTCGGCCGAGCTCGAAGGGTCGAGCGCCACCTGGGACAGCCTGCGCGCCGGCCTTCGTTATCGCCTGCGCGTCGACGATCTGCCCTTCCAGCCGCGCCCCGACAAGGTCGCCGACTCGACCATGTTCGGTCTCGAGGGCGGCGTCGGATACGAGCGCTTCGCCTTCGCCACCGCAAAGGGTGGTGAGGTGAAGGACGCGCCGGACGTGTCGTATCTGTATCTCCACATCGGTGTCGACGGTCGATTCCCGATCTCGCGCGTGGCCGTCACCGTGCATGGGAGTTGGCTCGGCGCGCTCTCGAGCGGCGCCACCTACGCTCGCTTCCGCGACGCGAGCCTCGGCGGCCTCGAGGTCGGCGGCGGCCTCGCCGTGAAGATCGCGGCCGGCTTCGAGATCCGGGCCTCCGCCGATTACACGCGCTTCTTCGCGACCTTCGCGCCCAAGTTCGCCGACCCGTACATCGCGGGCGGCGCCGTCGACGAGATGCTCAAGCTACGAATGGGGCTCGCTTATGCGTACTGACGATCGATCCCGCGCCCATGTCCTCGCCGCGATTGGCTTCGGCATCGCCGCTGCGGTGGCGCTCGCCGCCTGTCCCGGCTCGCTCAACAACAAAGACGATCTCCTCTTCAACGGCGAAGGCGGCGGCGAGCAGTGCCCCGACGCGCCCGCGAAGATCCTCACCCCAAGTGCGCCGGCTCCGGTTGTCACAGCCCGCCCGACGCCGCGAACGGCCTCGATCTCGTGTCGCCCGACGTCGGGGCTCGTCTCGTCGATCACCTGGCCACGGGCTGCTCCGGCAACCTCGCCGATCCCACCGATCCCACGGGCAGCGTGCTGATCATGAAGGTGAGCGACAAGCCGTCGTGCGGCGAGCGCATGCCGAAGGACGGAACGCCCCTCACCGACGAAGAGATCAAGTGTCTCAAGGTGTGGATCACGTCGCTCCAGCCGCAGGGCACGGGCGGCGCCGGCGGCGGCGGCATCGGCGGTGCCGGTGGTGGCAACGTCGGCGGGGCCGGCGGCGGCAACATCGGCGGCGGCGCCGGCTGATCGTCGATGCGCGATCGCGCAAGACTTCGCCGGAGACTCGAAGTCTGATCACGGGTTTGGGGGGCCGCTTGCGGCCCCATCGTGATCGATCAAGTCGACGTCGGGCCGAAGCGGCGGGACGTCCAAGCAGGCGAGGGTGGGCGAGCCATGGGGAAAGGACGCGAGTCCTTTCTTCGAGCCTAGCTCGCCAGGCGCGCGAGCTGTGCGTCGACCTCGCGCTCGGCGAGGAGCCAATTCTGCAGCGGATCGCTGGTGAAGCCCGCGCGCTCGGCGTGCCGATAAGCGGCCTTCGCGATCATCCGATGACGCTCGTCGCTCGTGATCGCAGGCGGCGCCTCGATCTCGTGGCGAGCGACCTCGACCTTCGCGACGCCGGCGATCTCGGTCTTCGCGATCTCGGTCTTCACGACATCGACGTTGGCGACCTCGACCGTCTCGGTCGTGGCCGGCTTTGCCGGCGCCGGGGCCTGCACGTTCGCTGCAGGCTTCGGCGACGTGGCCATGATGGTCAGCATCTCCGGTGCGGTCAGCAAGCGACTACGAGCGGGGTTCCTGCGCTTCAAGCCCATCCGTCATCTCCTCAGAGCAACCCGGCGCGCCGGGGCAATGGGACGCCTCCACGCGAGGCCCCCAAGACGTGTCGCGGAAGTAACCGCCCCCGCCGTCGCCGGCCAACTTTGTCGCCGCACCGCGGCGTGGGCGGAAGGCTTGCGTCACGCCCGAATCTCCCCCATCGAGCACGCTCCACGAGAGGAGCACCGCGATGATCGATCTCCATTACTGGCCCACGCCCAACGGCTGGAAGATCACCATCATGCTCGAAGAGACCGGGCTTCCGTACCGCGTCGTCCCGGTGAACATCGGCCGAGGCGAGCAGTTCAAACCCGAGTTCCTCGCGCTGAGCCCCAACAACCGCATGCCCGCCATCGTCGATCACGATCCGCCCGGCGGCGGAGCGCCGATCGGCATCTTCGAATCGGGTGCGATCCTTCTCTACCTCGGCGACAAGACCGGGCAGTTTCTCCCGCGTGATCTGCGCGGCCGCACCGAGACCACGCAATGGCTCATGTGGCAAATGGGCGGCCTCGGCCCCATGGCCGGGCAGGCGCACCACTTCCGTCAATATGCGCCGGAGAAGATCCCTTATGGGATCGATCGCTACACGAAGGAGGTCAATCGCCTCCACGGCGTGATGAACCGACGCCTCGCCGATCGCGCTTTCCTCGCCGGCGATTACTCCATCGCGGACATGGCGGCCTATCCGTGGGTCGTGCCGCACAAGAACCAGGGACAGGATCTGGAAGAGCTCCCGAACCTGAAGCGCTGGTTCGAGACGATGGCAGCGCGCCCCGCGGTGGCGCGCGGCCTCGCCGTGGGCAAGGAGCTCAGGAGCAGCGCGCCCATGGATGACGAAGCGAAGAAGATCCTCTTCGGACAGACCGCGAAGTCGATCGAGCCGAAGTGATCGCCGCGCGCCCGCGCGGAAGGTGAGCGACGGCCCACGCGCCCTCGTTCGCAATCTGCCTCGCTCCGTCGCGTGCGCCTCGCCGCCACGCGACGGAGCTCCCACCACGCCGTCTCAGAGCGTGACCGAGAAAGACAACGTGAGGCCCGCGCGGCGCGACGTTCAAAAGGGCGAGGGTGGTTCGAGGTATGGGGGGCCCCGACGGCTTCGCCGGCGGGGGGAAAGGACGCGAGTCCTTTCCCGTGACTCAGTGAGCAGCGCCGCTCGGTTCCGCACCCGCTCGATCCTCGGGCGCGGGCGCGCTCGTGGCGTCGCCGATGGAGCCCGTGAGCGGAAGCACGGCCATGCCGGCGAGGAGCGCCGACGCGAGGATCAGCGCGCCGAGCCACGCGATCCACGTCGAGGCACCGTGCCTTGGCTTGCCCGCGATCGCTCGGAGCCCCCGAGATGCTCGCTTCGTCATGGAATCCTCCATGCGCGCGCACAACACGCGTCGCGGTCTTCGCCATTGCGACGCGAATGCCATCTCGATGAAATCGCAAATCATACGGTGATCCGAGGGCTTCGGTCGATGGCCGAGCACGACTTCGTCCGCGTTCGCGGACAGCGCGCCCAGGACGTGTCCGCCATACCGGACGGCGACGCGGCGGCTTGACGGCGCAGGATCGTGGCGTGTTAGCTTCGTGTAGATGCGTCGTGCGCGGACGTCCGCTGCACGGCATGTCATGATCGACCCCAACCCCAGCCGCACCGACGAATCTTCGAGGCGCAGGCATGATCCAGCGAACGGCGACACCGCCGCTGATGAGCGTCAGGCAATCATGTCGGATTTGACCTCCGACAACGTGACTCTCGTCAACGACGAGCTGCCCGGGCGCAGGCCCGAGCTCGAGGGCAGCCGCATCGCCGTCGTCGATGACGATCCGACGATGCGGAAGCTGCTCCGCTTATGGCTGGCCGAGGCCGGCTACGACGCCGTCGAATTCGATCGGGGAGCGACGGCGATCGAAGGGGTGGATCGCACGACCGCGACGGTGTGTTTGGATCTCGGGCTGGGGGACATGCCCGGAATGGAAGTGCTCTGCCGCCTGCGCGCGCGGAGCCCCGACGTGCCCATCATCGTGGTGACCGCACGCAAGAGCGTGGAGGCCGTGGTCGAGGCCATGAAGGCCGGGGCCTACGACTATCTCGCCAAGCCCATCGACGCGCTCCGCTTCGGTCAGACGGTGCGCCGCGCCGTCGAGCACCACGCGATGATCGCGCGCATGCGCCGCTTGGAGAGCGAGCTCGGCGAGCGCAGCCTCATCGACACGCTCGCGGCCCAGAGCGCGGTCATGCGCGAGGTCGCCCGCGCCGTCGAGCGGGTGCGTGACGTCGACGTCAACGTCGCCCTCCTGGGCGAGAGCGGCACCGGCAAAGAGGTGGTGGCGCGGGCCATCCACGACGGCGGCTGGACGCGCAACGGGCCCTTCGTCGCGGTGAACTGCGCCTCGATCCCGGCGGCGATCCAAGAGTCCGAGCTCTTCGGTCACGAGAAGGGCGCCTTCACCGGCGCGGCGGCCATGCATCGCGGCAAGTTCGAGCAGGCCGCAGGCGGCACGCTGTTCCTCGACGAGATCGGCGAGATGTCGCCGGCCACGCAGGCGAGCTTGCTGCGCGTGCTCCAAGAGCGCGTCATCGTCCGCGTCGGCGGCCGCGCCGAGATCCCGGTCAACGCCCGCGTGATCTGCGCGACGCACCGTGATCTCGCGGCCGAGGTGCGCGCCGGGCGGTTCCGCGAAGATCTGTTCTTCCGCCTGGTGGTCTATCCCATCCGCCTGCCCGCGCTCCGTGATCGCCCGGAGGATTTGCCCCTGCTCGTCGCCGAGCTCCTGCGTCGCAGTCGCATCGCGCGCGATCGCGGCATTCGCTCGGTGAGCACCGAAGCGCTGGAGAGCCTCTCGCTCTACCGTTGGCCGGGCAACGTGCGGGAGCTCGACAACGTCCTGCAGCGAGCCTGCCTGGCCTGCGATGGTCGCGAGATCGGCGTGCTCCACCTGCCCTCGGAGATCCGCGGGGGGTCGCGCCGCATGATGGCCGTCACGCCTCCGCGGCCGCGCGGCAAATCGAGCGACGCCTCGGGCCGGACGCTGCGCGAGATCGAGAAGAGCGCGGTCCTCCAGGCGCTCGAGGCCTGCGGCGGCAACATCACCGCCGCCGCGAAGTTGCTGGGCGTGAGCCGCACCAAGCTGTATCGAGACCTCAGATAGCGATCCCGACGAATGACGGGTGTGCACCGCAACTGCGGCCTCGAGGCCTCGGATCGCCTCGAGAATGAGGGGGCCGCACCTCACCATTGCTGGAGCGAGTCGCCGTGCATTGTTCCCACCCTCACCAATCCAGGCCGTCCTCGTATCGTCGTCATGAATCACAGCGAAGGTGGTCACAACTCCGCGCCATATGGCACTCTGTTTGCCATTCAGGGGCGGTACATTGCGCTGGGATGACATCGACTTCGATGGCCGCCGCACCACCGGCAGGCTTGGTTTTTGGGAGACGGATCTACGCTCCGGCGTGGTCCAGTGGACCAGCGACGTCGACGACATCTTCGGTCGTCGCCCGTGGGCCGCGGCGCCCACCATCGAAGGGCTGCTCGAGCCCATCGCGCCCGACGATCGCGAGCGCGTCGAGACCGATCTCCGCCGCTCGATCGTGCATCGCTTCGAGCACTTTCGCGCCGAGTATCGCTGCCTCCGGGGGGATGGATCCGAGATCGTCGTCCGCAACGAGTGGAGCGTCGAATGCGATCCCGCGAACATGCCCGTCATGGTCCGCGGCGTGATTCAGGACGTCACGTATCGCCGCCAGACCAAGGCGGTGCTCCACCGGCAGACGGCCCTCATGGGGCTGCTCTACGACGTTGCAAAATGCGCCAACGAGGCGCGTACGCTGGATCAGGCGCTCGCCACCACCGTCGAGCGCATCTGCCAATTCGGTGGCTGGCCGGTCGGGCACGTGTATGCCGTCTCTGACACGGAGCCGCGCGAGCTCGTGCCCACGAAGGTGTGGTACGCGGCCGATCCCGAGCGCTTCGAGGCGCTGCGACGCGCGCGCAAGACGGCGCGACGCACGCTCGATCACGCCGGCCCGCGCTGGTCACCCGTGATCGCGGAGCGCGCGCCGCTCCCCGTGGCGACGGCGGCCGCGATGGCGGGGCTCCGGGCCGCGCTCCATCTGCCGGTGGTCGTGGGCGAGGAGACGGTGGCCGCGATCGAGTGCTTCGCCTACGAAGAGCGCGCGCCCAACCCGGACATGCTCGAGGCCATGGCGCACGTGGCCGCGCAGCTCGGCCGGGTCTTCGAGCGCAGCAAGATCGCGCGCCTCAAGGACGAGTTCGTCTCCACCGTGAGCCACGAGCTGCGCACGCCGCTGACGTCGATCCTGGGCGCGATGAAGCTGCTCGAGAGCGGCGTGCTCGGGCCGCTCCCGGCCGAAGCGCAGGAGATGGTCCGCATCGCCGGGGAAGGGTGCCGCCGGCTCCATCGCCTCGTCGACGAGCTGCTCGACGTGCAGAAGCTCGAGTCCGACAAGATGTCGTTGCGCCGCGAGCTGACGCTGGTGGCGCCCATCCTCGAAGAGGTCGTGAAGGTGAGCGGCCCGCACGCGGCCGAGCAGGGCGTGTCGCTCACGCTCGTCGACGAAGCCGCCGGCGCGGTCGCGTTGGCCGATCGCGATCGGCTCGCGCAGGTCGTGGCCAACCTGCTCTCGAACGCCATCCGTCACTCGCCGCCGGGCGCGACCGTGGTCACGCGCATCACCCGCCGCGACGGATGGGTCTGCGTGAGCGTCGAAGATCGTGGCCCGGGCGTGCCCGCGGAGTTTCTCTCGAGGCTCTTCCAGAAGTTCAGCCAAGCGGACGCCTCCGACGCGCGCCGCAAGACGGGCACCGGCCTCGGCCTCGCCATCTGCAAGACCATCATCGAGAACCTCGGCGGCACCATCGGCTACGACCCTCGCCCCGACGGCGGCGCCATCTTCCACTTCGAGCTCCCCGAGCGCGAGCGCACGAGCTCTCCCGAAACCCCCTGATTCACGCGGCGAGGGGCACGCCCTCGGTCTTCGTGGTGGGTGGAGGGACAATGCCACGCCGCTCCCGGGGCCTCAGCACTTCGCCATCCACCCGCGGTTTTCAGGCCGCTTCGGGCCTTCGAATCGAAGGCCGCGACCGAACGCGTCGTGGTAGCGCGCTGAGCGTCGCGCTCGCGGCGCGCGATCCGCATGGTGCGAGCGCGTCGAATCGTGCCTTGCGAAGGCCGCAACTGGACGCTTGATCGCGCGCTGAGCGTCGCGCTCGCGGCGCGCGATCCGCATGGTGCGAGCGCATCGAATCGTGCCTTGCGAGGGTCGCAACTGGACGCACCGTAGCGCGCCGAGTGAAGCGCTACGTCGCGTGCGACCTGCGTTTGCGAGCGCGTCGAGCCGTGCCTTGCGAAGGTCGCGACTGGACGCACCGTAGCGCGCCGAGCGAAGCGCTACGTCGGGTGCGACCTGCGTTTGCGAACGCGTCGAATCGTGCCTTGCGAAGGCCGCAACTGGACGCGTCGTGTCGGCCCAGCGGCGCGCGCGATCAGCGTCACGCGAGCGCGTCGCGCCTTGCGAAGCCCAGTGTCGCGAGCGCGGCGCGCGCGATCAGCGTCCGGCGACCGCGTCGAGCCGGGCCAGGGCGTTGCCCACGAGGTCCCAGAGCGCGGTGTCGGTGCGCGCGTGCGCGACCTGCTCCAGCGCTTCTTCCACGTGTCCGGCGGCGACGCTGATGGCCCAGAGCTGGAGCGAGCCGGCGGTGCCGTGGATGCGGTGTGCTTCGTCGGTCGCGCGTTGGAGCGCGTCGTCGTCGCCACGTGCTTCGCGCACGGCGCCCGCGATGCGCTCGACGGCGGCGGGGAGGTTGCGCGTGTAGTCCGCGCGCATCTCGGCCAGCGCTGCTTCTACCCTTGCCCTCGTTTCGGTGCTCACGTTCCCTCTCCACAGATGCGTCGAATCTCGTCGGCGAGCGTCATCGGATCGAACGGCTTGCCGATCACGCCGACGGCGCCGATCCGCAGGTAACGTTCGACCTCGTGCCGCTGCACCTTGGCCGTCATGAAGACCACGGGGATGTCCGCGGTTTCCGGTCGTTCACGCAGGGCTCCGAGCGTCGTCGGGCCATCCATACCAGGCATGCTCACGTCGAGCAGGATCACATCGGGGTGCTGTGCCACCGCGATGGCCACCGCCTCGGCTCCCGATGCAGCCAAGCTCACCTCCATCCCACCCACGGACTGCAGGCAGAGCTCGCCGATGCGGCGGAGGTGCGGCTCGTCGTCGACCACGAGCACCCGGGAGATCGTCATGGCATTCCCAGCCACGATACCACGCGGGTCTGGAGGCCCTGCCGCGCACGGGTGTAGCGGATCGCTGTGTAGCATTCCGGTGCGTATCGTTTCGCTACGAACCGTGGATCGGGAGCAGGCCGTGACGGGCCGCGAGGCGCACGAGATCAGCCGTCGAGTGGGCCGAGAGCTTGCGGTTGATGCTGGTTCGATGCGCTTCGATGGTCTTGATGCTGATGCGGAGCCGCTCGGCCATCCCGCGGTTCGAGCGCCCCTGCACCACGAGATCGAAGACCTCGCGCTCGCGCGGCGAGAGGTCGGCGAGACAGGCCGGCGTCGTCGCGGGACGCGCAGTGCCGTCGCGTGGATCCGAAGTGCCGGGTGCGACGTATCGTTCCCCACCGGCTACGGCTCGGATGGCCGCGACCACCTCGGCGGCATCCTGATCCTTGCGTGCGAACCCGCTCGCACCTGCAGCGAAGGCGCGCGTGGAGAGGTCTTCGTCGGGCGCGCCGGCGAGCGCCAGCACGCGACACGCGTGGCACCGGTGCAGCGCCTCACGCGTGGTCGCGAGCCTGTCTCCGGGGCCGTGTCCCACGTCGACGATGACCACGTCGGGCGCGAGATCTGCGGTGCCGAGCGCGCTCGCGTCGGCGGCGTCGGCGACCACCATCATGTCGGACTGGCTCGCGAGGAGCGCGCGCAGCCCTTGGCGGAACAGGAGGTGGCCGTCGATGATGGCGACCCGGACCGTCCGGGGAGCCACAGGGCGTGGAGCCTCGTGGAAGAGAGGCGTGTCGAGGGTGTCAGCGGAAGCTATCGGGCGTGAGGTGGAGAGCATCGTTGCCGCGCTTTGCAGAGCACGTGCCATCGTTCGCTCGGCGTCTGACATGAAGCGCGCGTCCCGGGCGGCGATGGCCCACGCTGGCACAAGAAACCAGCCTGATTTGGCTGGATTTCGCATGTCCCGTCCGGGCACGCGTGCTGCTGTCCGGCCGGCGATGAACAAGATTCGTATTCTCGCTCTCTTCGCTTCAGGGTTGGTGATGCTGATGACCGCGGCTTGCGGGAGCTCCGTGACGACCGGCGGCGGCGCCTCCGGTGGGAGTGGAGGCAGCGGTGGCGCCGGCGGCAGCGGTGGCAGCGGAGGCAACGGCGGCAGCGGTGGGATCGGCGGCGACAGCTGCGCCGGCTTCGATGACGAGACCAGCATCGGCAACGTCACGCTTCATTTCCGCAACCAGACCTCGCAGACCATTTACGTGCGCGCCGACTGCGGCTCGACACCGGAGTACGAGCTGTTCCAAGCTGCCGGCGGCGAGGACGCGGCCAACTGGTCTTTCTCGGGAGGCTGCCTCCTGACGTGTGAGGAGCGGCAGAGCCAAGGCCCGATCGCCTGCGATGCCTGCGCGCCCTCGGCGCGCCGCCTCGAGCCGGGGCAGTCGATCGACGTGAGCTGGGGCGGCGTCGGCCTGCTCTCCGGCTTCGTGATGCCGGCCCAGTGCTACGCGTTCCAGAACGATACGACGTGCTCGCGCATCGTGGCGGCGCCGACGGGGACGTGGCGGCCCAGCGCGGTGGCCTTCGCCGATTGCCCGGCCGACAGCTGCATGTGTGAATCCGACGGGAGCTGCTGGGGCACGCCCTCCGGCTTGATGGCCACCACCGATCCGGTGAAGTTCGAGTTTCCCTCGGAGACCGAGGTCGACGTGGTGTGGAGCGGCTGCGCGTTCGGCTGCCCCTGAGTCTGCGGGCGGCGGGGCGTAGCGTCCGCCCGCATGGCGGCCGGTCGGTCGAGATGGGCTCCTCGGCCGACGGGCCCGCTCGGCCATCGACGAATCCCCGTTCCCGTGCTTAAGATGCGCGCCCCTCGAAAGCGCCCCGACTCAGGAGCCCCATGCCGATCAAGCTCTCCCTCTCGTCCACCGAGCCGCTCAGCGTTGCGGCCGATCTTCTCGTGCTCGGTGTTCCCGAAGGTTCTTCGATGAAAGAGGGGGCGCTCGGTGAGCTCGCCAAGGCGCTCGGCCCGTCGCTCGCGAAGACCGTCAAGCGCGAAGAGTTCACCGGCAAGAAGGATCAGACGCTCGATCTCCCCACGACCGGCAGCGATCTCAAGCCCGCGCGCGTGCTGCTCATCGGCGTCGGCAAGCCCGAGGCGATGACGGAGGCCGACGTTCGCAACTTCGCCGCCAAGGGCGCGCGTTTCTCCATCGGCGCCAAGGCCACCTCGCTCGCCATCGAGGTCCCCGTCTCGCTGCCCGACGGCGCCGCGGAGCGCGCCGCGGCCGAGGGCGTGGTGCTCGGCGCGTACCGCTTCACCAAGTACATGACGGGTGAGCGCGCGCCCAAGGTTCAGCTCGAGCGCGCCAGCCTCGTGGTCCACGGCAAGGCCGGCAAGGACGCGAAGGACTCGGTCGCCCTCGGCCAGCGCATCGGCGAGGCCGTCTGCATCGCGCGCGACCTCATCAACGAGCCACCGAACGAGCTCTACCCGGCCGTGCTCGCGGCCCGCGCCGTCGAGGTCGCCAAGGCGAACGGCCTCGAGCACCACGTCTTCGATCGCGCGCAGCTCGAGAAGAAGGGGATGAAGCTCATCATCGCGGTCGGGCAGGGGAGCGCCCGCGATCCGCGCATGATCCACCTCGTCTACAAGCCCAAGGGCGGCGCCAAGAAGAAGCTCGTCTTCGTGGGCAAGGGCCTGACGTTCGACTCGGGCGGCCTCTGCATCAAGCCCGCGCAGGGCATGGAAGAGATGAAGGGCGACATGGGCGGCGCGGCCAACATCGTCGCGCTCATGGCCGCCGTCGCCGCGCTCGAGCCCGCCGTCGAGGTGCACGGCCTCATCGGCTCGGCCGAGAACATGCCCGACGGCGCGGCCTACCGGCCCGGCGACATCTTCGGCTCCTACGACGGCAAGACGGTGGAGATCATCAACACCGACGCCGAGGGCCGCCTGGTGCTCGCCGACGTGCTCGCGTACGCCGCCAAGGACATCAAGCCCGACCTCATCGTCGACAACGCGACCCTCACGGGCGCTTGCGTCGTCGCGCTCGGCACCACGGTGTCGGGCTTCTTCGCCAACCGCGACGAGGTCGCCGAGAAGCTGAAGAAGGCCTCCAAGGCCGCGGGCGAAGCCATGTGGCACATGCCCCTCGCCGAGGATCTCCGCGAAGGCCTGAAGAGCGACTGGGCCGACATGAAGCACGTCGCCGATCGCTGGGGCGGCGCCATCACGGCGGCGCTCTTCCTCCGCGAGTTCGTGGGCGACACGCCCTGGGCCCACATCGACATCGCCGGCCCCTCGATGGCGAACAAGGCCTACGGCGTCTACGCCAAGGGCGGGACGGGGCACGGCGTGCTCACGTTCCTGAAGCTCATCGAAGACTACGCCTCCACCTGATCGAGACGAGCCGAACCATGTCGCCGCCCGGGAACACGTCCTCGCCCGACGGCCTTCGGCCGTCGACGCTCCGCCGTAAGCTCGCCAAGTCGCTGGCCCGCGCCATCGACGATTTCGGAATGATCGCGGACGGCGACCGCATCCTGTGCGCGGTCTCGGGTGGCAAGGACAGCTACGCGATGCACGCCCTCCTCGTCGATCTGGCGAAGAGGGCGCCCGTCGATTTCGAGGTCATCGCGGTCAACATCGATCAGGGGCACCCGGGCTATCCGGGCCACTACCTCACCGATTACATGACCGCGCACGGCTACCCCTTCCGCATGGTGGCCGAAGACACGTACTCGATCGTCACCGACAAGATCCCCGAGGGAAAGACGTATTGCTCCCTCTGCTCGCGCCTCCGCCGCGGGATCCTCTATCGGCTCGCGCGGGAAATGGGCTGTACCAAGATCGCGCTCGGCCATCACCGCGACGACGCCATCACCACCTTGATGCTGAACCTGATCTTCTCGGGTCAGCTCAAGGCCATGCCGCCCAAGCTCGTCTCCGACGAAGGCGACAACATCGTCATTCGCCCGCTCATCTACTGCGCGGAGGCGGACCTCGCGGCGTTCGCGGCGGAGGAGGCGTTCCCCATCATTCCCTGCGATCTCTGCGGCTCGCAGGAGAACCTCCAGCGCAAGCAGGTGAGCGGGTTCCTCGCCGAGCTCGACGCCAAGTATCCCGGCGCGCGCCGCAACATGTTGGCCGCGCTCGGCAACGTTCGCCCGAGCCACCTCTTCGACAAGGGCCTTTGGCAGAAGCTCGGGCTCGAGGTCGCCACCGAATCGGACGGCGCGCCTAGCGCCGTCGATCCCGGCAACGAGGACGCCGAGCTGATCGCGACGGCGAGGCTCCTCCGCCACACGGCCTGATATGGCAGCGGGGGACGAGGGGCTCGAGAAGGCCGCCGACGCTGCCGGTGAAAGCAGCGCCGCCGCCCACGACGCCGTCCCCGGCACGCCGGGGGAGCGCTCCAAGCTCGCCGAAGAGCTGCGTGTCGGCCGCGCGCCGCCCACGTTGCTCGCGGTCTTCATCGCTTGGGCGACGACGCTGGCGCCGGCCGGCTTCTCGCGCGGATCGCCGATCGGCGCGGGGTTGCTCTCGGTTCTCGCGCTCGCCGCGGGGCTCGGCGGGCCCATCCTCGCGCGCCGCAACGCGCGGGCCGGCCGGCATCTCGGCATCTCGCTCTTCGTGGCGCTCGCCGTCGCGACGTGGTTGCTCGGTGCGCAGGCCATTCATCCCCTGCGGCTCGACTCGGTCCGCGGCGTCTTCGGCGCCATCGCTTGGGGCGTGTTCGCCCTCTCGTGGAGCGATCGCTGGGGCCCCGGGCCCGAGGCGATCCCCGCCGATCCCGAGGCTCCATTGCTCTTGCCGCGCGCCGCGCTGCCGCTCGGCGCCGTGCCCATCACCGCGTTGGCGGTGGCGGCCGCGCTCGGATACCTGGTGCTTGCCTTCCGGGTTCGTGATCCGGATCGCGCGCTCCTCGCGCAGGCCGTCGCGCTCGCTTGTGCGGTCGGCATGGTCACGGCCGCCGGCGTGGTCGCGACCGCACGGGACAAGAGGCGCGCTTCGACCGGACGCCGCCTCACACCGCCGGTCGTCCGGGCCCTGCTGCTCCTCTGCGCCGTGGCCGTCGGAGGCGCCGTCTTCACCGCCCTGCGGCGCTGAATCGCCCGGCTCGGTTGGGCCTCGCCCTGCTCATCCGCTTGGTGCGGAGGCCTCGATTCGGCGCGATTCTCCCTCGATTGGCTTTCGAGCGGCGCGGCGCTCGCGCCTGCTCGTCGGGCGCAATCCGATTTTGTTCGGCGCTCTTCTGACGCCTCGGTGCCCGGTGCTGATAAGCTCGCCTCGTGACGCGCGTGCTCGACGTCTTCGCCCTCCTGCTCCTCCTGTCCGCGGCCGTGGCGTTTGCGGTCGGGATTCGGGCGCTCGGGGATCGCGACGACTTCAGGGCCATCTATCTCCTCGTCGTGGGCGGCCTCGCGCTGCGCGCCTCGACGGAGCTGCTCCGGCCTCGCGGGGGCACCGCGTAACGAAGGGCGGATCGATCTCATGACGCGGGCGAGCGCACAGGCGAAGGAGCGCGGTTGGGGAGGCTTCCCCTTGTTCGTCGCGCTCGCCCTCTCGCTCACGGCGTGTGATCGCGGCGCGCCCTCGCCGGCGAGCCGTGTCCTCCCGGCCGGTGTGGTCGCGCGCGTGGCCCCGCTCGACATCTCCGCCGACGGCGTCGCGCGCATCGCCGCCGCGCAGCACGTCGCCCCGACCGAGGCCCGCGATCGCGCCGTGAGCGACGCCATCCTCGCGCGCGAAGCCATGGCGCGCGGCCTCGATCGCGCGCCGAGCGTCGAGCAGGAAGTCTCCGCCGCGCTCGCGCGCCGTCTCCTTCATCGCATCCTCGCCGAGGCGCGCGCCACGCCTCCGACCGAAGCCGAGCTCCGCGAAGCCGCGGCCCGCAAGTGGCTCGAGGTCGATCGCCCCGAGGGGGCGCGCACCGTGCACGCCGTCGTGCAATTCAATCGCGAGAAGGACGGCGAAGGCGTTCGCTCCCGCGCGCGCGCCGTCGCCGAAGCCATTCGTGCCGCCGTCGTGCCCATCGCCGATCGCGCCGGCACCATGCCGCTCGCGGAGGGCGCGCCTCTCCCCGTCACGCGCCAGCTCGCCACCGAAGATCCCGATCCGCTCTCCAGCGCCTTCCGCGTCGCGGCCTCCGCCGTCCCGCGCGACAACCTCGAGGTCACCATCCAACCTCTTCCCCCGGTGGCCGCCGACACCCGCGTCCTCCAAGCCGGCGGCGGCAACTTCGATCCCGCTTATGCCGCGGCGGCCTTGGCGCTCCCGGCGCGCGGCGCGCTCTCGCAGATCGTGGAGTCGTCCTTCGGCTTCCACGTCATCCTCCTCCTCGAGAAGATCCCGGCGCAGATCCTCGAAGGTGAAGCCCGCGTCGCGCGCCTTCGCGACGACATCGTCAACGAGCGCGCCCGTGCTGCCGAGAAGCGCCTCCTCACCGGCCTCAAGCCG